>JAPXTA010000113.1:0-17225 GCA_033812735.1 Hyphomicrobiaceae bacterium | reverse complement strand
GTGGTCTTTGCCGATATCGATCTTGCACTGGTCGAGGAAGCGCGCGGGCGCGTGCCGTCATTGGACCACGATCGCTCGTTCGATCTTCCAGCACCGACCGAGAGAGAGACCAAAGCCGCGTCATGATCCGCTACGCACTCCAGTGCAAGAAGGGCCACGCCTTCGACGGCTGGTTCCAGAACAGCGCCGCCTACGACAAGCAGGCGAAGCGGCAGCTCGTCACGTGCCCGACGTGCGGGTCGGCCGAGGTGTCGAAGGCGCTGATGGCGCCGCGCGTGACGACCGGCAAGCAGAAGGACAAGGCGCGGCGCGAAGTGGCGGCGCGGGCTGCGGTCGCGCGGGCGGGGAGCGCGGCACCGGCAGAGGCAGTGGCCGCCGCGCAGCTGACGGCTGAGCAGAAGGACGTTGTCGAGCTGATGCGCAAGCTCCGCAAAGACGTCGAGCAGAACGCCGAATACGTGGGGCCGCGCTTTGCGGAAGAAGCGCGCAAGATCCACGACGAAGATGCGCCGGCGCGTGGCATCTATGGCGAGGCGTCGCTTGCCGAAGTCAAAGAATTGCACGACGACGGGATCGAGTGCTTCCCGCTGCCGGTGCTGCCCGAGGACAACAACTGAGAGCATCGCCTAATTTCAAGGCCTGCCGGTCATTTATTGGGCAGTTCCCGGCGTTGGCATTCGGCGGCAAACATGGTCGAGTCTGGGAAACCAGAAGCACTGCGGCTAGCAAGATGGGCGACAAATTCGATCGCAAGCGTGGACCTCGCGAACGGCTTGCCTACATGCGGGGGAAGCCGCCGCCGACGATCATCGGCTGGGGCTTGGGTCAGCCCGCTGCCATCGGCCACAACAATGGCCCGCCGCTCGAAGAGGAAGCGCCGGGGTATCTTTGGCGCCGGCACAGCTGGAAGAAGGCTCATGCGGCGGCGTGGAAAACACCGCATATGGACATCCTCAAGTTCCGCGTCGCGCGGGCGGAGGCTGCGGGCGTGACCTACGAACAATACATGCTCGAGCTCCTCGACACGGGGCGGCGGCTGCAGAAAGCGGATGGCGATGCGCGCGTGTCTGCGGCTGGAACGGCAAGGGGCGATGGTCGTGTCCCCAAACGAAGATGACATCGTCGCCGTCACCGATGCATTCGACGACTGCCTTTGGGCATCGCAATGGTCGAAAGATCTTCGGCTAGCTTCAGAGCGGTGCGACTCCCTCGTCATGGCTTACACCGGTGCTGACCGCCACTATCACGATATCGGGCACGTCGCGGCGATGCTGGCGCTCCTCGATCAGCATGCGCCGGCTCACGTCGACAAGCTGCCGATCCGGTGGGCGATCCTCTATCACGACGTCGTCTACGATGCGCGCCGCAGCGACAACGAAGCAGCCAGCGCTGACATAATGGAGCGCGACCTCGCGGCTTTGGGCGTCAGTCGCGGTGTCCGGGAGCGCGTGGCCGACCTGATCCTTGCGACCCGCCACGGCGAGAGCGTGGCCCAAGACGAGGCGATGGCGCTGCTCGTCGATATCGACCTCGCCGTGCTGGCAAGTGGGGCCGAGGCGTATGACGGCTATGCGGCTGCGATCCGCCGCGAGTATGCGCACGTGCCGCAAGAGGCTTACCGCGCCGGCCGATCGCGCGTTCTCAGTGGCTTCCTCGACCGGCCGGCGCTCTATCAGACGCCGGCGCTACACGCCCAATGGGAGCAACCCGCGCGGCGCAACCTGGCCCGCGAAATCGAAGCCTTGCGGAACGGCTGACGACTTGCTCTCTTCGGCCAAACGGATCACGGAGAGTTTCATGCAGATCGATCTCAACTCGGACATGGGCGAAAGCTACGGCGCCTGGAAGATGGGCGACGATCCGGCGATGCTTAAGATCGTCACGAGTGCAAACGTCGCTTGCGGCTTTCACGGTGGCGATTGGAACGTGATGTACGAGACTGCGTCGATCGCAAAGCAGAACGGCGTGGCGGTCGGCGCACATCCCGGCTTCAACGATCGCGATGGCTTTGGCCGGCGCGTGATCCGGGGCGACAGCATGGCCGAGATAGAGCGCATGGTCGCTTATCAGATCGGGGCGATGCAGGCGATGGCGATCATGGCGGGGCACAAGGTGACGCATGTGAAACCGCATGGAAGCCTCGGCAATCTCGTCAATGAAGAAGACGATTTCGCGATGGCGATCGGGCGGGCGATCAAGGCGGTCGATCCGAGCCTCATTTACGTCATCATGCCGGGGCGGAACACGGAGAAGGCGGCGGAGAAGCTCGGCCTGCCGGTGGCGCGCGAGTTCTTTGCCGACCGCACCTATGACGACAACGGGCAACTGACGAGCCGGAAGAAGCCGGGCGCGGTGATCCACGATGCGGAGGCAGCGGCGGCGCGGGTGCTGACGACGCTGCAGGAAAAGACCATCACGACGGTGACGGGCAAGAAGATCCCTGTCGCTATCGACACGATCTGCGTGCATGGCGACACGCCGACGGCAGTGGCGATGGCCGGCGCGGTACGCAAGTCGCTCGAGAAGGCCGGCTATGCGCTGAAACCCTTCTGCACGACCGCGTTCGGCCGCTGAGGCGTGTTGCCTGTTTTCAAAGCTAACACTTTCAACGCGGCGCGCGCGCCACACGGCCTCGACCTATGATCATGTCGGATCGAAGCCGATTCGGCTTCGATCCGACAGGTGATGGGGGATATCCCGTGAATCAACGCGCGCTCGCGGCCGAGTTCATCGGCACATTCACACTCGTATTCGGAGGTTGCGGCACCGCCATGTTTGCCGGGCCCAGCGCCGGCATCGTTGCCGTGTCGCTGGCGTTCGGACTTACCGTACTGACGATGGCCTACAGTGTCGGGCACATTTCCGGTGGTCACTTCAATCCCGCCGTCACGCTCGGCCTCGTCGCCAGCGGACGGTTCCAGGCCTCCAGCGCACTCTCCTACATCGCCGCGCAGGTGTTCGGCGGCATTGCGGCAGCGGCTGTCTTGTTCGTGCTCGCGGGCGGACTTCCGAGTGGGACCAAGATCAACTCTCTCGCAGCGGTCTCGAACTTCTACGGCGGCCCCGGCCTGTCGATGGGCGCGGCTCTGCTTGCCGAATTCGTCATGACGGCGTTGTTCCTGTTCGTGATCATCAGCGCGACATCAAAGCGGGCGCCGGCCGGCTTCGCCCCGATTGCCATCGGCCTCGCGCTCACGCTTTTTCATCTGGTGTCGATCCCGCTCACCAACACGTCGCTCAACCCGGCGCGGTCGCTGGCGCCAGCGATCATTGCAGGTGGCAAGCCGCTTGCCGACGTATGGCTGTTCCTGATCGCGCCGACGTTCGGGGCCATCGCCGGCGGTCTCGTCGCTCGATGGATGCAGAGCGAGTAAACTGGGAGTGCCGATGGCGCTCGCGTGAGGGTGGCTCGATCAGAGCCACCCTTTTCTCTTGAAATAGACGAACGGCAGAATTGCCGAGACAAGCATCATCGAAATGGCGAGGGGATAGCCCCAGGGCCAGTCGAGTTCCGGCATATGCTTGAAGTTCATGCCGTAGATCGAGGCGATCAGCGTCGGCGGCATCAACGCCACGGACACGACCGAAAACAGTTTGATGATGTTGTTCTGTTCGAGCCCGATCAGACCGAGGGTCGCGTCGAGCAACAGCTGCACCTTGTTCGAGAGGTAGTGCACCTGATCGTTGAGGCTCTGGACGTCGCGGCTTGCACTCTTGGTGCGGGCGCGCAGATGCTTGTCCTCGCCGCGCTCCCCTAGAACGAGCTGCAGGTAAGTCAGGATGCGGTCGAGCGTGACGAGACTTTCACGCGAGCGCGACGTCAACTCGCCTTCGCGGCCGATGGTCTTCACGGCGATGTCGAAGCGCTTGTTCTTGGTCGGGGTCTCGCCGTGGATGCCGAAGATGTGGTGCGCTAGTTTGTCGACTTCCGACTGGATGCGCTCGACGCGGTCTGCTTCGCGATCGACGATCGCTTCGATCAAGCCGACGAGGACCGAGCACGCATTGTTGCAGGGAAGATCGCCTTTCTGATTGCGTGACAGGAATATCGGGAAGGCGCGCGGCTCCTCATATCGCACGGTGACAAGGCGGTCGCTCGTCAGCACGAACGTCACGGGCGTCGCGACCGGCACGTCGCCGAGACGGGTCTGCCGGCGCTCGTTCGGGGACATGGCGGGCGAGAGCGCCATATCCTTCTGGTGCAACACCACCGCCGTCATGTAGTGGGCGTTGCGCTCCTGATAGATGCGGCTCGACGCCTCGATCTCCTGCATTTCCTCGCGGGTCGGAATGGCGACACCGAAGGCTTTCTCGACCACCACATCTTCTTCACGGGACGGATTGCAGAGATCGACCCAGACCGTCTTGTCGCCAAAACCCGCGGCGCTGTCACGGCGCTGGAGCGTACCATCGACGAGATCGTAAGCTATGAGCATCAGCTCAATCCTTTCGCGGTGCGCTCGAGTCGTCGAGGATGGCGATGCGCGGCACAAACAGAGCAATGAAGCAGGCCACGCACACCGCGATCATCGCCCACGGCATCCACCAGGGCATGCCAGCGCCGACGATGCGAACCGACCAGTCCTTCAATTCGTTTCGAGCGACCAGAGCGGCGAGGCCGCCGGCCACGCCGATGATCTGGCCAAGAACCTCGATGTTTCTCGCGAAACGGCGGAGATAGTAGAAGAGTAGCAGCAAGGCCCAAGGAGCAGCGACGAGACTGAGGCGGATCTGTACATCGTCGGTCGGACGGCCGAACAGCACGTTCGAGACTTCGAGGTAGGCGTAGTCCATGATCGGCCACAGCAGCATGGCGACGCCGCCGATCATGACGTGGCGCTCGATACGTCCGGTGTATTGCGGATAGTGGCGTTCCACACGGGTGCGCCAGAGCACGAGCATGGCGCCGATGACCATCACGACGAGGATGAAGAAGATCTTGATGGGCTGAAGGATCTCGTCCCAGTCGGCGAGCTTCGAGCGCGTCGCAGGAGCGGCGACGCGCGCATTCAGGGCGTTGGCAAACGCGGCCTGTGCCGCGCAGCATTCGGACGCCGTCGCCATGCGTCCGGCAGGATAGCACCAGCGCTGCTTGGCATAGTCCTCAGGCTGCTCGAGCATCGGGTCGGGGGCGCAGGGGCGCGCGAACTTGGACATCGGCGCGGGGCCGGACGCCTTTTCGCGGAGCGATTGCAGCGCGGTCATAAAGCCGATCCGATTGCACGCCGTGCGGCCTGTACCGCACTCGGCGGGGTCGCCGCGATCGGTCGCGAGTGTCCTTGGCGCGAGCTCCCAGAGGGCGCGAGGCATCGAAAAGGGGCCGAGCATGAAGGTCGAGACGTACCAGGACGCACCGATTGCCACGGCAAATCCAAGCAGGAATCGGGCTGGTCCGGCGGGGAGATGACGCCAGTAGAGGTCGGTGAAGATCACCGACGGCAAATAGAACGCCATCAGCGACAGAACACCGAACAATGGGAAGAAAATGAAGAGGTGACTGTGCGTTATGGCGAGGGGCCGCCAGGCATCGGGGAACTCAACCATCAACAGATAGGTCGAGGCCAGGAAGCCCGCGCCAAGGAGCGTGAAGACCAGGGCAACGAAAGCCTTCGCGGGGACCAGACTGCCCGGCGCGCCGGCTTTGCCCGGCCGAATAGTATCGGGCTGCATTGTCGTCGTCATGGGCCCGAACTCCGCCTGCTACTTGCTGCGATGGCGCTATGGTGCAGCGCCCTCAGCTATACATCACGGGTCGATTGCGGCTCAAACGGAGCGATACATCAGGGCAAAGAAAAAGCCGGGCATTGCGCCCGGCTGATGCTTGTCTGCCACATGTTCATGATCGCGAGTTGCTGCGCATGCGCGAACGATGCGGGCTACCTCGCTTGGGCGACGCCTCGGTTGTTCAGGACGGTCTGGGCGCGGCGGTTCTGCGACCAGCAAGAGATGTCATTGCAGACGGCAACCGGGCGTTCCTTGCCGAACGACGTGGTGCGGATGCGACCACCGGCGATGCCATTGCGCGCCAGGAACGCACGGACGGCCTCGGCGCGCTTCGCACCCAGTGAAATGTTGTATTCACGCGTGCCGCGCTCGTCGGCGTGGCCTTCGATGGTAATGGTGTACTGCGCATACTGCTGGAGCCAGCGGGCCTGCTTGGAAAGCGTCTGCTGGGCCTCGGGCGTCAGGTCAACCGAATCGGTCGAGAAGTAGACGATGTCGCCGACATTGACGCTGAAATCGCGAGCCGAGCCCGGCGTTGCAGGACCACCAGCACCGCCGACACCCGTACCGTTGGCGCCGAGAGTGTCTTCTGGCTTCGGGGTGTTCGAGCAGGCACCAACTGCCAAACCGACCATCAGCACGGCGGCCAGTTTAAAGGCGGACGACCGCGGTCTCCAGCTCGGCTGCATCGTATTTCCCTTCCAAGTCGGGCGCCCATGGCGCGGATCGATCTGCAGCCGACGGACGGCCATTCCCGAATCGATCGATTGAACTCTGTTCGCACTGATAAAGTGCGGTTCGGTGCGAAAATAAGGCCGAACCACCAGCGCCTTCGTCTTGAACGCACAACTGCTCGCGCGCGACAACCCTGGGAACACGACCTCGGCTAGATCATCAACCGATTCGTGGCGGTTTTCCCCGCCTTCCCGACGATAGGTCCTTTTTGTGCGGCGCTCTGACGCGTTTGCGATCGGCAAAAAAAGAAAGGGCTGAGTTGTCGAAGCACGACAACTCAGCCCTAGATCCGCTTAGCCAGAAAGAACTGGCGACTGACGGCAGGAAGGTTAGTTCACCTTCACGACGGCAGCGTCAGCACCGAGCTTCATCGGCTTGTGCTCGACTTCCTTGCGGCAGGCGCCGAGGGCAACAGCCGAAACAACAGCGGCGAGAACGACGATCTTCTTCATTTGCTTCTCTCCAGTAGTTAACATGGCCCGAGCGAATAACGCTTCACCTGCTCTGCAGCCGGCACGTCACCGCCAAGCTTGAAGGCTTGTGGGCAACTTCAGTCACGTTACGTGTCAGACACGCACCGTCGCGATGATCGTCGTCAGAACGATCGCGCCTTAACGCTACGCATAGGACACTCTCTCCTTGGACTCACATCGGCAATCGCCCTTCATGGCTACTTGTGGTCCACATGCAGATCAAGTTTCGCCGTTCCATTGACGCGGTTTTCCACGAGCGTTGATGCTGAAATGCCACGATGATGCGCCGGCGCAGCGTGTTTGCCTGTCGAACGTGCAAATGATTGAGATAACGTCAAAAAGTTCGATCTCAGGGCGTATGCGCCGGCAAAGCAAAAGGGCTGCCCGCGTTGCGGACAGCCCCAGTTATCCTCAGCGAGCGAGGATGACACTCAGCGCTTGACCAGCGCGTCGCGGATTTCCTTGAGGTAGAGCTCGGCTTGCGGCGGCGACGGCGGCGGCGCAGCTGCGGCCTCTTTTTCGAAACGCTTCTTGGCCATGTTCATGCCCTTGATGACCATGAACAGAACGAAGGCGATGATCATGAAGTCGATAATCGTCTGGATGAACGCGCCATAACCGATATCCACGGTCTTGCCGCCGCCCGCGGGCAGCTTGATGGACAGCTCGTTGAAGTTCACGCCGCCGATGGCCCAGCCAATCGGGGGCATCAGGATATTCTTCACAAGGGCATCTACGATCTTGCCGAACGCGGCACCGACGATGACGCCGACTGCCAGATCGACGACGTTCCCCTTCAAAGCGAAATCTTTGAATTCGCTAAGCATTCCCATATCAAAATCTCCCCGCCGGCAATGCCGGCTTCCTACTCCCGTGCACAATGGTCACCATCAGCTCGGGCAAGCCCCATTTGAACCGACCACGTCTTAATGGCCGATTCTGCGGGCGGAGAATACGTCAACCACTTGCACAGCAAACCAAAGCGGGCCGTTTAAACAGTTTCTCGTTGTTTCACTGAATAGCTATCGTCCGCCGCAGCCGTGACTGATAAAACGAGAACGGGCGTGGCGGCTACGCGTGCCGGGGAAATGCCTCCGAGGTCTTGGCCGCCTAGGTCTTGGCCACCTAGGCCTTGGCCACGAAGGATTTGGCCACGAAGGATTTGGCCACCGAGGATTTGGAATGATCGAAGCCTGGCAGGTCGTCAGTCTGGCCTTGGCGTACGTCGGGGCGCTGTTCGGCCTCGCTTGGTTCGGTGATCGGACGATTCGGACCGAAAAGGGCGGCAAGGGCCGGCCGTTTGCGTACTCGCTTTCGATCGCGGTCTATTGCACGTCCTGGACGTTTTTCGGCAGCGTGGGGCTCGCTGCCGCGACTGGCTATAGCTTCCTGCCCGTCTATCTCGGGGCGATGATCGCGTGGGTCTTTGGACACGGTCTCATCGTCAGGATCGTCCGGCTAGCGAAAAGCCAGAACATCACGTCGGTCGCCGACTTCCTGGCGTCGCGGTACGGCAAGAGCCAGTCCGTCGCCGCCGTCGTCACAATCATCGCCGTCATCGGAACGTTGCCGTACCTCGCCCTGCAGATGAAGGCCGTGGCGCTGTCGGTCGACATCCTGCTCGGGCCCGGCACGCTCGGACGGATCGGGGTCTCGGGCGACACGGCCTTCATCATCGCCATGTCGATGGCGGCCTTCGCCGTATTGTTCGGGACGCGGCACATCGATGCGACCGAGCACCAGCACGGCATGATGCTGGCGATCGCGGCAGAATCGATCGTGAAGCTCGCGGCGTTCATAGCTGTGGGCCTCTACGTGACGTTCGAGGTGTTCGGCAGTCTCGATGCGCTTGTGACGACGATCGCCTACAATCCGAGACTTTCCAACATCTTCGCCAACGGCATCGAGTCGACGACGTGGGTCACGGTCACGCTGCTCAGCTTCTTCGCGATCATCCTGCTGCCGCGCCAGTTCCACGTCACCGTGGTCGAGAACAATAGCGAAGCGGAGATCCGGCGTGCCCGGTGGCTGTTTCCGCTCTATCTCGTCGCCATCAACATCTTCGTCGTGCCGATCGCCGCTGCGGGCCTACTGACACTTCCGGGCACGACACCGGCGGATACCTACGTTCTGGCGCTGCCGCTTGCGCTCGAGAATCCGACGATTGCCATCATCGCGTTCATCGGTGGCCTTTCAACGGCGACGGCGATGGTCATCGTCGAAACGGTCGCGCTGGCGATCATGGTCTGCAACGGGCTGTTCGTACCGCTGATGCTGCGGCGGCCGCTCGGCGAGGAGCCGTCGCCCGAGCGCTCCAAGGCGCCGGGCGATATGGTCGACAAGCTGCTGACCATCCGGCGGATCGCGATATTCGCCATCCTGATCCTGGCTTACGGGTTCTATAAAGGTTTGGGTTCCGATCAGCGTCTCGCCTCGATCGGTCTCGCGTCGTTTGCCGCGATCTCCCAGTTCGCGCCGGCGTTTTTTGCCGGTCTGTTCTGGCGGCGGGTCACGGCGCGCGGCGCGATCGCCGGCATGGTGCTCGGGTTTCTGGTATGGGCTTACACATTGCTGGTGCCGTGGTGCGTGCACGCGGGGCTGATCGGTCCGGCATTGTTGACGAACGGCCCCTTCGGGATTGGGCTGCTTGCGCCACAATCGCTGTTCTATCTCCAGCTCGACCCGCTGTCGCACGGCGTGCTGTTCAGTCTGTCAGCTAACATAATAGCTCTCGTCGCCGTTTCTCTGCTCAAGGCGCCCGAGCCGATCGAGCGGCTGCAAGCGCAGCTGTTCATGAGCGAGGAAGTGCCGCGGGCGATGGCGACGCCGAGCTTCCGGCTGTGGCGGACGAGCATCTCGATCAACGATTTGCAGGCGACGGCGGGGCGGTATCTCGGTGCGGAACGCGCGGAGCGGTCGTTTGCCGAATACGCCTCATCGCGCAACATCACGCTGCATCCGAGTGCTGAAGCCGACATTCACATGCTGCGCTTCACGGAGCATCTGCTTGCGAGCGCGATCGGGGCTGCGTCGTCGCGGCTGGTGCTGTCGCTGCTGATCCGGCGCGGCAATGTCGGCAGCCAGTCGGCGATGCGGTTGCTCGACGACGCGTCCGAGGCGCTGCAATACAACCGCGATCTTTTGCAGTCCGCGATCGATCAGGTCCGGCATGGCTTGAGTGTGTTCGACAAGGATATGCGGTTGATCTGCTGGAACCGTCAGTTCCGGGAGCTGTTGCATGTGCCGTCGAGCCTGGCGCGCGTCGGTGCGCCGCTGGACCAGATTTTGCGCGGAGCCGGCGAGCAGGGGGGCATTGCGCCGCATGAGGTCGATGCGTGGCTGACCGACCGGCTGATGCGGCTCGCGATCCGGCAGGAGTCGTTCCACGAATACTTCGACAACGGCAAGCGGATCATCGAGATCCGAACGTCGCCGATGCCGCAAGGCGGTATCGTGACGACGTATCTGGATATTACCGAGCGTGTGTTCGCGGCCGACGAGCTGGCGCGCGCCAACGAGACGCTCGAGCGGCGTGTTCGTGAGCGCACCGCGGAACTCACCGAGGTCAACCGGGCGCTTGCGGTCGCCAAATCGAAGGCGGACGAAGCCAACCTCGACAAGACGCGGTTTCTCGCCGCCGCCAGCCACGACGTTCTACAGCCGCTCAATGCCGCGAGGCTTTATGCGTCGAGCCTCGTCGAACGGAAGGAAGGCACAGAAGATGCCGGGATCGCACGTAACATCGACACGTCGCTCGAAGCCGTCGAGGAGATCCTTGGCGCGCTGATCGACATTGCGCGGCTCGATACGGGGCGAATGGACCCGGAATTTTCGACATTCCCGTTGTCGGAACTGCTCGATCAAATGCGGGTCGAGTTCGAGCCGCTGGCGAAGGAGCGCGGACTGGCGCTCAAGGTGATGCCGTCGAAACTCTGGGTGCGGTCAGACCGGCGCCTGCTCAGGCGCGTGGTACAGAACCTGCTCGCGAATGCGCTCAAGTACACGACGAGCGGCGGCGTTGTCCTTGGAGTGCGGCGGACGGTCAGCCGCGGGATCGAGGTCGCCCGTATCCAGGTCTCGGACACCGGGCCCGGCATTCCGCAATCCAAGCAGAAGCTGATCTTCAAGGAGTTCCAGCGTCTCGAGGAAACGGCGACCAGCGTCCGGGGTCTCGGCCTCGGCCTTTCGATCGTCGACCGGATCGGGCGGATGCTCAGTCACCGCATCGACGTCATCTCGCGGGTCGGACACGGCTCGACGTTCTCCGTCGAATTGCCGCGTGCGGCACCGGCGGCGGCCGCATCGACACAGCAGGCGGCAGCGCCGCCGCTGGCAGCGGCTCTCACAGGCATAACCGCGCTGTGCATCGACAATGAAGCGACGGTCCTCGACGGCATGGAGACACTTTTGACGGGTTGGGGATGTCTGGTTGTGAAGGCTGCGAGTGCCGCAGCCGCGATCGAGGCGTTGACCGCAAAAGGTGTCGCGCCCGACGTGATCCTGGCGGATTATCATTTGGACCTCGGCAATGGTCTCGACGCCATCGCTGCTGTCAGGACCGGGCTCAATCTCAGTGTGCCGGCCGTCGTGATCACGGCCGACAACTCGCCGGATGTGCAGCGCGACGTGCGCAGCGCCGGGCACGCTCTGCTACGTAAGCCGGTCAAGGCTGCCGCACTCCGCGCGCTCATCACGCAGTTGACGTTGCGGCGGGCCGTGGCCGCGGAGTGAAACCATTCGTTGGCCGGCGTGTCAGATTGCAAATGGATTTTGGGCCGGACCAGACTTCCAAACAGGACGAGCATGCGCACTGAAGCGATTGATCAGCGATACCAAGACCTCGACCTTTGGCCGACGGGAGAAGCGCTCGAGGCGATGCTCGAAGCGCAGTTTGCGGCGGTTGCAGCGGTGCGTGCGGCTGTGCCGGCGATTACAGCCGCGGTCGATGCGGCGGCCGGCGTTCTCGGCGAACGCGGGCGATTGATCTATCTCGGGGCCGGAACATCCGGACGGATCGGGGTGCAGGATGGCACCGAATTGGTGCCGACGTTCGATTGGCCGCCGTCACGGCTGGTCTATCTGATGGCGGGCGGCGATGGCGCGTTGCTCCGCAGCGTCGAGGGCGCGGAGGACGACGACGCCGACGGCCGGGCGCAGATCGATCGCGCTGAGGCGGGGCGCGGCGACGTTGTCATCGCCGTTGCCGCCAGCGGGACAACGCCGTTCTCGGTCGGCGCCATTGCGCGGGCACGGCAGCGGGGCGCCTTGACGATTGCCGTTGCCAACAACCCGGGGACGCCGCTGCTGGCCGCGGCGGAGCATGCGATCTTGGCCGATACCGGCGCCGAGGTGATCGCGGGGTCGACCCGCATGAAGGCCGGCACGGCGCAGAAGGTGGTCCTCAACATGATCTCGACCGGGATCATGGTGCGGCTCGGGCGCGTTTATCGCGGCATGATGGTCAACATGCGCGCGTCGAATGTGAAGCTAAAGAAGCGGGCCGTGCGGATCGTTGCGCAATTGGCGGATTGCGAAGCGGAGGTGGCGGCGCGCGCGCTCGCGGCGGCCGACAACGACCTGAGGCTCGCCGTCATGATCGCGATGGGCAAGTCGAAGGACGAGAGTATTGCAGCGCTTGAAGCCACACACGGCAACTTGCGCAAGGCGATCGAGCGGCTTCGTTAAGTGCCGCAGATTGTCATCCCGGCACTTGTTGCCGGGATTGACGTGGTCGCCGGGAATGACGTGCCGGTTTACGCCGCTTGTGCGCTCGCCCGGCGTCCCTGGCGCGGGTTGCGCTTGCGGAACTTGCGGCGGGCCCAGATGAGCATGCCCGTCGTCATCAGCGCCATGAAGGCGAGCGAGATGATGACGTTCATGAGGCCCGACCATTTGCCGGCGAAGTTGCCTTCATGGATGGCGCGCGGCCAGCTGGTCGGCCCCTCGGAGAGCCCCGCCCGCGTTACAGCGAAGACCTTCGCCTGACCGCCGGTATCATAGATCCGCGCACGCATGGCGCCGCCCATGGGGCGGATCCACTGGACGCTCGCCAAGTCGTGCTTGGCGGCAACGATCTTCACGGCTTCGACGAGCGGAACAGAACCGCCCTCAACGCGCGCGGGTGGCGGGGTGAAGTTGATGCCGAAGGCGATGGCAAGGCCGGTCAACGGCGACAGGATCAATAAAGGAAGCAATCCCCACGAGATCGTGCGGTGCCAGCCGCCGAGGCTGTTCTTGAAGAACGGCAGGCCCATGAAAAGGGCGAGGATCATCGAGACGAGCATCGCGATGGTCGAGGCATCCACGAGCCACTTCCAGTCGAGCAGAAGATGCTCGTGGAGGCGCCGGGCCGTCGTCAACGTATCCGACCACAGGCCGCGCGACGGGGCGACGAGTTCTCCCGTCGTCAGGTCGATCCGCTTGGCATTGCCGCCGCGGCCTTCGGACAAGACCATCACGCCCTCATAGGCGCGCATGGAGATGGTGTTGGCTTTCTTGTCGGGGTCGTGCTTGGCGAGCGCCTGCTCAACGACTGCTGGCGAAACAGATTTTCCGGTGAACGAGCGATCGTAGGCGATCGGCTCGACGGAGAGCATCAGGCCCGTCACGATGACGATGGCCAGCGGGATGGCGAACACCAGCGTGAGCCAGCGATGGAGGCGAAGGAGGTAGGGTTTCATGCTCATGTCCCCATGCGCCATTTCAGCGCGACGATATTTTGTTTGCCACACGGAAACGCCAGCGCGCCGATCATCCGTCGGTCAAAACTGGTGCAAAACGACGCAGTCAGATTAAGCGATCAGAAGTCCAGCGCCGGTTATTGGTTCGCGCGACGATCAACTTCACTTTTTGTTCCGCCCCTATGTCCATGCCTTCCGCAACACTTTCGGCTGCCTCCAGGATCGAAGGGCCTGCTCCGGACGATCCGTGCCGCATCGACTACGTCGCGGCGTTCGACCACCTTCGCCTGCATGAACGCCATGTTCACGAGCGGGCCCTTCGCCACCCTGGGCGCGCGGGATCGCTGCATCTGGCTTGCGGCATTGCCGTGCTCGGCTGGGCTCATTCGCCATGGCGGCTTCACGCCGACAGCTGGTTCGAAGCGATGGTGAACGGCGTGTCGTTTTCATTGTTGGGCATGATTTTCGTCAGTCTCGGCGTTCGCGGGTTGAACGTTGCCAGAAAGCGGTACCTCCGAGGGAAACGACGGAATGTTGCGATGCACAGCCAGCGTCTCTTTGTCCCCGTTTGAGGCACGTGCGCCCTCTGGCCCCGTGCTTGCAGGCGCGATAAAGAGACCGCCAACCGCAGTTGCATTGAAAACACCGGAGAACGCTCCCCATGGCCCGCATCACCCTTCGCCAGCTTCTGGACCACGCCGCCGAGCACAGCTACGGCGTGCCGGCGTTCAACATCAACAACATGGAGCAGGCGCTGGCGATCATGGCGGCGGCCAACGAGGTCGATGCGCCGGTCATCATCCAGGCGTCGCGCGGGGCGCGGTCGTATGCCAACGACGTGATGCTGAAGCACATGATGGACGCCGTGACAGAAATCTATCCGCACATTCCGGTCTGCGTGCATCTCGACCACGGCAACGAACCTGCGACCTGCATGACCGCGATCCAGGCCGGCTTTACGTCCGTGATGATGGACGGCTCGCTGAAGGCCGACGGCAAGACACCCGGCGATTGGGACTACAACGTCGGCGTCACCAAGGAAGTGACGCGCATGTCGCACTTGGGCGGCATCTCGGTTGAGGGAGAACTCGGCGTGCTCGGTTCGCTCGAGACCGGCATGGGCGACAAGGAAGACGGCCACGGCGCGGAAGGCAAACTCAGCCACGACCAGTTGCTGACCAATCCGGACGAAGCCGTGAAGTTCGTCAAGGAGACCGAGGTCGACGCGCTCGCGATCGCGATGGGCACGTCGCACGGCGCTTACAAGTTCTCGCGTAAGCCCGACGGCAAGGTGCTGGCGATGAACGTGATCGAGGAGATCAACAAGAAGCTGCCGCACACGCACCTTGTGATGCACGGCTCCAGCTCGGTACCGCAGGAGTTGCAGGACATCATCAACAAGTTCGGCGGCAAGATGAAGCCGACGTGGGGCGTGCCTGTCGAAGAGATCCAGCGCGGTATCAAGCATGGCGTGCGCAAGATCAACATCGATACCGACAACCGCATGGCGATGACCGGGCAGATCCGCCGCGTGCTCGCCGAGGAGCCGGGCGAGTTCGATCCGCGGAAGTATCTGAAGCCTGCCATGGAAGCGATGCAGAAGCTCTGCAAGCAGCGCCTGCAGGAATTCAACACGGCCGGTCAGGCGTCGAAGATCAAGCGGATCGCGACGCTCGCCGAAATGGCCGCGCAGTATAAGAAGGGTGCGCTGAAGCCGAAGATTGCCTGATCAGCTTCGGTGCTGCTTTATCGACGCCGCGTCCGAGATGATCGGGCGCGGCGCTTTCGTTTGGATCTAGCCAGGAGCACCCGTTCGATCATGGGCACTCGCGTGTCGCAGACGCTTGCGCGGGCACTGGCAACCGATGCGCTAGCGCTGTCGCAACCGCAAGCCCTGACTTGGCTGCACGCGATTGCGCGTGATCTTGCCTGGGTGCTGGGTGAGCTCCATTGGGACGAGTATCCGAAGAGCTTTCACTGGATCGCCGTGTCCGATCGGGATCGGCGGTTCGCCATCCTGGTCGGGCGCGAGGCCCCTGTCGTCGCGCTATCTGAGGCATTGCCCGACTATTTCAATCTACGCTTTTTCGACGATCCGCGGCTTGGCGAAGCGATCGAGCGTGCGGGAGCGCCGTTCGAGTGCCTCGCCGCAGCGGAACTCAACGCGCCTTCGTCGGCAGCGGATCGCGATTTCGTTGCGCGGATCAGCCCGCAATACGGCCGCGACCTCGCCTATTGGCGGCCCAAGACCATCGGCGATGTGATCTTCAATTGGTGGGATTAGCCACGGCCACCAAGGGCATGCGATGGCATCGCCAAGGCGGCGCTTGTCATTCGTCGGTCTGGGATTCCGTCCATGTCTTGACGTGCGGGATGCGCGGCACGATCACAGCGTAGACCGACGCGATGATGGCGATGACATACCAACCGATGCCGATGGCCATGCCAACGGCTGCAGCGAACCAAACGGCGGCCGCGGTCGTCAGGTTGGTGATCGTATTGTTCGAGTTTTTGAGGATCATTCCGGCACCGAGGAAGCCGACGCCCGATACCACTTGTGCCGCGATGCGCGCGGGACTGCTGGGATCAGCAACGGTCGAGACGAAGGTGAACAAGCATGCGCCGCCCATCACAAAGCAGTGCGTACTGATACCGGCAGGCTTGTTGCGAAGCTCGCGCTCGACACCGATCAACGTCGCGAGCAACAAGCACAGCGTGAGCTTCAACACGAAGGGGCCTTCGTAGCCAGTCAACCAATCAGACATGCATGTCCTCAATTGCTGTGGGTCTCTATGCCCAGGTGGGCTAACGCGTCAGGCGCAGAGAGATAACCCGGCGGCGCGGCAAGGGTTGCGATGGTCGGGCCGGCACCAATGACAAGGCGCCTTCAAGCTGCAGAAGTTGCGATTCGCGTTCCGCAATCCAGCAGGTTTTCTGCGGGGCAGCGAATCGTCCAGACGAGACCGTCTTGGCGGAAATCCGTTTCGACATCGGCGCGGAGGCCGAGTTTGACCATGCCGCCCGTGACAGTGGACCCGAAGCCTTTGCTCGACGGCGGGGCAACCGGCGGTCCGCCGGTTTCGGTCCAGGACATCGCGAAGACGTCTTCGCGCGCATCGACGGCCCAGACAACATCAACGCGACCGGTGTCATTCGACAGGGCACCATATTTCGCCGCGTTGGTCGCGAGTTCGTGCAGTGCCATGCCTATGGTCTGGGCGGCCGCCGTCGTGACGCTCAAGGACGGCCCTGCAATCATGATCCGTTTGTCGATGAGGTCTTTGTAGGGAGCGAGTTGCGATCGGACGAGATCGGCGAGTTCGACGCCCTTCCACTCGTTGCGGACGAGTAGATCTTGGCTCGAGGAAAGGCCTTCGAGACGGTCTGCAAAGCGTCGCAGAAAATCAGCCGGCCGTGTTGCAACGGTGTGGCGGGCGATCGATTGGATGACCGTGAGCAAGTTCTTGGAGCGGTGGTTGACCTCGCGCATGACGAGGCGAAGCCGTTGATCGGCGTCGTTGCGGGCGGCGATCGCACTTTTGAGATCACGCCAGAGTCCCTGAAGCTCGGGCATGTCCGGTTCGCGTACCGTGGCTTCGCCTTTCACCATAAG
>JAPXTA010000112.1:0-17343 GCA_033812735.1 Hyphomicrobiaceae bacterium | reverse complement strand
CCTCGGAGGTAACCGGTGTCCCGTCGTGCCACTCGAGCCCCTCGCGCAGTGTGAAGGTCCATGTCAGCTTGTCCGGGCTGGTGGACCACGTGTCCACCATCTGTGGCCTGACCTCGTACTTCTCATTGATGGCAAAAAGCGAATCCCAAACGAGATAGCCGTGGTTGCGGGAAATGTAAGCTGTCGAGACGACCGGATCGACAATCTTCAGGTCGGAGTGCATCGCGATACGGATTGCCGTTTGCGCATCAGCTGGCCATGCGAGCGTGGCCCCGCCAATTGCAGCGATCGCGAAAAACATGCGGCGTGACGACGGCATCATGGCGATAGCCCCAGGCGCGTTGGACGGCTCTTAGATGACTTTCTCGGCTTTCAAGGCAGCGATATCGCTCGCGGAGTAACCCGCCGCGGCGAGCACCTCGGCATTGTGCTCTCCAACCGACGGCGGCGGGCGATCGACCTCCGCGCCGCCATGCGCGAGACGGAAGCCGGGGCCGAGAAGCGTGACCTCGCCAAAGGGCCCGTTGACGGACTTGAGCAGATCTCGATGCTCGATCTGGGGATGCTGTACGACCTCGTCGATGCCCCACACGCGCGCACCAGGCACGTCGTTCTCCTTGATGCGCTTCTCCCAGGTCACTGCATCGGCACTCGCAAGTGCGGTCTCGATGACCTCCTTCAGCGCAGTCCGGTTCTCGATGCGCTTGGCCCAGTCGCTGAACCGCGGGTCGGAGAGAACCTCGCTCGTCCCAAGCAGCTTCATCAGCCGTTCGAACTGCGGCTCGGTGAGGACTGCAAGAACAAGAAAGCCGGACTTGGTGCGGAACATGTCCGCCGTCGGCTTGCGGCTGACGGAGAGGTTGCCGAACTGCTTTTGGACGTGCCCAACGACGGTGTATTCGATCACCTGTTGGCGCAGAAAATTCAGCGTCGCATCGAGCATGGCGACATCGACGAACTGCCCTTTGCCGGTGTGCGTGCGCTGGAAGAGCGCGCTCGATATCGCGAATGCTCCTGTCATTCCCGAGATGACGTCGCAGGCTGCAAATCCAGCGCGCGTCGGTCCGGTCTCTTCGTAACCGGTCATCGACATGAGGCCGGACATCGCCTGGATCATGCCGTCGAACGCAGCAGTCGTGCGCTCCGGCCCGTTCTGGCCGAAACCGGAAATGGCGCAGTAGATCAGCTTCGGATTGATCTTGGAGAGCTCCGCGTAACCGATACCGAGATTGTCCATCACGCCGGGCCGGAAGTTCTCGACGACCACATCTGCTGATTTGACCAGACGCTTTACGATCTCGATTGCCTTCGGCTTTTTCAAATCGAGCGTCAGGCTGCGCTTGTTTGAGTTGACAGCCATCCAGGCAGGCGCCATCCCGCGATCCATCCACGCCTTGTCGAGCGAACCGAAACGCATTTCGTCGCCGCCGAGCGCCTCGACCTTGATGACATCAGCGCCAAGTAGCGCGAGCTGCTGGGTACTAAAGGGGCCGGCGAGAACGCGCGTGAAATCGACAATCTTCACGCCTTCGAATGGTCGAGACATCGGGAGGTCCTTGAATTCCGGTAGTGCGGGTTATGGCTTCGCGGCAAGATTGAGCCGCTGGACAAGGTCCTTGTAGAATGCCGAGTCCGTCTTGACGGCTGCTGCCGCTTCCTTGGGACCGCCAAATTCCACGTATTGACTGAACTTGATGGTCGCAGCCTTGACGTCGGCTTGAGCTGCAACTTTGCCGGCTTCTGCGGCGACGCGCTCGATCAATTCGTTCGGTGTTCCTTTGGGCGCAAACAATCCGAACCACACGTTGCTCAGGATGGGAAAGCCTTCCTCCTTCGCGGTCGGAACGTTCGGCAGCAGCGGATGGCGGACGTCCCCCATAATGGCGAGTGCCTTGACGTTGCCGCTCTCGACTTGCGGGAAGGCAACAGGGTCGTAGAGCACGTCGATCCGGCCGCCCATCAGGTCGGTGAGCGCATCCGCAGATCCCTTGTAGGCGACGTGCGCAACCTTGATCCCGGCCTGCGAGTGAAAGATCTCGCCGGCAATGTGGGTTGAAGAGGCGAAGCCGGCCGAACCGAAGTTGAATTTGTCAGGATTCTTCTTGGCGAGTTCGACGAACTCCTTGAGCGAATTCGCCGGCAGGTCCTTGCGAACCGCCGCGATGCCATAGGAGCGGCTCGCGATCGCCACCGGGATGAAGTCGGCGTGCGGGTCGAAGCCGGCGGGCCGGATATGCGGGCCGATGACGAGCACACTGCTCGGCGAGAAAAGCCAAGTGTATCCGTCAGGCTCTGCGCGAGCGACGGCTTGGCCACCGATGGCGCCCGCCGCGCCACCGCGGTTCTCGATGACGATCGATTGTCCGAGCCCCGCGCTCATCTTGTCCGCAAACAAACGCGCGATGGCATCCGCATTGCCACCGGCAGGGAAGGGCACGACGAACTTGATGGGGCGCACTTTTGGCCATGCATCCTGGGCCATGGCGTTGCCAACGAAGCTGGAGAACGCCGCAAAGATACCGAGCGCTGCAGCAGCACGCCGTGATAGTTTGTGCATGATCGGAGTTACCCTGCCTTCTTCGCTAAGCCGGCCTCGACGCGAACCTGCCGTGCGATTTCTTTCTGTCTGTCGACATCGGCACGCCGGCGGGCGACTTCTTCGGCCGACATCCGGTCGAGGTTGAGATGGTCGTTCTTCCAATCCGCGCTCTCGCTCCAACGTATCGGGTTCTGCACCGTCGTGCGCGGGCCAGGTGCCGCTTCGAGCAGGCGCAGCGCCGCAGTAAGGGTGTCGCGTTGCGAGGCGACGTCATTCGGCTTGCCGGCACCGTTGCCGAGTGGAAAGTCGTTGAACAGGAACCGCGGCACGCCCGCGTGCTCGACGATGTCCTTCGCGCAGCCCATCACGACGGTCGCGATGCCGGCAGCTTCGAGATGGCGCGCCGTGATGCTGACCGATTGATGGCAGACAGGGCAGTTCGGTACGAGCAGGACCGCATCGATCCGGTCGTCGAGGCAGCGCTGCACGATTTCCGGTGCGTCGGTGGCGATGGTCGTTGCCTGACTGCGATTTGTGGGCACGCCATAGAAGCGCGGCCCGAGTTCGCCGATGCGGCCGTCTTTGGCTGCCAAGCGCAGTTGCTCGAGCGGGTTCCAGCAGCGCTGATCGACGGCACTCGTATGCTTGCGGTCGTAGCCGATATGCGAGATGCGCAGATCGTGATCTCCCGACGTGTCGCCGGCATAAACCTTGTAGAACTTGGCAGCTGAATTGTAGGCGGCGCCAGGGCCCTGGTCACCCTTGTCCGGTTGGAAGGGTGCGGCAGTCAGAGCGAACGTCACGTGGCTCTTGCTCAGCGGCTTCTTGAGCGGCGCGAACGGCACGTCGCGGTAATGGCTCCAACGGTACGGATTGTCGAAGCCGAGCCTCAAATAGTACTCGCGCGTGCGCTGCATGTACTGGACTGGAGAATCGAAGGGCTCTGCGTGCGCTTCGAGGTCGAACCCGGATGCAGAAGTCATGAGCGTTCCCATCGTCGAAAGTCGCCGAAGTGAAGCTTGCGAACCGCTGCCTGTCAACAATGCGATACGCCGTATCACATTGTGATACGGCAAATGTGCCAGTCCCGGATGCACCGCACTTGACATGAAAAAGCCGGCCCCCGCGATGAGAGCCGGCTTCAAGGGTTGAGGCGCAATTAGTGGATTTCGTCCTGCTTTTGCAGGGCATCGCGGAGTTTGCCGATGGTGAATCCCGGCTTACGCGCTTCGTCGAGAATCGCTGCTTCCTTGCGCGCCAGGAGGTCGCACGCTGCCGGTATCTTCGCAGCGACAGCTTCAGGTATGACCACAGCGCCGTGCCGGTCTGCGTGAATGAGATCGCCGGAGCGCACCAGCATCCCTGCAACCCTGACTTCTTTGCCGAAGTTGTCGAGGTGAACGTGCGCGTGGCTTGGCGCGATCGATCCCGCGAGAGCTTGAAAGCCCGGTGCCCACTGGGGAATGTCGCGAATGCAGCCGTCGGTCACGACACCCTCCAGCCCGAGTGCCCTATGCACGGTGCTCTGCACCTCGCCCCAGAACGCGCCGTAGCCGACTTCCGCGCCGTCGAGATCCTGAATGACTGAAATGCCGGGCGCCGGGGCCGAGGCCACATATTCGTAATAGGCGACGCGCTGGGCACGTGCTGCTTTGGGATCGAGTTCACTCGCATGTGTCGCCCGGATCGTGGCCGTCTTGGCGTAGCCGACCATGGGCGGCAGGTCGGGAAACGGGCACACGAGCGGACGTACGGTGAAGCCCGTCAGCCGGCGGTCTGGCGCGACGATCTCGAGCGCGTTGCATATTGTGGGCGTATCGAAGCTCTTGAGCGCTTCGAGCAGCTTGGCGTCGATCATAGGGGCTGTCCTTTCGGGAAATGGGCCTGCCGGTCGAAATCAGGCGCCGGCTTCGCTGATGCGGGTGTCGTTGATTCCGACCTTGCGAGCGGTGTCGCAGATGGCAGTCCAGGTGTCGACGGGAAGCGGCACGCCGTTCTTCGAGCGCTCGGCACGCATCCGCTGCTCCGGTTCACCGGGAACGAGGACCTCGCCGCCGGGGGCGATCGGCTTCGAGCTTTTCACATGCTTCGTGTATTTCACCACGTCGGCGGGGAAGAAACCTTCGGGATCGACCTTCTTGGGATCGATGTAGAAGGACAGCATACCATTCGCGAAGCGCCGGCCATCCTCGGTAGCTCCCGTTCCCGTCAGTGATCCGCCGAGCAGCTCGCACATGAAGGCGAGGCCCGACCCCTTGTGGTCGCCGAACGCGCGGATTGCCCCTTTGCCTTGCCTGTAATTGCGCGGGCCTGTCGGCTCGTAATCGCCGTAAAGCACGTGCGGATCACCGCTCATGGTGCCCTCTGGGCCGACGAGCGCGTTGTCCGGAATGGCTTTGCCGCCGAAGCTGGCGTTGAGCACCTTGCCTTCAGCGACAATCGACGTTGCGAAATCGAGCACGAGCGGTGACTCTCCGGGGCGGGGTACCCCGACGCAGTAGGGCGCGGTCGAAAAGCGGCGCTCGACACCGCCGAACGGCGCGACGAGTGAAGAGCCCGCGGCGTTGACGAAATGCACGGATACGAGGCCAGCGGCGGCAGCCATCTCAGCCCAGTCGCCGACACGGCCGATGTGGCCCGCGTTGCGCAGCGCGATCGCCGACAAGCCCATCGCCTGGCACTTCTCGATGCCGATCTTGACCGCTTGCGGCGCGACAGTCTGGCCGAAACCATATTGCCCGTCGACCACCGCGAGTACCGGCGTATCGGTCACGACCTTCACCGTGCGGTCGGCGATGAACATGCCTTCTTCTTTCCACTGCACATAGCGCGGCACGCGCTGAACGCCGTGGCTATCGTGACCCGTGAGATTGGCGATCACGAGATACTTGCCGATGCGCGCGCCCTCTTCCGGCGAGCAGCCCGCTTTGATGAAAATATCTCGCACGAGCAATTCGAGGCGATCCGCCTTGACGGTGACGTACTTCATGGCTCGCGTTCCTCGCGCTGAAGAGGGATAATTGTCACGAAGGGTAGTCGGGAGACGGGCGCGTTGTCGCCGCCGGCAAACGCATATCAAGAGTGCATCGGCGTCAAAGACGCCGATGCGACGGTGGCAAATCAACCACCTTTGATGTTGTTGTCTTTGACGACGTCGCCCCATGTCTTCATCTCACGGGCGAGGAAGGTGCGCATCGTCTCCGGCCCCTCCGTCAAGAGCGTCATCTGCTGCGATTCAACGAGCGTCTTGGCTGTCCGCTCCTCGCGCAACGTCGCCGTCAACTCTTTCACCGAGCGGTCGATGATGTCCTTCGGCGTGCCCTTCGGCGCGAACACACCCCACCATGCGAGGCACTCGAAATCCTTGAAGCCTTGCTCCTTGGCCGTGCCGACATCCTTGAGCGAGGCGACGCGGCTGCCCCCGGTCTGCATGAGCGGGCGCAACCCGCCGCCGGCAATCTGCGCACTCAATAGTGCGACCGAACCACAGATGAGATCGACGTGACCCGCGATGGCATCGTTCACTGCTGGGCCACCGCCGCGATAGGGCACGTGCGAAAGATCGACGCCGGCACGCTTGCCGAGCAACGTCATGGCAAGGTGGCTGAGGGTCCCGGAGCCGACGGACGCGTAAGTGACTTTGGCGGGATTTGCCTTGGCGGCGGCGACGACATCGCTGAAGTTCTTGTAAGGGCGGGACGGATGGCAAGCCACGACATAGGGCGCCGTGCCGACCAGCATCACCGGTTCCAGATCCTTCTCGGTGTCGAACTGCAGCGGCTGCAGTGCGGGATTGACGGCATGACTGTCGAACGTAACGAGCAGAACCGAACCATCCGGCTTTGCTTTTGCAACTTGCGCTGCACCGATCGCGCCCGAGGCACCGGGCTTGTTCTCGACGATGACAGTCGCCCCCGTTCGCTGCTGCAACCCTGGCTGCATAAGTCGCGCGAGCGCATCGGTCGAGCCGCCGGGCGGAAACGGTGCGAGCAATGTGAGCTGCGGTGAGGGCCAGCTTTGCGCAAAGGCGCTTTGCATGAGGGCCGTCGATGCAAAGGGAATGGCGAACAAACCGCCCGTCACTTGGCGGCGTGAGAACTTGGTCAAGCTTTCCTCCTCAGGTGATTGTTCGGTCACGCATTGTCTCAGCACGACCTGGCGGATTTCCCGCTCTTGAGCAGCGCCATCATGGCGAGGTCTTGCGGATTGGCAATCCCCCTGAGTGCCCGCCACCGGATTTTCGACGACTGCAGACGTGCACTCCCGATCAAGCGAAGCCTGTCTCGCCACCGCCGATTTCACTTGGCAATCGAGCGTGCCCATGGTTCCTTTCGCGGCAACGTCGGCTCCCCCCAGTCGTGTTCGCGTCGCAAAGTAGGGAAGCTGTATATGCGTTCTAGACTGTGCCCTGTAGTGCTTGCCATTATAGCGGGGAGTGCTGCGCCAGCGTCGGCGCATCATGTGATGGGCGGAAGTGCGCCATTGAGCTGGTTCGATGGATTGGTATCCGGACTTGCTCACCCGGTGATCGGCATGGATCATCTTGCCTTCGTGATCGCTCTCGGACTCGCCGCAGCCTTCATGGCGGACGGACTGAAGCTCATCGTCCTCTTCATTGTCGGAACCATCGCTGGCGTGCTCGCGCGCGGACTGATTGCTAGCGTGCCCCATCTCGAACTGCTGGTCTCGCTGTCGATCGTGCTGCTTGGGTTCGGCTTCGTGGCCAAAGAGCTCGGCCGGTCGCTCATGTGGTGGGCATTCGCGGCGGCGGCAGGATTGCTTCATGGGTTGGCGTACGGCGAGTCGATCGCGGGCTCCCCTCCCACCGCGGTATCGAGTTATCTAATGGGGCTCGCGCTCGCCCAGGTCATGCTGGCGCTCATGGCAAAGACGTTCGTCGAGTTGATGCGCGTCGATCAGGTGCCGACGCTCGCCGGTGTCCGCGTCGTCGGCGGCGTATTGGTGGCGATCGGCATGGCCTTCGCCACCACGAGTTTCTTTCCTATCTGATCCGGGCGCGCTTCAGACCGAGCCTTCGACCATCACCTCAAGCAGCGTCGGGCCGTTCCGCTCGAACGAGGCGGCGAGAGCGCCCTTCAGTTTGGCTGGATCGCTGACGCGCTCGGCGGCAAGTCCATATCCGCGCGCGATCGCCGTGTAGTCGACGGGCGGGTCCTGGAAGTCCATACCGATGAAGTGCGTCGAACCGTGGAATGCTTTCAGACGCTGCTTGATGATGCGGTAGCCGCCATTGTTGGGAATGACGAACGTGATCGGCAGTTTGTGATGAGCGGCGGTCCACAGCGATTGAATCGAATACATCGCGCTGCCGTCGCCGACATAGGCTGCGACGCGGCGGCCGGGGTTGGCCAGTGACGCACCGACGGCGGCCGGCAATCCCCAACCGATGCCACCTGAGGCCAGCGCATGGAAGCTGTAGCGGTCTGTATATTCGAAGAGCGCTTGAGTATAGCGCCCCGAGGTCAACGCTTCATCGACGAGGATCGCATTGTCGGGCATCGCATCGACAAGTGCGAGCGTCAGCCAGTCGGGATTGATCGGTGTTGCCTTCGGTTGCGCCTCGATCTCTTTGGCCAGGTTTGAGCGGCGCGCCGACCAGTTCTTCTCAGCCAGTCCTGCGACGACGGTCGCGGCCCGCTTTGACAGTGCCACCCCGCCCTTCGTCCGAACGGCAGGCGTCAGAACCTCCAAGGTCTCGCGCACGTCCGCCATCACGCCAAGTTCGACAGGGTGGTTCTTGGCGATATCCCAATCGACAAGTCCGATCTGAACGGTCGCAAGTCCATTCGGCTTGGCATCGACCTCGCTGTAGACCGACATGCGCACAGGATCGGTGCCGAGCGCGATCAGCAGATCAAATGGCTCGAGCATCTTGCGCGTCGTCGGCTGCTGGCGCGTCAATGCGCCCATGAAGCAAGGATGGCGCGAACTCATGTGAGCACCGTACGCGATGCTCTGCTGATAGATCGGCGCGCCGATGGCCTCGGCAAGCGCGCCGACAGCGGCGTGAGCGTCGGATTTGACGACTTCGTCGCCTACGACGATGACCGGCCGGGACGCCGCGAGGATGCGCGCCGCCAGCGCCTCGACCAGGCCGTCGGATGGACGGACGCGGCTATCGACACGGCTCGACGCAAGAAGATCGATACCGGCTTCGGCGTTGAGGATGTCGCCCGGCAGCGAGATGAAGACGGGACCGGTCGGCGGCGTCATCGCCACCTTCGCAGCGCGACGCACGATCCGCGGCAAGTCTTCGAGCCGCGTAACCTCGACGGCCCATTTGACCAGCGGCGTCGCCATCTCGACCATCGGACCATAGAGCAGCGGCTCCATCAGACCGTGGCCCTGCTCTTGCTGGCCGGCCGTCAAGATCAGTGGCGTCCCCGTGAACCGCGCATTGTAGAGCGACCCCATTGCGTTGCCGAGCCCCGGCGCAACGTGAACGTTGGCAGCGACCAGCTTGCCTGACGCGCGCGAGAAACCATCCGCCATCGCGACGACAAGGCTTTCCTGCATCGCCATGACGTAGTTGAGGTCGGGGTGTTCGGCGAGCGCGTGCATGACAGGCAACTCTGTCGTGCCTGGATTGCCGAATAGGTGCGTGACGCCCTCTGACTTCAGCAACGCCAGAAAGGCGGAGCGTCCCGTCATGCGATTGGTGGGCGAAGCGGCTGCGGCCATATCGGGTCTCCTCAATTTGCCGGCAGATTGGCAAGGAGGCGCCGCATTGACCAGCGTCGTTTCAAGCGGGGGTGATGCGCGCCAAATAGCCTGTTCGAGTACCGTGATTGACTTGGCGGACGCCTCCGGCTTTGGTGCGCTGCCCAAATGGACCCGCGGAACGCCGATGACCGACATTTACAAGTGGCTGTTCGGTCCCAAGGGGCGCGCGGCTCTCACTGATCCCCCGAGCGTGCTGTGGGACCTGCCCGATGAATTGGCTGGCCACCGCGGCGCGATTTCAGCGACCGAGCGCCCGATCGTGGCCATGGCGAGCGTCGAAGCCGCGCCTGAGAAGGGACAGGCCAGTCAACTCGGCGGTCTGCCGTGGTGGCCGGCAGGAGTGCGCTACCCGACCGCCGCAGACGGCCGCACACCGCTGCATCTGCTTCTGCAACTCAATCTGGCCGATATCCCCAATATTGGGCTTCTGCCGAATGCGGGGCTGCTGCAGTTCTTCATCGCGGCCGATGAAACCTATGGCTGCGACTTTACCCATGAAGATCGGGCTCCGGGTTTCGGGTGCGTCTACCATCACGACCTCGCACGCGAGGCAGCCGAACTCGACCCGCATGTGCTCCTTGGGCCCGAATTCTCTCCGCTCGACACGCCGCTCGCCGCACGCAGCCTCTTGTTCTCGACCGCGACCATGACGGTCGATCCCACAGACTATCGCTTTCCCAAGCTGCTGCCCGCCATTTTCGAGGATCCGGAACTGCTCGAAGCCTACGCACTCTGGCACGCGAGCGTTCCCTTGCGGCTCGGCGGCTATCCGAGCTTCGTCCAGGAAGACCCGCGCACGGACTCGAAGCGCAATCTCGGCGATGTCGCCCTTCTGACTCTCGATACGACTGATGGGATCATGTGGGGCGATGCCGGCGCCGCACAATTCATGATGCGCGCCAGCGACCTTGCGAGGCTCGACTTCTCGAACGTCACCTACAACTGGGATTGCAGTTGAGAGCGCTACTGAGCGGCGTATTTCTGCGGGATCACTGAATGAGTCAGTTCCGGCAAGGCAAATTGAACGCGGGAACCTGCGCTGAAGGTTTAGCGCACCCATCAGCCAACGCGAGTTTGCTGACTAAAGTGCGACCCCTCAAAACAAGGACGGCGCCACGAGGGCGCCGCTGCACAGATTTGTTTCCCGGCCGTGGCAAAGATCACGGAATGAACGACGCGGCATTGATCAATCCCACGCAAACAGAAGCGACGGCGAAGACGGTTGCACCAGCGGTGTTGTTTGTCTCGATGTAGCGTGGAAGGTACGTATAGAGCGCCCAGAATGCGCCAAGTTGCACGATGCCCGCGATGATGCCCCAAAGCAGGAAGCCCAAGAAATAGGTGTGGGTGTAAGACGCAACCAGTAGCGGGAACGTGAAACCGAGCATCGCGCCTGCGAGCGCAATGGCGGGCGCCATCTTGCCGTCGTGGATGTCCTGCGCCTCATGATACGGCGTGACGGTCATGTAGAGCCGCGTAAAGGCGGCGAGCATGGCGACGCCGAACACGAGGTAGAGAGCGAAGAAGAAAAAGCCTTGGAGGGTGGACATGGCGATACCTCGTTGTCAGGGAAGGATGGCGTGCGGGATGAAACGGGACGTGTCTTTGGTAATCGGTGAACGGTCTTCGCGGATGCCGATGCCGTGCGCCTTCTCGCCGATCACCCAACTGCCGATAACCGGATAATTGCCGTCGAAGTTCGGGAGCGTGGCGAGCGCCTGCAGAATGTGCCCCTCTTGGCCGTAAGGGCCTGTGTAGTCACTATCGATGATATCGCCGCCGTCGACGAGGACGATGTTGCTGCCTTCGCGTGAGTAGAGAGGCTTCTTCGCATAGCCATGGGCAAGCGCGGTCTTCGCCGGATCATCGTTGAAGTAGGCCTCGAGAAGGTTCGGATGACCCGGCTCCATCTGCCACAGTAGCGGTAGAATGCCCTTGTTCGAGAGAATGGCTTTCCAAGGCGGCTCGACAAAGCGCGTCTCGCGCATGCCGGCGGCCTTCGAAAATGGCTCCCGCAGCATCCATTCCCACGGATAGAGCTTGAACAGCAGCCCAATCGGCTGGTCGCCAAGATCTAGAAAAGGTCCGGTGTCGCGGCTGCCGATGTCGGCCATCGCAATCGTCGCGGTTTGCAGACCGGCTTGGATGGCGCAGTCCTGCATATACGAGATGAGGCCACGATCCTCGCTCGAGTCCGGCACGCAGGCGAGATGCAACTTGTGTGGCCACTGGCCTTCGTTGGAAAACGCTCGGAAGCGCGAGATCAGCGCCTCATGCAACGAATTGAATTGGTCCGACCCACTCGGCAGCCACTGCTCGGCGAGAAGATCCTCAAGCCAATGCCATTGAAAGACGGAGGCCTCGAATAACGCGGTCGGAGTATCGGCATTGTATTCGAGTAGTTTGGCAGGGCCTTGGCCGTCGAATGAGAAATCGAACCGGCCGTAGAGCGAGGGATCGCCGCGGTCGTAACTCTCTTTGATGAGCGGCCAAGAGTCCTCGGGGATTGCGAGCCGCCGCAACAGGGCGTCGTCCTTGACGACCTTGGCGACGAGCTCGTTGCAGAGCGCGGCAAGTTCGTTGGTCGGGTCCTCGATCTCGCGCTCGATCTCGCGGAGCGAAAAGGCGTAGTAGGCCGTCTCGTCCCAATAGACGTCGCCTTCGATGGTGAGAAAGTCGAAACCCGTCTCGCGAGCCCGATCGACCATGTTCGCGCGTCGTGCGCTGGCGATGCGATGCATGGGTCACCCGCCTCCGCTGCGGAAGAAGCTGCCAAACCCGCCGCGCGACGTGCTCGACTGCGCAACGCGGTTGGTGCTGCTCGATGAGCCCGATGAACCGAAATAGCGGCTGGAACTACTGGCCGTCGTCGACCGCGAGGATGAGCGGCAGTAATCCGGATTTTCGGGATGCTGCCGGAGACAGTCTTGGCGCCGCTCATAGGCGTACCACGCGAGAGCGCCGACGCCGGCAAAGGCAAGCGAGATACCGACCGACCTTTTGCGCCGTATCGATACCTCAGGATCGACCGGCGCGGCGTAGGTCGTCCCCGGCAGGGGCTTTTCCGGGCGGGACTGCGACGTGCCGCGGCGCCCGAATGTCACCGGCCGGGAAGGACTGTCGCTGGAATCATCGCTCATGCGGGTCAGTCCCCGGGCCACGAAATTCGATTGGTGCACTATGATCGCGCCAGATTGGCTTGAAAAAGCGAAGAAATCGTAGGCGTGCTATTGAAAATCCGGAAATCGGAACAAGTGAGGAACAAACACATCGCACAAGGCATTGCCGTTCGGATTTGCCGGTCGGTATCCCTTGAAAACGGTCGCCGAATTGTCTAAGCCCCTCGTTGTTCGACGTTGCCGTCGAGCGATCATGAGGATGATCGGCCAGCCGGGCGCCCGCCACCACGCGGGAGCTCAAATCATGCTGGAAGGCTTCAGGCCCCAGTTTCGGCAACTCAGAAGACCACACATGCACCTCCCATATCAGGGAGAGGACGGACCAGAGGGAACTGACCGCGGAAAGGCGGGGCGGGGCCCTTACGGTCGTTGTGATCAACGCGAACGCATCCGGCGGCCTTAGCCGCCAAATGTCTGAACCGGCCGGCCAAAGGCCGCCACGAACCGAGACTTGGAGACGAGTACGAATGTCAGCTGAAACGAACCGCGACTTGAACCCGACCACCGACGACTTCGCCGCGTTGCTCAACGAGAGCTTCGAGAAGGAAGACACATACGAAGGCAGCGTCGTAAAGGGCACCGTCGTCGCCATCGAGAAGGACCTCGCGGTCATCGACATCGGCATGAAGATGGAAGGCCGCGTGCCGATGAAGGAATTCGGCGTCGGCGGTCAGCCGGGCGACCTCAAGATCGGCGATACGGTCGAAGTCTACCTGGAGCGCGTCGAGAATGCGCTCGGTGAAGCCGTGCTGTCGCGCGACAAGGCACGCCGAGAGGAAAGCTGGACCCGCCTCGAAGTCAAGTTCAACAACTCCGAGCAGGTCACGGGCGTCATCTTCAACAAGGTCAAGGGCGGCTTCACGGTCGATCTCGACGGCGCCGTCGCGTTTCTGCCGGGCTCGCAGGTCGACGTCCGTCCGGTTCGCGATATCGGGCCCCTGATGCACTCGCCGCAGCCCTTCAAGATCCTCAAGATGGATCGCCGCCGTGGCAACATCGTCGTCTCGCGCCGCGAGATCCTCGAAGTCACCCGCGCCGAGCAGCGCTCCGAGATCGTTTCGAAGCTCGCCGAGAACCAGGTCATCGACGGCGTCGTCAAGAACATCACCGATTACGGCGCATTCATCGACCTCGGCGGCATCGACGGCCTGCTCCACGTCACCGACATGGCCTGGCGCCGTGTCAATCATCCCTCGGAGATCGTCAACGTCGGCGATACGGTCAAGGTGCAGATCATCCGCATCAATCCGGATACGCAGCGCATCAGCCTTGGCATGAAGCAGCTGCAGTCCGATCCGTGGGCCGGCATCGAGGCGAAGTATCCGATCAAGGGCCGCTTCACCGGTACCGTCACGAACATTGCGGACTACGGCGCATTCGTCGAACTCGAGCCGGGCGTCGAAGGCTTGATCCACGTCTCGGAAATGAGCTGGACCAAGAAGAACGTCCATCCGGGCAAGATCGTCGCCACCTCGCAGAAGGTCGACGTGCAGATCCTCGAAGTGGATCCGCAGAAGCGCCGCATCTCGCTCGGCCTCAAGCAGACCCAGGACAACCCGTGGGATGCGTTCCTGTCGGTTCATCCGAAGGGAACGGTCGTCGAAGGCCCGATCCGCAACATCACCGAATTCGGTCTCTTCATCGGTCTCGAAGGCGGTGTGGACGGCATGGTCCACCTCTCCGACCTCGACTGGAACAAGTCGGGCGACGAAGCCATCAAGGACTACAAGAAGGGCGACAACGTGAAGGCCGTCGTGCTCGACGTCGACAGCTCGAAGGAGCGCATCTCGCTTGGCATCAAGCAGGTCGGCGGTGATCCGATGGCGACTGCCGCTGCCACGATGAAGAAGGGTGACCAGGTCACCTGCGAAGTCATCGCGGTGCAGGAGAACGGCATCGAGGTGAAGATCACCGGCAGCGAACTGCAAACCTTCATCAAGCGGTCGGATCTCTCGCGCGATCGCGCCGAGCAACGCCCGGAACGCTTCACGGTCGGCCAGAAGGTCGATGCGGCCGTCACCCAGTTCGACCGCGCCTCGCGCAAGGTCTCGGTGTCGATCAAGGCGCTCGAACTCGCTGAAGAGAAGCAAGCTGTTGCCCAATACGGCTCGTCCGATTCGGGCGCTTCGCTCGGCGACATCCTCGGCGCCGCGCTGAAGAAGAAGGACACCAACTAAGTCGCTCCAATTGACGAGCAGACCCATGGGAGGGGCGCGGTCGCTGGCCGCGCCCCTTTTTTGCGCCACATGTAAGAATGCCCGTCGCTCACAATGCCCATGGCTCACAATGCCCGTGGCTCATACAGCGTTCACAAGCCGTGGGTAATCCGGTGGGAACCCGCACGAACAGGCTCGCGGCCACAACCGATTGGATATAAAACCCAGCCATCTGATTGAGGAGACGGGAACACATGCTGCCGAAACCGCGCGCCGACCTGAAGCCGAATACCGCCGATTTCGAGCGCCTGCCGCTCGTCAAGCCGACCGGCTTTCGCGAGTACGACGCGCGCTGGCTGTTCCCGCAGGAAATCAATCTCATGGGCCTCAATGCGCTGGGACTCGGCATCGCGACGCTGTTCGCGCGCCGGGGCGTTCCAAAGCGAATTGTCGTCGGCCACGATTATCGCTGGTACTCCGCCAGCGTGAAGCAGGCGCTGATGACCGGACTCTTGGCGGGCGGCTGCGAGGTGCACGATATCGGTCTCGCACTGTCGCCGATGGCCTACTTCGCGCAGTTCGAACTCGACGTCGAAGGCGTCGCGATGGTGACGGCAAGCCACAACGACAACGGTTGGACCGGCATCAAGATGGGGCTGAACCGCCCGATGACGTTCGGTCCCGACGAGATGACCGAACTGAAGGACATCGTCCTCAATGCGCAGTACGAAACGAAGGTCGGCGGCCGCTACATCTTCCATCCCGATCTGGCGGAGCGCTACGCCAAGGCGCTGACCAACCGTCCGAAGTACAAGCGTAAGCTCAAGGTCGTCGCCGCCTGCGGCAACGGCACGGCCGGCGCATTCGCGCCGAAGATCCTCGAAGCGCTGGGGCTCGAAGTCATACCGCTCGACGCCGAACTCGATCACTCCTTCCCGCGCTACAATCCGAACCCCGAAGACATGAAAATGCTGCATGCGATGTCGGAGGCAGTGCTCAAGCACAAGGCCGACGTCGGTCTCGGCTTCGACGGGGATGGCGATCGTTGCGGCGTCGTCGACAACGAGGGGCACGAGATCTTTGCCGATACGGTCGGCGTGATGCTCGCGCGTGACTTGGCGACGGTTTACAAGAACCCGACATTCGTCGCCGACGTGAAGTCGACGGGCCTGTTCTCGACCGATCCAGTGCTCCAGAGCCTCGGCGCCAAAACGCTCTACTGGAAGACGGGCCATTCCTACATGAAGCGCTACACGCACGAGCAGAAGGCGCTCGTCGGCTTCGAGAAGTCGGGCCACTACTTCTTCCAGCCGCCGCTCGGCAAAGGTTATGACGACGGACTGATCGCGGCGATCGCCGTGTGCGACATGCTCGAGCGCGCGCCCGATAAAACCATGGCCGATTTGAAACGAGCGCTGCCCAAGACGTGGCAGTCGCCGACCATGTCGCCGCACTGCGACGACACCAAGAAGTATGGCATCGTCGACAAGATCGTCCTCCAATATCAGGACGCCTTCAAGAAGGGCGAGAAGATCGCGGGCTCCTCGATCCGCGATCTCGTCACGGTCAATGGTGTTCGTGTGACGCTGGACGACGGCACATGGGGTCTCGTCCGCGCGTCCTCGAACAAGCCGGAACTCGTCGTCGTCGTCGAGAGCCCGGTCAGCGAGGCCCGCCGCAATCTGATGTTCGCCGACATCAAGGCGCGGTTCGCGGCATTCCCCGAGATCGGCAAGTTCAATCAGGAAATTTAAGTCCACCGGTCACGCCGGCCGAGGCGTAGCATCGAGGGTGGGGGAGTGCAGTGGCATGACGAAAGAAGTCATCTCCACGTCGTCAGAGCCTCCGCCCGCCAATAGCGACGTAGGCCATATCCTGCAGCGCATGCGCCAGCTGGAGGCGGAGCTTGATGCAGCGTTCGAGAAGGCGCGTTCGGAGCTTCGCCTCCGGATCGAGCGAAACCGTGTCGTGTTCGAGGAGCACGTTCTCAAACGCCACCGAGAGTTCAAGACGGGTCTGATCGACTACGTGCGCGGCGCCCGCTTGTCGGTGGTCGTCACGGCGCCAGTGATCTATGCGCTGATCGTGCCGATCGCCGTCCTCGATGTCTTCGTAACGGCCTACCAGGCGATCTGCTTTCGTGCGTATGGCATCCAAAGAGTGCGACGCCGCGACTATCTTGTCTTCGATCGCCAAAGCCTCGGCTATCTCAATGCTCTCGAGAAGCTCAACTGTGCCTATTGCTCGTATGCCAATGGTGTCTTCGCCTTTGTCCGGGAAGTCGGCGCGCGAACGGAGCAGTACTGGTGCCCGATCAAGCATGCGCGACGGCTCGTAGCGCCGCACGCGCGCTACGCCGATTTCGTGGCGTTCGGCGACGCGCAGTCGTACCACGCGGAACTTGAGCGGCTCCGCAGCCAGCTCGCCGCGCTCGAAGCCGTCGAACCTCGTTCATAGCCGCTGCCGCGCGCGGCAGCCGCGGTCCGACTGACGTCGGAAGGCACGGTTACGGCACAACCTGAATGCGCGACGAGCGGGAACTAAAGCTAGCAAGAGCGGTTCTCTTAGCGATAGTTCAGGCAGCCGAACTCCGAGCGGCAGCGAGATAGGCGGCACAGCGTGGCCGCTCAATGGGAAGTAGCGGTCGCGTATCACTGACCGCCCAACGCCCGTCCCATAAACATCGGGACGGGCATTTCTTTTGCCACACGCTCAGGATTTGGAG
>JAPXTA010000111.1:0-17553 GCA_033812735.1 Hyphomicrobiaceae bacterium | reverse complement strand
GTATCAGCACCTGCCCGCGCAAGGACAAAGCCTAAGCGGTTCGATCACAGCACTGAGGATCATTGCCCCGGCTATCCGCCGGGGTGAGGAGATGATTTATGCTCGACATACGTTCGAAGGCGTGGTCGCCCTACGTGGCGGGCGCCATAATCGGCCTTTTGCAGATCCCGACGTTCCTGTTGATGGACACGGCCCTTGGTGCGTCGTCCTCGTTCGTCACGATTGCAGCTCATTTCGCGTCGTTCTTCGATTCCCGCGTGAGCGACGTCAAATATCTGGCGTCGCACATGTGGGGGGCGAAGAACTGGTGGCAGGTGGCGGTCGTCGCGGGCATTGCGATCGGCGCCTTTCTTTCGATGAAGCTGTCCGGCGCCAAGCGCGACATCATATCGCCGGTTTGGGCTGAGGCGACAGGCGCGCGGACCCTTTCAGCGCGTGCCCCACTCGCGTTTGTGGCTGGGTTCATCATGCTTTTTGGCGCGCGCATCGCCGGCGGCTGCACATCTGGCCATGGCATTTCCGGGATTGCTCAATTGTCGGTCGGATCGACTTTGGCCGTCGCTGCGATGTTCACCGGCGGGATCATGACCGCCATGCTGTTGAAGCGGCGCTGAGCCTACTGGGAACTGGAGAGAAGCAAAATGTCCGTCTTCACAGCAATCCTGATCGGCCTTGCGACGGGTGTCGTGTTTGGCTTTGCCCTCGAAAAGAGCCGGGTGTTCGAGCCGGGAGTCATCCTCGGCCAGATGCAGCTGCGCAATTTCATCATGCTCAAGATCTTTCTTGCCGCCGTTATTACGGGACTTGTGGTCCTTGCCATCATGAACGGCATGTTTGGCGTGAAGCTGAGCTTGAAGCCGCTGCTGTTGCGCGCCGACATTATCGGCGGATTGATCCTCGGCATGGGGATTGCCCTCGCTGGCGCTTGCCCTGGCACCTCGCTCGCGCAGCTTGGCGCAGGATATCGCGATGCGTGGTTCATCATTCTCGGTGGGCTGGCTGGTGCGCTGGTCTATGGGTACTTCGACGCGCCGATCACGGCGTTCTTTTCAGAAAAGGGCGACAAACTCGGCTTCGACAAACTGCTCGGCCTGCCGTTTTGGGCAACGGCGCTGATGCTTGCTGCAGCTTTGACTGCCTTCCTCGTGGCCCTCGAGCGTTGGGCGTCCTGGCGCGACGAGGTCGGTCCCAATGTCGATGGCATGAACGGGGCGCCATCGTTACTTGACGGCCGCGCGAGCGGTGAACCGCGGCACTCCTGAGGCGTTGCCCTAGAGCGCAGGGCACAAGCGACTGCGCCGAGTGATCGGCGCAGTTTTCATTCATGCTGTTTAATGGCGATCCCGATTGGATTCGAACCAACGACCTTCGGATTAGGAATCCGACGCTCTATCCTGCTGAGCTACGGGACCGTACCCTGCCTGAGGGTGGATGGCGGTGGAGGCGCCACGGCTGCGACATTGTTTTACCTGCGGCATGGGCTGTCCGGCAACCCCATCACGCGCTCGTGAGCGGGAGAATGGCGGTCATCCATTGCCGCGCCGCCATTTTCCGCGTTTCCAGTTGACTAGCCCGCGCTGCTCGGCTCGTTTGGGCCACAAATGCCGCTCGAGGTTGGGTGGCGCACCGCAAGGAGACTGGCGATGAAGATCACGTGGTTTGGACATTCCTGCTTCAAGATCGAGATCGGCAGCAGCACCCTTCTGCTCGATCCCTTTCTCAAAGGAAATCCGACGTTCGAGAAGAGCCGCATCAGCTGGGATGAGGCTGTCAGGGGTGTCACCCATGTTGCGCTTACGCATGGCCACGGCGATCATGTCGGTGATGCAGGCGAAATCTGCCAGAAGAACGGTGCAACGCTTTTCGCCAATTTCGAGCTGGCGATGTTCGTTAAATCGAAGGGCGCCGACAAGCTTGAACCAATGAATACGGGGGGCACCGTCTGCAGCAAGGATTTCTCGGTGACGCTGACCGACGCGCTGCATTCCTCGTCGAGTGAAAGCGGCGTTTACCTCGGCAATCCAAATGGCATCGTCATCACGCCGGCTTCGGGGCCAACGGTCTATGCCATGGGTGACACCGACATCTTCCCCGGCATGGCGCTGGTAGCCGAGTTGCATAAGCCGGCAGTTGGCCTCGTCCCGATCGGGGACCGCTTTACCATGGGCGCGCGTTCGGCTGCGGTTGCCTGCCGGAAGTACTTCTCCTTCAAGACGGTTATTCCGTGCCACTACGGCACCTTCGCTGGCATGCTCGATGCAACGGCAGACCGTTTCGTTGCCGAAATGGCGGGCCAGAACGTCGTGGTTGCCAAGGTCGGCGAAGCCGTGCCGGTCTGACACGACAGCGTTGCCGCAAGAGCGAGTAGTTTGCGTATGGCCGATGGACAACCCGAAGCACAGTCCCGCACGCCCATCGGGGGGGCACGCTTGGAAGGCGGGAGCAGCGACGGCGGGACACTGACCGCATTCACGCTCACGACATTCCTGTCCGCGCTGCTGCTGTTTTCGGTGCAGCCGATGTTTGCCAAGATGGTGCTGCCGGTGCTCGGCGGCGCGCCGTCCGTTTGGGCGGTTGCGATGTTCTTTTTTCAGGGAGCGTTGCTGGTCGGGTACTGCTATGCGCACTTCTTGATAGCGCGGGTGCCACTGCGGCTGACGGGCTTCATCCACATTGCTCTTTGCCTCGCCGCGTTTGTCGTACTGCCGATCGGACTGCCGACGTGGTTCGGCGAGCCGCCGGCAGGTGAACCGTACCTCTGGCAACTTGGCCTATTCTCCGTCGCCGTAGGCTTGCCGTTCATCGCCGTGGCCGCGAACGCTCCGCTGACCCAAGCTTGGTTTGCGACGACAGGCGGGCGCCACGCCAAGGATCCCTACTTCCTTTACGCCGCGTCCAATCTCGGCAGCCTCATAGCACTTCTTGGATATCCATTCCTGCTGGAGCCGGCTTTTGGCGTTCGGGCCCTCGCTGGATACTGGACCATTGGATACGGGCTGCTTGTGGCGTGCCTTGCCGGCCTCTTCCTGATCGTACTCAAGCGTCGCAAGGACGTTGCCGCGAGCGGGCAGACGACAACGTCGCTCGACGATCACAGTCCCCGCCCTACGCTGAGCGACCGGCTTTCCTGGGTTGGTCTCGCGCTCGTGCCATCGGCGTTGCTGACCGCTTTCACGACCCATGTCACGACCGATGTCGCGTCGGCTCCGTTGCTTTGGGTCCTACCGCTTTCACTCTATCTCCTCACGTTCGTGCTCGTGTTTCGGGAGCGCGCACTCATTCCGCGCCGCATGCTGCTCGCATTGCACCTCGCATCGGTTGTCGCCGCACTGCTGATCATGTCGCAGACCCGCAACGAGAGCTGGTTTGTGACGGCGCCCGTCGGCACTCTTGCCTTTTTCCTCTCGGCTATGGTCGCGCATCGAACGCTCTATGAGAGCCGGCCGGCCGCGCGTCATCTCACCGAGTTCTATCTCTGGATGTCGCTCGGCGGCGCACTTGGCGGGCTTGCGGCAGCGCTACTTGCGCCAAAGCTTTTCTCCGAAGTCTACGAGTATCCGTTGTTGCTCGCCCTCTCGATGGCATGCCGTCCCGGCGCCTTCACTTTGTCAAAGCCAGGGGATCGAAAGAGCGCCCGAGAAGAGCTCATTCTGATCTGGCTCCTCGTCGCAGTCGGCATTCTGCTGATCTACTGGATCCCTTGGCTCGTCGATCGCATTCCCCATCCTTCGACCGCTTGGACTGCCGAGGGCATATCGCGCGCGGCGTGGTGGATCACTGATCCGCTCTATTACGCACGCAGAGCGCTCGCCTGGGTCCTCGATTGGAACGGAACTGCGATCGTTGCCGGAGTTCTGGCGCTGATCCTTCTTGCCAATTGGCGCTATCCGGCCCGACAGTTGATGGCAGCGATGCTGATGGTGATGACGATCTGCTGGCTGCCCTCCAGTGTGAAACAGGTCTCGGCGCTGGCTGAGCGCAGCTACTTCGGCGTCTACCGCGTCAAAGGCTCATACGACGGGCAGTGGAATACGCTCGTGCACGGCACTACGCTGCACGGCGCCCAGCGCGTCAGGGATGAAGACGGCAAGCCCGTCGCCGATATCAGCCCAGCGACCTATTACTATGAAGGTAGCCCCATGGCGCGAACCGTAACGGTTGCGCGCGAGATTGCCGAAGGGCAGAACCGCAAAGCGAAAGTTGGTGTCATCGGGCTCGGCACTGGCTCACTCGCCTGCCATGCCGCCGAGGGCGAAGCGTGGCGCTTCTTTGAAATCGATCCGGTGATGGTCGATATCGCGGTGCGTTCGGACAGCTTCACCTTCATGCAGAACTGCCAGCCCAACGCCGACATCGTCATCGGCGATGCCCGCCTGACGATGGCAAAAGAGGTCGACAACTCCTACGATCTGATCATCGTCGATGCCTTTTCGTCAGATGCCGTACCGGTGCATTTGATGACCGCCGAGGCGCTGCAGCTCTATCTTTCGAAGCTGTCGCCGACGGGCGTGGCACTCCTGCACATCTCCAATCGATATCTCGACCTCGATTCCGTGCTCGCGGCGACCGTAAAGAAGGTTCCCGGCGCACACGGTCTCTTGGTCTCGGACGACGCTGCAGACGGTAGCTACGCACAGTCCACGTCGACCGTGGCGATCTTTGCGCGCAGTCCCGAAACGCTCGAAAAGTTCAAGGAAACCGGCACTGCGGGACCATTGGACGGATCACCCATGGCCGCCTGGACCGACGATCACTCCGATATTCTTGCACCCTTCATGTCGAAGTACCGCAAGCGCTTTCCGAGTGACTGACACTCGTCAAGCCGCGAGCCACCGCCTGAGCGCCGCATTGACGGCCTCGGGCCGCTCCAGCGTCGTCAGGTGGCCGCAGTCTTCGATGACTTCAAGGGTGGAGCCTGCGATCCCCGCATGCATGCGCTCATGATCGGCGACCGTCGTCAGTGCGTCCTCGCGCCCGACCAGAACGAGCGTTGGGCACTTGATCGTGGCAAGTGTCGGAACGCTGTCTGATCTTGAAATGATGGCGTTCTGCTGGCGGGCGAAGGCATCGGTACCGGTATCAACGCCCATCTGCACAACGATGTCCGACAGCGGCTTCTCGTCCACGCGTGATTTTTGAATGAAAACCGGCAGATAGCCGCGCATGACCGGTTCCATGCCGTCGCGCCGCGCGCGTTCCACCAGCGCCTGCCGGTCCTTCGCGCGCTCCGGCGGATCGAGTGTTGCCTTGGTGTCGAGCAGCGCGAGCTTCGATACCCTCTCCGGCGCTTGGCGCATGATCTCGAACGCGATGTAGCCCCCCATGGAAAGTCCCGCGAGTGCGAACTTCGGCGGCGCCGACGATAGGATGCGCTGCGCGATCGACACCATCGTGTCATCGCGCATGTGGTCGGCGACGGTCATGTCTGCGACATCAGCGAGCGCATCAAGCTGCGGTTGCCAGAGCGCGCGGGTGCAGGTGAGACCGGGAACGAGGACAAGTGGGGTGCGGGGCATCAGAGATTATCCTTCAGTGCATGCCGAAATCCAACACAATGCCCGTTACTGGCACGATCAGGGGCGATTTGTCCGCTGCTAGCTCGCGAGTGCCGTCACAACAACATAACGTCCGATGCGCCCGATAGCGACGAGCGGCAGGAAGACCCGCAAAGGCACGCCTAGGATGCCCGCGACGAGCGTCAAGGGATCGCCGATGAAAGGCACCCACGAGAATAGAAGCGCCCACTTGCCATAGCGATTGAAGCGGCTAGAGGCGGCTGCAATGTTATCACGCGTAACCGGGAACCACGACCGATCCTCGAAGCGGCGCAGATTGAGCCCCAGCCACCAGTTGAACACGCAGCCAGCGATATTGCCGATCGAGGCCGCCACCAGAAATCCAAAGGGGGAGCCAAGCCCGGACTTGATGGCTGCGATGAGTGCCACTTCAGAGCCAAGCGGCACCAGCGTCGCCGCCAGAAATGCAGTGCCCATCATGGCTGCATATGGCCAAAGCCAGTCCAGGATCGCCATCAGACGCGCGATCCCTCTAGAACCGTCGGCATGACCCACCACTGCGGCTTTGCTCGATGTAGTCCTGCGGCCGCCAACGCAGCATCACGATCGGATTGGAACAGGGCGAAGCATGTCGGACCAGCACCGGAAAGACGGGCCAATCGAGTGCCAGGAAGGGCACGCAGCGCCGCCAGTACCTCGGCGACAACGGGCATCACCGCCAAGGCCGGTTCTTCGAGATCATTGGATTCCCGTGCCAGCGCATCGATCAAGGCCGCGGCTGATTTGAACCCGGACCAGCGCCCGGCCAATTCCTCCGCCTCGACTGCCTCTCCTGTCCAGCGCGGCGCGGCAAGTTGTTTGAACACCGCTGCTGTTTTGTCACTCGGTACCGGCACAAGCGGATTGACCAGGATAGCGGCCAAAGCAGGCATCGCCCCGAGCGGCGCGACATCCGTTCCGGTGCCGGTCATCACGGCTGGCTGGTTTGTGATGCATACCGGTACATCTGCCCCGAGCAGGGCGCCGGTGCGCGTCAGCTCGTCGAGTCCTATTTCGGGATTTGCCGCCCGGATCAGCCGCAGCATGGCGGCCGCATCTGCCGAACCGCCACCGATTCCGGCCGCCACGGGTAGTTGCTTATCCAGCACGACGTGGCCGATCCTGGATGAGGGGTATGCCGCCATCCATTCCGCCATTGCGGCCTCAACCAGATTTGCGTGCCCTACCAGCTCATCGGCAAAGGGACCGGTCACCATCAGCCCGCGCGGCGCGGCAAGATCCATCGTCATGCCGTCCGCGATACCGGCAAACGCAACCACACTTTGGAGTTCGTGATAGCCGTCCGGACGGCGGCCCAGCACCCGCAACGTCAGGTTCACCTTGGCCCTGGCCCGTTCATGGAGTTGCATGTCGGCGACCTGAAATGCGTTTCAGCCTGCGGCGAAACGGGCCAATCTGTTGCCAGCGGGGGCCTGGACCCTGTAACACCGCCGCCAACATGTGCCAATCCGCTTGGGGACATAGCCGATGACGGACGCCAACCTCTACACGCTGCTGGAAGCGGGCTTCGTTAAAGCCGGCCAGAAGCCCTGCATGGTCAGCCCCGATGGCCCAAGCATCCGATACGATCAACTGAAGAGCGCCTGTGCGCGCTTCGCCAATACCCTTGAGGCACTCGGCGTTAAGCCGGGAGATCGCGTCATGGTGCAGGTCGAGAAATCGATCACCAATGTGGCGGTGTATTTGGCGACGCTGAAAGCCGGCGCGGTCTACAACCCGCTCAACTCGGCGTACACGCCGGCAGAGCTCGAATACTTCATCGGCGATGCAGAGCCGGCCGTGTTGATCGTTTCCGCAGCCACGAAAGCTAAACTGGCCGGGATCACGCTGCCGTCTTCGGTGAAAGCCGTCGAGACCCTCGAAGCGGATGGCACCGGCTCGATCCTGGATCTCGCTCATAAGCAGCCGGATGCGCATCAAACGGTCGCCCGTGCGAAGGACGATCTTGCTGCTCTACTTTACACGTCTGGAACGACCGGCCGTTCCAAAGGCGCGATGATCACCCACGAGAACCTCTCGTCCAACGCAAAGGTGCTGTCCGACTATTGGGGCTTCTCGTCCAACGACGTGCTGCTCCACGCCCTGCCGATCTTCCACGTTCACGGGCTCTTCGTTGCGCTTCATACAGCCCTGTTGAACGGTGTGACGATGCACTGGCTGGCTAAGTTTGACGCCAATCAAGTGCTGAAACTCCTGCCGCAATCGACCGTCATGATGGGTGTGCCGACGTTCTATACGCGCCTCATCGAAACGCCGGCATTCGGCAAAGCGCAGTGCGGACGTATGCGGCTTTTCATTTCTGGCTCTGCCCCCTTGCTCGCAGAAACTCACGTCGATTTCGAGGCCCGCACCGGCCACAAAATCCTAGAGCGCTACGGCATGACCGAAGCCGGCATGGTGACGTCGAACCCTTACAATGGCGGCGAGCGGCGTGCGGGCACGGTCGGCTATGGGCTGCCCGGTATCAGCGTTCGCGTTGCGACGCCCGAAGGCGCGGTCCTGCCTGCCGGCGAAACCGGCGTGCTGGAGTTCAAGGGACCGAACGTCTTCAAGGGCTACTGGCGCAATCCCGAGAAAACCGCCGAGGATTTCCGCAAGGACGGCTATTTCATTTCCGGCGATCTCGCGGTCATCGATCCCGATGGCCGCGTGACGATCGTCGGTCGCGCCAAGGATCTCATCATCTCAGGCGGTTATAACGTCTACCCGAAGGAGATCGAGACCGAGATCAACGCCATCCCAGGCGTTGGCGAAAGCGCCGTCGTCGGCGTGCCGCATCCTGATTTCGGCGAGGCTGTCGTTGCCGTGATCACACCCGCTCAGGGTGGCAGCGCCCCTGATGAAGCGACTGTCGTCAAGGCTCTCGCCGACCGCCTCGCGAAGTTCAAGCAGCCGAAGCGCGTCTTCGTTCACGGCGACCTGCCGCGCAATGCGATGGGCAAGGTACAGAAGGCCGAGTTGCGTAAGAGCTATGAGACGCTATTCAAGAAGTGAGGCCTCGGGTTCGGCGTGGCGGTTCTTGGATGGAACTGACCAACAGCTGTTACTTGGCTGCCGATCACCTGATATCTGAGACTTGGTACCCGATTGCCGATGCTCGTCGATCACCACGCCCATCTGGATTTTCCCGACTTCGCGCCGGAGCGCGATGCCGTTGTTGCGCGCGCAGCCGCAGCCGGGGTTGGCATCATTGTCACGATCTCGACGAGGGTCGGCCAATTCGACGTCTATCGGAGCATTGCCGAAAGCTATCCGAACGTTTTCTTTTCGGTGGGGACGCATCCGCATCAGGCGCACACCGAACTCGACGTGACGGTCTCCGACATCGTCCGCCTTTCGATGCACCCGAAGTGCGTCGCCATCGGCGAGGCTGGTCTCGATTACTTCTATGACAAATCGCCGCGTGAAGCGCAGCGGCAAGGTTTCCTCAATCACATCGCCGCTGCGCGCGAGACAGGGCTGCCGCTCATCATCCATGCCCGCGATGCCGACGACGATGTCGGCGACATCCTCGAAGCCGAGATGGCAAAGGGCACATTCAAGGCCGTGCTCCATTGTTACACAGGCGGGCAGCGCCTCGCCGAGCGCTCCGTCTCACTCGGTCTTTACATCTCATTTTCCGGAATATTGACGTTCAAGGGCTCCGACGCGCTTCGCGCCATCGCCAAGTCGGTGCCGCTAGACCGGCTGCTGGTTGAGACTGATTCGCCGTTCCTCGCGCCAGTTCCGCACCGGGGAAAGCGCAACGAACCGGCATTCGTGGTCAAGACCGCGCAGACACTCGCCGATGTAAGGGGCGTTACAGCCGCCGAAATCGCGTGCATCACGACCGACAATTTCTTCACCCTTTACGACAAGACGCCGCGCGCCTCCATCGACGGCTGCGCCGTTCGGGACTAAAGACGGGCGACGCACTTGCACGCGAATCGGACACTTGCCCCATGCAAACGTGGCACGCTCTGCTCCTCGGCCTCATCGAGGGGCTGACCGAGTTTCTCCCTGTCTCCTCGACGGGTCATTTGGTTCTCGTCGGTCACTTTCTTGGCGTGGACAGCCCGAAGAAGGTGTTCGAGATTCTGATCCAGCTCGGCGCCATCCTCGCGATCCTGACCGTTTACGCCGCAAAGCTGATCCGCATTCTTGCCGATCTCCCCCGGGATCGCCGAACGCAACGCTTTGTATTGTCCGTCCTCATCGCCTTCCTGCCGGCTGCCGTGATCGGCGCGGTCTTTCACAAGTACATCAAGGCGCTTCTCGAAGTTCCGCTCATCGTCTGCCTCACTTTGATCATCGGCGGCGTCATTCTTCTTGTTGTCGACCGCATGTCGCTTCGTTTTGACGTCCAAGACACCATGGACATCGACCCCTGGCTCGGTTTCAAGATCGGGGTATGCCAATGTCTTGCGATGATTCCCGGCGTCTCACGCTCAGGGGCGACCATTGTCGGAGCTATGTTGATGGGCGTCGATAAGCGCTCGGCAGCGGAGTTTTCATTCTTTCTGGCCATGCCGACAATGGCGGGCGCCTTTGCATATGACCTCTATAAGAACTACAAGGACATCGACGCGGTTACGCTGCAGTCTATCGCACTCGGTTTTGCCGTTGCCTTCGTCACTGGCGTGATCGTCGTGCGCTATTTGCTCGATTTTGTCGGCCGCCGCGGTTTCGCTCCCTTTGCATGGTGGCGCATTCTCGTTGGCGGCATGGGGCTCGGCGCACTCGCCGTGTTGGGTTGAACGTTATGAGCAGGCCGCCGCGCAAATTCAGCGACAACAAACAGCGCAAGGCCAATCCGCGCTTTCCCGAATCTCGTGGCGAGTTGGTCGGCGATGCCGAGCGGGAGAAGCCGAAGCGTTTCCAGAAGAAGCGGCCGTTCGGAAAGAACGCCGCTAGCGCCAGCGACAAGCCGAGGGGACCACAGCGGGCCCCGGTGCGCGGCAACCCTCGCTTCGCAAAGCCTGCCGGCGGCGCGCCGCTCGAGGAAATGCGTATCGCCAAAGCGCTGGCGCGGGCGGGGCTCTGCTCGCGGCGCGAGGCGGAGACGTGGATCGCCGAGGGTCGGATCAGCGTCAATGGGAAGGTCATTTCCAGCCCCGCGCTCAATGTCGGACCGCGGGACAAGATTGTCGTCGATGGCGAACCTCTACCGGTCGCTGAGCCCGCGCGTCTCTGGCGTTTCCACAAGCCCAGGGGGCTCGTGACAACACACAAGGACCCGGAGGGGCGGCCGACGGTTTTTGAGACGCTTCCAAAAGACATGCCGCGGGTGATCTCGATCGGCCGGCTCGATTTCAACACCGAGGGGCTGTTGTTGCTGACCAATGACGGCGAACTTGCGCGCCATCTCGAATTGCCGGCGACCGGATGGTTGCGCCGCTATCGGGTGCGGGCGTTTGGCGATGTCACGCAAGAGCAGCTCAATGCTTTGAAGGATGGCATCGAAATCGAGGGCGTTCGCTATGGTCCGATCGAAGCGACGCTCGACCAGAAGCAGGGATCGAACGTCTGGCTGACGATCGGCCTGAGGGAAGGCAAAAATCGAGAAGTTCGCAAGATTCTCGGAAGTTTGAACCTCACCGTGAACCGTTTGATCCGAGTCTCGTTCGGACCGTTCCAGCTGCTCGATCTCGAGCAGGGAGCGGTAGAGAGCGTCAAGCGGCGCGTGCTGGCAGATCAGCTTGGCCTCGAGCTTGCCGAGAAATTCGGATTGATGGTCGACCGGGAAAAGCCACCTGCGGGCGGCCGCAAAGACAAGCCGCGCAAGCTCTCGGCGGATGACGATTGGGAACTCTGAGTTCAGCAGAGCATGATGAGCCCGAGCGACAGGGCGCTTAGAAAGCCGACGAGCAAGCCGAGGCCCACTCCACCGACGACGGCCACGACATAAGCAGCCGGACTCGGGCGCTTCGTGTCCGGGGTGAGCGGCGGCACAGTCTCTTGCGGCAAGATTGAACCGGTTGGTGTCATATCAAGCATAGCCGTTGCCTCACGAGGGCTTACGCGCCGCAATGCGTGCTTCGATTTGCGGCATGAGATCGTCAACCTTTTGTCCAGCCGCACGCACCGATCCCGCGATGCCTTTAGCGTCTGCGCCCGAAGGGCGGCTGGCTTCCGCCAATGCCCAGACTCGCGCCGCGCGATTGCCGCTGCGGCAGTAGAGGACCACGGGCTGAGGGACGTCCGCGAGTGCGCGCGCAAGGCCATCGACGATCACATCGGGGATTGCGCCATGCGGCGTTGGAACGTAGGCGAACGTCATGCCGGCCTCCGTCGCGGCTCGCTCGACGTCTGACGATGCCGGTTGGTCCGAAGCCTCGCCGTCCGGTCTCAGGTCGATCAAAGTTCGAAAGCCGCTGTCCCTCAGTGATTTCACGTCGCCAAGTTGGATCTGGTCGCGGACCGAGATGCCAGGCGACAACTCGGCGACGGCGGGCCGGACAACTGCCGCCGGTTTCATGCGATCCAACGCCGCCATCGCCACAACGGACCCGGCCGTCGCCGCAAATGCCATCAAGAAGACTCTGAGCGGCGACATCGCGGCTCTCCAAACACATGGCAACTAATAAACGCAGTTCAGCAAGTTATTGTGGCGATTGTTTGGGCTTGCTTTTCTGGTCCCCACTGCCAAATCGCGATACATGCCGGTGCTTGCGGCAACCGAGGGACCTGGAACCTATGCGCATAGTCGGCGGTAGACTGCGGGGGCGAGCGCTCGTGACGCCGAGTGACGAGGCGACGCGCCCGACGTCCGACCGGGTGCGCGAGGCCGCCTTCAATGTTCTCCGGCATGGTGCCGATGGCGACGTGATCGAGGGCGCTCGCGTGCTCGATCTTTTTGCCGGCACCGGCGCACTCGGGATCGAGGCGCTGTCGCGTGGTGCTACCTTCTGCCTGTTTGTCGATGAACATGCTGAAGCACGTGGCGTCATCCGCGCGAATGTAGACGCGCTCGGATTGACCGGCGTCACGAAAATCTTCCGGCGCGATGCAACCGATCTCGGGCCGGCCGGCAAGTATGCGAACTTCAATCTAGCGTTTCTCGATCCACCCTATGGCAAGAGCCTAGGGCAGAGGGCTCTCGCCTCCGCGGCCGACAACGGATGGCTTGCAGATGGAGCGACCATCGTCCTCGAGGAGAGCAAGGCTGCCGATGTGGAACTGCCAGCACGCTTCGTCGAGCGCGACCGCCGCATTTGGGGTGATACGCAGATGATCTTCGCTGTGTTCAAGCCTTGAATGCTCCCATCAACAGTAGCAATCCAGCGACCAGCAGAACGCCGTCCATCAACCCCCGAAACTGTTCCGTACTAACGCGGTGCATCAGCCGTTTCGACAGCCACGATCCAACGGTTACGGATCCGCCCACCATCAGCCCGGCAGCGATAACGTCCGCAGGCAAGGCATCGAAAGTCCGGAACGTCACTGCCTTTGAAACACCGACGAACGCCGAACCCAACGCTTCCGTCGAGATGTATGGGCCTTTTGTTAGGCCGTAGGCCAGGAAGAACGGCGTATTGATCGGCCCTACCGTCGCGACGATGCCGGACAGGAAGCCGATCGCAGCACCTACGATGGCCAGGTGCCATAGCTCGATCTTAAACCCCCGCGACAACAGCCAGCGCCTGATCGGGATCATCGCGAGCAAGAACGCGCCGAGCGCCATCTCGACCTTCTGCGCCTCCAGCCGCACCAAGGTCATCGCGCCTACGGCTGCGGCCGGGACTGCTGTCGAGGCGTACGTCAGTGCTGCTTTCCAATCGACCTCGCGCCACCACACTGCCACTCGCGACGCGTTCGCCATCAGGCCAGCGATGGCCATGACGGGTACGGCCGCTTTTGGTCCCAAGGCGAATACCAATGCCGGCATCAGCATGATCGACGATCCAAAGCCGATCAGCCCACCGATGGTACCGGCTACCAGACCGATCGAAAGCACCAAGAGCCAGATCATCGTACGTTGGGGGTCCACCAAAGTTTGGATCGGGTATTGGCTGCACCGCCAAGGTGCATGCTCGCCGACTTACTTTCGGCAATCACCCAGTTTGTCGCGCCAGGTCAACTGCCGTATGCTCAGCGGAAGCGCCGCACACAGGACGTCACATGCTCAGGCTTGGAATGCTCACACCGTCATCCAATACGGTTCTCGAACCGATGACCTATGCAATGCTCCCGCCCGACGGTTCCGTTTCCGCGCATTTCGCACGTTTCAAGGTGACTGAAATCGGCCTCGCCGCCGCACAGCTCAATCAGTTCGACGACACCCCCATCCTTGCCGCCGCCGAGCTGCTGTCACATGCAAAGTGCAACGTCATAGCCTGGAATGGCACATCGGCCAGTTGGCTCGGTTTCGATCGCGACGAGGCCCTTATCCGCAAGATTGAGTTGGCGACCGGCACTCCCGCTGCCACTTGCGTGCTTGGCTATCGGTCGCTCTTCAAGGCTCTAGGCATGAAGCGGATCGGCCTAGTCACGCCCTACACGAGCGACGTGCAGAGCCGCATCGCCGAGAATTGGGGGCGTGCCGGTTTCACCTGCACGAACGAGCAGCACTGCGGGTTCACCGACAACTTCTCGTTTGCGACGGTCGACGAGGCGACTATCGAGCGGATGATCCGCGTAGTGGCATCGGATTGTGACGGTGTCGCTATCGTCTGTACCAATATGCGCGGCGCGCGTGTTGCCGCCCGGCTCGAAAAAGAACTGAGTATCCCAATCCTCGACTCCGTAGCGGTCACGCTTTGGGCCGCGCTCAAAGCCGCCGACTCGCCGATGACGGCCTACACGTCGTGGGGCCGCGCCTTCACCGTCTGAGTTCGCAGCGACGTTGATTACACAGTGAGACTGAAATGACCGACTTCGACCTCATCATCAAAGGCGGCACCGTTGCCACGGCGTCTGATACGTTTCGCGCCGACATCGGCGTTCGAGATGGCACGATCGTCGCGCTCGGCAGCGCGCTCGGCCATGCGACGCGGATCATTGATGCGACCGACCGCCTCGTCCTGCCGGGCGGGATCGACAGCCACGTGCATATTTCACAGCCAAGCGGTCCCGGGATCGTCATGGCAGACGACTTCGAGAGTGGCACTAGGTCTGCGGCCTTCGGCGGCAACACTCTCGTCATGCCATTTGTGATGCAGCAGAAGGGTGGAAGTTTGAGGCAGGCAGTGAAGGATTACCACGCTCTTGCCGATGGCCGGTGCCACATCGACGTCAGCTTCCACCTCATCATTTCCGACCCCACCCCGGGCGTGCTCGGGCAGGAGCTACCAGCCCTCGTCGACGACGGCTACACCTCGTTCAAGGTCTTCATGACCTATCAGGATCTTGCCCTCACGGACTATCAGCTTCTCGAAGTGTTCTCGTCGGCACGCGAAACCGGCGCCCTCGTGATGGTGCATGCCGAGAACTACGATGCCATCCGGTTTCTGACCGACCAGTTGGAACGCAGCGGCAAGACTGCGCCGAAGTTTCACGCGACCTCACGCCCGATCCCGGTCGAGCGTGAAGCCACCCACCGTGCCATCAGCCTTGCCGAGATCATCGACGTGCCGATGATGGTCGTGCACATTTCGAACGGCGAGGCGATGGAGGAAGTGCGCCGCGCGCAGGCCCGGGGTCTCAAGATTTTCGGCGAGACATGCCCGCAGTATCTTGTGCTGACCGAGAAGGATCTCGAGGGTCTCAATATGGAGGGGGCAAAGTACGTCTGCAGCCCGCCTCCCCGTGACGAGGCCAGCCAAAGGGCGTGCTGGCTTGGGTTGCAGACAGGAGTCTTTTCGACGTTCTCGTCCGACCATTGCCCCTTTCGGTATGACGATCCCGAGGGAAAACTCACCCCCAAGGGACGAACGAGTTTTCGCTGGGTGCCGAATGGCATTCCAGGCGTCGAAGTTCGCCTTCCCATTCTCTTTTCGGAAGGCGTCACGAAGGGCCGCATCACGCTCAATCAGTTCGTTGCGTACTCTTCGACCAATCACGCGAAGATGTACGGCCTTCACCCCAAGAAGGGCACGATCGCCATCGGCGCCGATGCCGATATTGCGATCTGGGACCCAAAGCGCGACGTCACCATCGCTCACGATGCCCTTCACGACGGCTCCGACTACACGCCGTACGAAGGTATCCGTGTTACCGGCTGGCCCGTCAGCACCATTGTCCGTGGCAACGTGATCGTCGAGGACGGCAAGCTCGTCGGTGTCCGTGGCACCGGCCAGCACATCGCCCGCGCGCGCTCCGACTATGCGCGCCCTACTGGCCCGTAAAAGCCCGTCGGCCTCGGCTGCTCAACCATCCAAATTTGCGGGCTTTGGTTGTCTGGCCGCCCGATGCGGGCGGTGCTAGCCTTGCTGCAAGGCGATCGAACAAGCGCCACGGAGGACACGCCGATGCTGGAGATCCATTACAAGGCCAAGCTGACTTGCTTGCCGTCCGACAACCCCTATCTCCAAGGCGCTTGGGAGCCGGTCGACACCGAATACACCGCCACTGGTGACGCTCTGCAGGTGATCGGCGATATCCCCCGCGATCTCAACGGTGTCTATCTGCGCAATGGTCATAACCAGATCCACGCGCCGATTGGCCGGTTCCATCCCTTCGACGGCGATGGAATGATCCATGGCATGCGCTTTCGCGACGGTAAGGCCGAATACCGAAATCGCTGGGTCCGCACGACCGGTTTCTTGGCCGAACAGGCCGCCGGCAAATCGCTTTGGCCCGGCATCATCGAACCCAAGAAGGCCGAACGCCGTGGCTGGGGCTCGATCGGTGCGATGAAAGACAATGCCGGCACCGATATCGTCGTGCACAACGGCCGCGCTTACGTTGCGATGAGCCAGTGCAGCGAACCCTACATTATGGACCCGATCACACTCGAGACGATCGGCATCGACAACGAGGTCGCGCGCGTCGTCAAGGAGCGCGGAATCTGCTCGCACTTCAAGGTCGACGAGATTACCGGCCACATGATGTTCTTCAACTACGGCGAAAAGCCCCCTTACATGAACTACGGTGTCATGGATCGGAGCGGCAAGGTCGTCCACTACCAACCGATCGATCTGCCCGGCGCACGCTGGCCGCACGATCTCGGCATGACCGAGAATTACTCCGTTCTGCACGACCTGCCGATGTTCTTCGAGCCGGAGGCCTTGAAGCGCGGGAGCCATCGCCTCAAATTCCATCGTGACGTTGCCGCCCGCTTCGGCGTCATCCCGCGGTTTGGCAGCAATAGCGACATCAAATGGTTCGAAGGCGAGCCGTGCTACATCCTGCATCTCGCCAATACCTACGAGGATGGCGATGAGATCGTGATGGATGGCTGCATTCAGCGCAGCCCGATCCCTGAGATCGCGCACCTGCCACACGAGGGCTACGAGCGCATGAAGCGGCTACTGGATCTGCACGCGCAGGACACCGTCATGCATCAGTGGCGGTTCAATTTGAAGACCGGTCAGACGACGGAGCGGGATCTCGACGACCAGGTGACCGAGTTCCCGATGGTGCACGGTCTCAAGGGCGGCCGTCAGTACCGCTATAGTTACAACGCCCTGTCTGTGTCGGGCTTCTGGCTGCTCAACGGCTTAAAGCGCTTCGACATGGCGACGGGACGAATGCAGGAGTGGCATGCTCCGCCCGGCATCTCCGTCAGTGAAGCGCCGTTTGCCGCGCGCGACAATGCCAAAGACGAGGACGATGGCTACCTGCTCTCATTCCTGAACAACCTGAACACCGGCAAGAGTGAGTGCGCCATCTTCGATGCCAAGGATATCACCAAGGGCCCTATCGGCCGCGTGATCCTGCCGCACAACATTCCGACCGGTGCGCATGCCTTCTGGGCGCCCGAACGCATGCTCTCCCACTAAGGCGGTCCGATGCCGACGCTCCCGCAAATCGATTTTTCCCGACTAGGTCCGGCTCGAGGCGCACGCGTCGCCGTCGTCGGCGGCTGCGGCGGCATGGGTCGCAGTTTGGTCAGCGC
>JAPXTA010000110.1:0-17921 GCA_033812735.1 Hyphomicrobiaceae bacterium | reverse complement strand
ACGGCATCCTGCCGATCAAAGTGAAGCCGGACGAGCTCGAAAAGCTGATGGACGACGCCAATCGCGGCGCCAACGCGACGCTGACGGTCGACCTCGAAGCCCAGGAGATCCGCGGCCCCGACGGCGGCGTCATCAAGTTCGACATCGATCCCTTCCGCAAGCATTGCCTGCTCAACGGCCTCGACAACATCGGGCTGACAGAGCAGAAGGCCAAGAAGATCGACAGCTACGAAGCCAAGGCCGCGGCTGAACGTCCTTGGTTGTGAGGGTGCGAGACCTCCTCTCGTGCATTGCTGACTACCGCTTGCCCGTGATCGCGCGGCGGCGGCTTGCGGTTGGTTATTTCCCGCCGAGCCCGTCTCGGCACTTGCCAACCCCCGCCCCTGCCGCTAAGTAGGCGCCGCTACCGACCGGACCCTTTCGTCCGGAACGTCCCGGATTGGGGGATCGTCTAATGGTAGGACTGCAGACTCTGACTCTGCCTGTCTAGGTTCGAATCCTAGTCCCCCAGCCAACGCCTTTCAGACATGGTTTTGAGTTTGACGCCCCCGCGCGTGGGGTGGCGACGTTGGCCGTTCATCGTTCTTTGGCCGCTGGCGGCTCGGCGAAGCGGGCGATCGAGAACGGGGTGATATCGGTCGACGTCTGTCCCGTCGCGATCAACTCCGCCATGACGTCGCCGACGCCGGGGCCCAGTTGGAAGCCGTGGCCGCAGAAGCCGAACGCATAGTAAAGCCCATCGACACGGGCTGATGGCCCCATGATCGGAATGTCGTCGGGCAAGTAGCTCTCGACACCGCTCCAGACCCGGATGACCGACAGACGGCTCAAGGCCGGAACCAACCGCGTGATCTGTCTGATCTGCGACAGCGTGTTCTGCGGCTTGACGAAGGCGCGCCGGGTGTCGAGATCCGGCACAGTCCGGTTGCCGCCGCCGAAGACGATGTTGCCGCGCTTGACCTGCCGGAGGTAGATCACTTCTTCGATGTTACGCGTCGACACGCCCAAGACCGGCAGCAGGCCATAGGGAACTGGCTCCGTCACGGCCATTTGCGGCCCGTGCGTTTCGAGCGGCACGGGTTCGGCGAACTGGGTCGAGAGGCGATTGCCCCAGGCGCCAGCCGCAATCATCAACTGGCCGGCACGAAAGACGCGCCCGTCAGTGCTCTCGACCCTGAAGCCGTCGCCGTCCTTCTCGACCTTGGCGATCTCGGTATTCTCGAATACGAGCGCGCCATCACGCGCGGCGGCACGGCCAAATGCGGGTGCCGCCAGGCGCGGATTGGCGTGACCATCGAGGGCCGCATACGATCCCGCACGGATTTCCGGGCCGAGAAACGGAAAGCGTGCGCGAAGGATGTTGCCGCTCAGGATTTCGAGGTCCAACCCGTAGTGCCGGGCCTCCTTGGCATAGGTTTCGATGTTTGCGGTCATCTCGTCGGTGTAGGTGACGCGCATATGGCCCGAGGGCAGGAATTCGGCATCTTCACCGAGCAGGTCGCCAAGCCTGCCCCAGATTTCGCGCGACCGGTTGGCGAGTGGCAGCTGTGGCAGAAAGCGGCCCTGCCGCCGCACATTGCCGAAGTTGACGCCACTCGCCTGTTGCCCGATCAGGCCGCGTTCGATCAGCGCGACCGACCGGCCGCGCTTTCTCAAGAAGAATGCGGTGGCGGCGCCCATGATGCCGCCGCCGACCACGATCGTGTCAGTTCTGACCGGGGTTCTGACTGGCGCCTTCATTGTTTGCTGCCTTTGCTGGCGACCGGCCGGGCGCCGACAGAGAGAGGCTTGACCGGTGCTTGTCCGCGGAGCCGGCCCACCTGCGCCAATGGCTGCCCTGTCGCGGCTGCGATGACCTCGGCTGCGGCATGACCGCAATAGCGGCCCTGGCAGCGCCCCATGCCGACACGGCTCAAGGCTTTCGCACGATTGACTTCGCTCGCGCCCTTGTCCCTCGCGACGTGCCTTAGGTCACCTGCGGTGATGCCTTCACAGCGGCAGACGATGGTTTCATCGTCGAGGCTGGCCGCGAGTTCGTGCGGCCAGGGGAACGCAACAGCCAGTCCGGCGCGGAAGCGGTCCATGCGAGTCCGTTCGCGGCGCAGGCTGACTTGCAGAAGAGGATCGACGGTGTAGCCGTGATCCGACAGTGCCGCGAGTGCCGCAATCTGTCCGGATATCTCGGCGCCGTCGGCACCAAGCACGCGCACGCCGTCTCCTGCGAGATAGACACCAGCGATGCCGGTCCGTCCGTCGCTGTCGGCTACCGGCAGATACTGGCGTGTCTCACTGTCAAATCCAAAGGGGACGCCGGCGAGGTCGGCAAGCTGTGTCTCCGGCCGCAGGTGGTATCCGAGCGCGACTGCGTCACAGTCGAAGCGGCGGACGCTGCCATCGGCGAGGCGGACCGAGACACCACGCACGCCAGTTTCATTGTCGGCGTGAATTTCCAAGGGCGTGACGCCACGCGAAATGCTCACGCCGGCCCGCTTCAGGCTGCGCTCCAAGCGCACGCCCTTGACGAGAACATCGGGACGGGTGGCGAGTTTGGGCGCGGCCTTGACGCGCGCGGCCCAAGGCGACGTATCCAATACCGCGACGACACCAGCGCCCGTCTTCACGTACTGAGATGCAACGAGATACAGCAGCGGGCCTGTGCCCATAAACACGACGTTCCGGCCGATCGAGACGGCTTGTGCCTTCAGCGCGATCTGAGCGGCGCCGAGGCTATAGGTTCCTGCGACGTGCCAGCCCTTCACCGGCATCAAGCGGTCGGTCGCTCCGGCAGCGATGATGAGGGCATCGTAAGGCAACGCCTCGGCCTCGCCGGCGTGAACCACATGGACGCAGCCGTCGGCGACGTTCCAAGCGAGATGCCGCGGGCGATAATCGATCTGCGGCTTCAGGCGGTCAAAGGCCTCGTGGAGCGCCATCGCGCGCGCCGTTTCGGTGCCGTAGAGCGCGCTTTTCGGCCGGCCAAAGCCATCGGGTTGGCGACGGTAAATCTGTCCGCCATCGCGCGCGTTTTCGTCGATGACGAGAGGGCGTAAGCCGGCCTCGACCAAGGTCTGCGCGGCGCGCGCACCCGCTGGGCCGGCGCCGATGACGATTACCCGCGGCTCAACCATGACGCATCTGCTTGCTCTGTGACGATCGACATGTTTGCTTGGACAGGTGTATCGCAGGCGCGAAGCCGCTCACCGGCCTCGGTCCATACCCAGCAATCCTGGCAGGCCGCCATCAAGCAGAACCCTGCGCGCACTTCGCCGCCAAACTCCGAGCGCCGCACGCTCAATCCGTTCACGAGCAGCGCCACGAGCAGCGTGTCGCCTTCGAGCGCGGACACTGGAACACCATCGACCAGGAAGTCGACGCGCTGCCGCTGGCCTTCGGCGAGTCGCACGAAGCGAGAGGATACCGCCGTCATCGATCCGTCCGCTCCCCGGCGCAGCTGACACTGCGCCCCTCTTGCGTACAAGCCGTAAGACAACAGCTATCAGCCGATTGCCTGATTGACGAGTGCAAAGGTCTTGAACTCCGCCGATTGCTGTGGCGGCTCGCCTCTGCACATCGTGTTGACTTCACTGCATCGAACCAGCCCCAAGCCGTCGAGCCAGGACGAGAGACCACGACCGGCCGGCACGTCGGCGCGCACAAATTGACCTCTGAGCGAGGTCACCCAATAGGCCATCATGGCTTGAGCCGCTTGTTGATCTTGAGCCACAACGGGACCGACGACATGGCCGCGCCCAAAGCGCCGACAGAACGCAAACCCAACTATGTCATTGCCTGTTGCCAAGACGATGCCGTCGCCATGCCTGATCAGTGCTTCGATCACGTGCGGCCGGCGCACACCCAGAGCCGCTGCATCGAGTTCGACGAGACGCGCCACGTCGCTCTCTCGTATCGACCTCATCTGCTCGTGTTGTCCGAGTTCCGGCGGCCGCGATAGCGCCGCCGCCAGGCCTTGATGCTGGCGGATGACGCCCGTTCTCTTGAAGCCCATCCGCGCATAGAGCGGCTCGCCAGCCTCGGTCGCATTGAGAACGAGTGCTGGTGCGTCCACACGGCTCAGCAAAGCATCCATCAGCTTCCCGCCGATGCCGGCGCGCTGGATCGACGGGTCGACGAGCACCATCCCCACTCTGGCGACAGCTCGCTCGTAGTCCCAGGCCATCGCGGTGCCAACCAGGCGACCGCCGGTGAATGCTGCAACCCCTTGGCCCAGTGCGAGGACGAATTGCCAGTCCTCGAGCCGATGCGGCCATTGCACCGCGCGAGACAGGTCCGCTGCCACGGGCAGATCTTTGTCGGTGAGCGGCGCGACGTCGATCTCAATGGTATCGCGAGACGAGTTCAAAGGCCTCTCCAGCTAAGTTGCGCTCTTTGTATCCTCGGTTCTCATACCACGGCTGAGTGACAAGTCCTCCCCTTTGCAAGGCGTACGGACAGTGCGATGCTCGATCACGGCACCCGCGCCGATGCCTTGCGCGCGAGTACACTGGGATCGAGAGACAACGGATGACTGTTTTCAAGCCAAAGTTCGTGACCTTCGATTGCTACGGCACGCTGACGCGTTTTCAGATGATCGAAATGACGCGGGCGATTTTCGCCGATCGCATTCCGGCGGATCGAATGGACGACTTCATCCGTGACTTTGCGACCTACAGGCTCGATGAAATTCTCGGTCCCTGGAAGCCCTATCGCGACGTGATCGTCAATGCCGTGCAGCGGACAGCGCGGCGGTGGGGCATCAAGGCGACCATCGAAGAGAGCGAGTCCTACTATCATGCCGTACCGACCTGGGGGCCGCACGCGGATGTCCCTGCCGGGCTCGCCAAAGTCGCCAAAGAAATCCCCCTCGTCATCCTTTCAAATGCGGCGAACAGCCAGATCAACGATAACGTCGCCAAGCTCGGTGCGCCGTTTCATGCCGTCTTCACGGCAGAGATGGCGCAGGCCTACAAACCGCGCATGCAGGCTTTCGAGTTCATGTTCGACCAGTTGGGTTGCAGGCCGGGGGACGTGGCGCACGTGTCGTCGTCCTACCGTTACGATCTGATGACGGCGCACGACATGCGTTGCGGCAAGCGGATATTCGTCAATCGCAGCCACGAACCGCACATTCCCTACTACGGCGCCACTGAAATCAAAGATATCGGCGGGCTCGCCGAAGCGCTCGGACTTTGACGGCGGCCTTCAATCGATATTGGGAATGCTGCCGATGAAGCCTTTGTCGTTCTGGCTCGATACCGCACCGGCCTTCACAATGGCTGCTCCTCAGCCTGTCGGTGGGCGCACAGACGTCGTTGTCGTTGGCGGCGGTTTTACCGGGTTATCTGCCGCACTCACGCTCGCGAAGCGCGGCATCGCTGTCACCGTGGTTGAAGCAAACAGCATCATGTCGGCCGCTTCGGGGCGCAATGGCGGTCATTGCAACAACGGTCTCGCCCACGACTTTGCCGGAGTAGCGGCGCGCTTCGGCGCCGAGCGGGCGCGAGAGATGTACCGCGCGTTCGATGCCGCGGTCGATCTCGTCGAGGGCATTGTCACGCGCGAGGCCATCGATTGCGACTTTGTCCGTTCCGGAAAGCTGAAGCTCGCCGCCAAGCCCGCCCACTTCGACGGACTAAAGCGGGCACAGGACGTTCTCGCCCGCGAGGTCGACAGCGACACTGAGATCATCGAAAAGTCATCGCTTCCGGGCGAGATCGGATCCAGCATCTATTCAGGCGGGCTGCTGCAGAGGAGATCCGCCTCGCTTCATGTCGGCAAATACGGCGTCGGTCTCGCTCACGCGGCTGCCCGAGCCGGCGCCGTCATCCATGAAAAGGCCGCTGTAACGGCGATCGAGCGGCCGGCTGGGCAGCGCTTCAAGATCACGACGCGCAAGGGCACCATCGAGGCCGATCATGTCGTGCTCGCGAATGGCGTGCCGCTCGAGGGGCCGTTTGCCTGGTTTCGCCGCCGGATCATACCCATCGGCAGCTTTATCATCGTCACGGAGCCGCTGGGTGCGGACCGTGCCCGCTCGATCATGCCCGGACGGCGGAACTGCACGACGACGCAGCACATCGGTCACTACTACCGGATGACGGCCGATGACCGCTTGGTCTTCGGGGGGCGTGCGCGCTTTGCGATGTCCAGCCCCGCATCCGATCTCAAAAGCGGCGCTATCCTCGAAGCCAATCTCGCCGAGGTTTTCCCGCAGATCGCTGGCTGCCGGATCGACTATTGCTGGGGAGGACTTGTCGATATGACGAGCGACCGGCTGCCGCGCGCCGGAGAGCACGAGGGCATGCATTATGCGGTCGGCTTTTCAGGCCATGGCGTACAGATGTCGAACTACATGGGCGACTTGATGGCGCGGCGTATCGCTGGTGACGAAGTCGTCAATCCTTGGCGGGACGTCCCTTGGCCAGCCGTACCGCTGCATTTTGGCAAGCCCTGGTTTCTGCCGTTTGTCGGGGCCTATTACCGGCGGCTCGACCGGATCTCGTAGTGCTTTGCAAGGCCCTCACGTAATCGGGGCTGGATTGAACAGCGCCAGAGAATTCTGAAGCTTCCAGGTCTCAGCCCAGGTCCGTTTGCCGCTGGCGACGTCGAGCATCATTTTGAAGAGTTGCATCCCTGCCTCTTCGATCGTCGTCTCGCCGTTCGCAATCGGGCCTGCGTCGAAATCCATCAGGTCGTGCCAGCGGCGCGCCAGTTCGCTGCGCGTAGCAACCTTTATCACTGGTACTGCGGCCAGCCCGTAAGGGGTACCTCTGCCGGTCGTGAAGACGTGCAGGTTCATACCTGCCGCGAGTTGCAGTGTCCCGCACACGAAATCGCTTGCGGGCGTCGCCGCATAAAGCAGGCCTTTCCGCGATGCGCGTTCGCCCGGCCGCACGACGCCCGAGATCGGCGCCGAGCCCGACTTGATGATCGAGCCCATGGCCTTTTCGACGATGTTCGACAACCCGCCCTTCTTGTTGCCGGGGGTCGTATTGGCGGAGCGGTCGACATTGCCGCGTTCGAGATAGCGATCGTACCAGCCAAGCTCCGCGATCAAGGCGCGCGCGACGTCTTGCGATACACAGCGCTCGGCCAGCAACGCCACGCCGTCGCGGACCTCCGTATTCTCGGAGAACATCACCGTCGCGCCCGCCCGCACGAGCAGGTCGCTCGCGATGCCGAGGGCGGGATTGGCGGTGACGCCCGAGAAGGCATCGCTGCCGCCGCACTGCATGCCGACCACGAGATCGGCGGCGGGACACGTGGTGCGGCGGCGCTGGTCGAGGACTGCCAAATGCTGCTCGGCCGTGCGCATGATCCCGGCGATCATGGCCTCGAACCCGACATTCGCGGGATCCTGCAACGTGACGAGATCGAAGGCTGCGGCACCCTCACGCGCAGGCAAGGTCCCAGCCGGGAAAAGACGCTCCGGCTGCAACTTCTCGCAGCCGAGGCTCACGACCATGGTCGCGCCGCCGAAATTGGGATTGCGGCTGATGTTGCGGAGTGTGCGAATGGGGATCTCGGCGTCCGTCGCATCGATGGCGACGCCACAACCGTAAATGTGTTCGAGGGGCACGATGCCGTCGACGTTCGGATAGCGCGGCAGTATCTCCCGCTTCAACCGCTGCACGGCATGCTCCACGACGCCGGAGACACATTGCACCGTGGTCGAGATGGCGAGCAAATTCCGCGTACCGACGCTGCCGTCGGCGGTGCGATAGCCCTCGAAGGTGAACGCTTCATCGAGCGGCGGCAAGAGCCGCGCGCGCGTCGCCATCGGCAAGGTGTCGAGTTCGGGCGATTGCGGGATCGTCGTGCGCTGCTCGTTGACCCAGCTTCCTGCCGGCAGATCCTCGGCCGCATACCCAATCACCACATCGTAGCGGCGCACCTGGGCGCCCTTGGCGATATCAGTGAGTGCGACCTTGTGGCCTTGCGGCACGAACTCCCGGAGAACGAGCCCGTTCGGCAGGCGCGTTCCCTGCGGCAAGCCGAAGTCATTGGCGACGATGGCAACGTTGTCCGCATCGTGCATGCGGATCGTGCGCGGCAGAGTTGGGTCGGACATCGGCTCTCAGCGGGGTTGAAGACAGGGGCCACGACCGGCATGCCATGCCATGCCTAAGGCCCATTGCCAACCTCAGGCAGGCAACCGCTTGGGCAGGCCAGGAGCGGCAGCGATCTCCTTGATCAGCTTCTGCACGATCGCCTGGCCGAAGGCCTCGAAGCCTTCGGCCGCGAGCGCGAAAGCACTCGGCCCGCCGATCACATTGTCTTCGAAGTATTTGAGAAGACCGCCGGGTGGATGGGTGTGGCTCGGGTTGAAGGCAAGCGGCACGGCGGAAAGGATCGCGATGCCGTTGATGGTGACGCCGGCATTGACGGCTTCGTCGCGCGCGTCGTTGACATGGCGGCCGGAGTTGTGCGTGCCGTCGCCTGATATATCGATCACGCGCCGGTCCGCGCCGAACGGGCATTTGCCGAGATGGGCAAGTGCGACGTCGATGCCGGTGCTGATCGATGTGCGATCCATGAAATAGCGCGGTGCGGCCACCACTGCACTCGAGAATGCTTCAGCTTCGGACTTTGTCCCGATGCTCGCCCAATCGACCATGACCGACGCAGCACCCGCACCCGACCATTCGATAAAGCAGAGCGCGATGCGCCGGTGCGCGCCGGCTTCGATCAGACGCATGACGCGGGGATCGCTGATCGCCGCCGCATAACCTTCGCGCTGGAGCTTGAACTTCGTGGCATCGACACTGCGCGATACGTCCGCCGACAGTGCCAAAAGCAGATCGCACATTTCGACGGCCGGAGCAGGCGCGGGCAGCGCACCGGCAACCGCTGCGGCGGTTCCTCCCACCAGCAAGCGACGCCGATCGAGACGGTCAAAGCTGGTTCTGGATGCGGCGTCTTTCTGGGACATGGGCACCGACCTCGAACGACTGGACTCCCACCCAATGGCGAAAGCGTAGTCCGGGTTCGCACACCGGCGCAACCGCGATCACATGCCTTGCTGGATCAGAAGTTCGTAGCTGCGGCGGCGGACAACCGGATCGTGCGCCCATGTCAGCACGACGAGTTCGTCGAGCTGCAGGCTTTTTGCGAGATCGGCGAGACGGCGGTGAACATCAGCTGCCGCGCCGACGTAAGAGGCTTGCTTCAACGGATCGAGCCGCCGGCGCTGCTCGGTGCTGTAGTCGAAGGCACGCGCCACCTCCGGCGATTCGAGCGGCCCCCAGATGCCTTGGTCACGCAGGATCTTCCACTTCGCGCGGCTCCAGAAGGCGTCGAATGCGGCCTCCTCGGTTGCCGCTGTCAGCGCCCAAACGCAGATCGTCGCGCGCGGCGCCGGGCAGACTTCGCTTGGCTGGAAGTGCTGGCGGTAGATCTCCAACGCGCGCTCGGTGCCGCGGCCATCGGTGATGAAGTGCGCGAAACAGTAGGGCAGGCCGAAATGCGCTGCGACCTGCGCGCCGTAGTCGGACGAGCCGAGCACCCAGATGTCGGGAGCGGTATCGCCAGCCGGGTAGGCGTGAACGGTCCTGAAGGGATGGCCTTCTGGCAACGGCTTTCCGGTCACCCAGCATTGCAGGTCGCGGACCTGCGCCGGGAAATGCTCAGCGGCCTCGTTCGCATTCGGATTGAGCGCGAAGGCGGTGCGACCGTCGGAACCTGGCGCGCGGCCGACACCCAGATCGATGCGGCCGGGGGCTAGCGAGTCGAGCACGCGGAACTGCTCGGCGACCTTGAACGCGGAATAGTGCGGCAGCATCACACCGGCACTGCCGATACGGATGCGATTGGTCCGCGCGGCGATGGCCGCCATCAGGATTTCCGGCGCGGTGCCGACGATGGTGGCGTGGTTATGATGTTCGGCCAGCCAGAACCGCTGATAGCCGAGCTGTTCGGCGTGAACAGCGAGATCGAGTGTTTCGCGGATGGACGCAGCATGCGGACGGCCCGCGATGGCGATGGACTGGTCGAGGATCGATAAGCGCATACGGCAGGCTACCACTGGGCGCGCGATGAATCAAAAAGCGGGGATTTGGCCCCGCTTCCGATAACCGCCACGGCGCCTGAGGCTCTCAGCCGACGTTCGACCAGGTGCCATCCGGATTGCGGCACGCCGTGCCACGCATCGCTTGCGGGCGGCCGTCGATATAGATCTTGTGGGTGAACGGGCGGCAATTGCGGCCGCGATCGACATAGGCGGCTTCCGGAATGACCTCGCCATAGCGGCCGTTGTCAGGATTGCGCCAGCTGACGGGGCGCCCAGATTGGCCGCGCTCGAACGCGTCCATTTCCGCCTGCTGCGCCAGCATGCGATCGCGCTGATCGAGTTGGCGACCGATGTCATGACCTATGATCCCGCCGATGAAGGCGCCGGCAACGGTGCCGAGTACGCGGCCGCCACCCTTACCGAACTGATTGCCGATCACGCCGCCGACGACGGCGCCGGTGCCAAGTCCGACATCGGCTTTCGTCGGCCCGTCCGGACCACAGCCAGCCAACAGCAGCGTCAGACCGGCGGCCGATGCCACAAAAGCTTTTCTCATATCAGTTTCCCCGTTGGAGCTTGGAACGAGCCTCGCGGACGGCTCCGCGGTCATCGCCTACTCAAACGCCGTTCATGGAAGCGCTAGCTGCCTTTGATGGAGGGAATTCGACGCGAATGAGGCGAAATCCGGCATTCCGGCGGTTGGACGCGCTATCGGGATCTATCGTAGCGCGCGGGCGACAGGTTAGGCGATGATGTCGGGCAGCAGCCGATCTTCGAGCGAGATAATACGGTCTTTCAAAGCCAACTTGCGCTTCTTCAATCGCTTGACTTGAAGCTGATCGGCGTGCGGCTGGGCTTCGAGTGCGGCGATCTCCTGATCCAGCTCACGGTGTTCGGCCACCAGCCGGGACAGTTGCTCGCGCAGATCGATGTCGGGCGGCGGCGATTGCATGGTTGCAGAGGTCTCTGGGCACAACGACAGACTCAACGAATCCGGCGACTTTGACGAGGATACCACGAGGCCCCCGTCCCTTTACAAGGGGTTCGGGGCATCTGCTCGAACCAGGTGCGATGCCCGAAGCCATCCCTGCAGGGCCTCGATCCACGGCCTATAAGGCGTACTCGAAGTATCCGTTTAACTCATTCTCGATCACATTTGCCGAAGTGCCCATAAAAGCGATCGAGAAGGGTTGGACAGACCTAACGGCTCATGTCACATTTACGACGTCCACTCTGATTGGGAGAGCATGATGTCCTTGATGACGCATCTCGTGGAACTCTCGGAGAAGCATCGTCACCTGGAAGCCAAAATCGCTGCAGAGCGGGCGCGGCCAGGATGCGACGAGCTCAAAGTAAGTCGATGGAAGCGTGAAAAGCTAAAACTCAAAGACCAAATCGAGCGCATCCGCTTGGATGACGAGACGAGACACTAAGCGCCGATCAGCGGCCCCCTGCTTTCAGCTTTCTCCTGCCTAATTCAGTGCGCAGGCCTGTTGGCCGGGCGTTATTGAGGTTGCTTGAGAGTGAGCGGATCGCAGCAGGGGCGCTGACTATTCATGCTGGACTTGATCGGGCCGTTTGCGTGTGCCAATGGCGTCGGTAGGGCCGCTGCTGCGGCGTATGTCTACCGAGATTGCCATGACCACGCCCTCGACAATAGACCCTGCCGCGCTCAAGCCGTACATCAGCCGCGCACTCGAATCGGCTCTCTCGCCATATGAGGCGGAAGAAGCATTCGAAGTCATCATGTCGGGAAAGGCCACGCCGGCGCAGATCGGCGGGCTGCTGATGATTTTACGCCACCGCGGCGAGAGCATGGACGAGATCACGGGCGCTGTGCGCGTCATGCGCAGCAAAGTGCTCGCCGTGAAGGCGCCACCCAATGCCATCGACATCGTCGGGACCGGCGGCGACGGCAAAGGCACCCTCAACATCTCCACCGGCGCGGCATTGGTGGTCGCGAGCTTGGGTGTGCCAATCGCAAAGCATGGCAATAAAGCACAGTCCTCCAAGTCCGGTGCGGCCGACGCCCTGTCGGCGCTCGGCGTCAATATCAATGCCGATGTCGCCTCGATCGAGCGCTGTATCGCCGTCGCCAACATCGGCTATATGAACGCACCCAATCATCATGCGGCGATGAAATACGTCATGCCGGCGCGCGTCGAGCTCGGTGTGCGTACGGTCTTCAATATGCTTGGGCCGCTCACCAATCCTGCAGGCGTGAAGCGGCAACTGACCGGCACCTTCACGCGGGCGCTCCTGCGTCCCATGGTCGAAGTGTTGAAGGCGCTCGGGTCGGAGAAGGCTTGGCTGGTGCACGGCATGGACGGCACAGACGAGATTTCGATCGCTGGTCCGACGCACGTTGCGGCGCTCGATAACGGCCAAGTCACGCAGTTCACGGTGAAGCCTGAAGATGCCGGCCTCGAAGAGCATCCCTTCGGCCATATCCTCGGCGGAAGCCCGGAGGAGAACACCGCCAAGATGCGCGCCTTGCTGGCCGGCGACCACTCGCCTGCTCTCAGGGCCTTTCGCGACGCCGTATCGCTCAACGCGGCTGCCGCGCTGATCATTGCCGAAAGGGCCGGATCGCTTACTGAAGGCGTTGCGCTTGCAAAGCAGGCGCTGGACGACGGGCGCGCCGCGCGGACGCTCGACCTGCTTGTGCGGACGTCGAACGAATAGAGACAGAGACGTAAGAATTGACTTGAGAATTGCCCGGGCGATCGCGGCGGGGGCACGACGACGATCGCCCGGGCGGCAAGGTCCCAACACCTCGCCATTGCTTGCAAGTATGTCCTTGAACATCGCTTGCAGTATCCTGAGACTGGTTATGCCTGTTGCGGCGCCAGCGCGCTGTGCCGTAGGGCACAGCCCGTTCGATCAATCGAAGTTGCGGATGTGCGCGAGCCTCAGCGCCATCACGTCATTCAGGCACATCGTGTCCGAGCCACATGCGTCGCGGCGCGCGAGAAACGCGTACTGACTGCGGCGCAGCGCTTCCTTGACAGATGCGGACACTTGGCGATCGCCCATCGCATCGGCGTAAACGCCGGTGATCTTCGCATCTAGAATCTGGAGATGGCGGCTGGCGCAGATGGCACGTTCCGTCCGGTTGCGGTCGTGGTCACAATCGATCGTCTGGATGCCTCCGGCTTCGACGATACCGCAAGTCGCTGCCAAGACTGCGGCGGCGGTGAATAGCGTTGCTTTGACGTTTCCCATTGCTCGTTCTCCTGGCCATTTTTGGCCCCTGGTCGCTTTTGGCCACCTCTCGGCGGCTCGGCCGGATGCGTTTATCGCTCCGATCCGCTGGAAAGCTGAGCCCATCAGGGATGAAACAGCGGCAAGGAGAGCGAACAGCCCGTTGCGGGTATTTACGCCCATATGCTTCCCGCTTGCCGGTTTTGCGTTTTCAGCTACGGTTGCGCCGATCACTCCCGCCGCCGAGATCCCATCCCGATGCCGCCGACGTCGAAACAGGGCAAGGCCGACTCAGCCTCGTCTACCGGCTTTGCCGCCGTGGATCGCCCCGCCGCTCGCAACGTCGCCCAGGCGCTTGGCTTGATCAGGACAGCGCTCATCGAGAAAAAGATGACGCAGGCTGAGCTTGCCGACGCTGCCGATTGCCACGAGAAGACGATCCAGAATCTGCTGGCCGGCAAATCGGTTCGTCAGCAGACCTTGTTCGATGTCTGCATGGTGCTCGGATTGGACTATGACGTGCTGCGGACCCTGTATGCCGGGTCGGGCGAGATCGAGAACGGCACCGAGCCCGATAGAGGGTCGCCCGAGCAGGCGGGACGAGGTGGCGCGGTAGCGCCAACGTACATGGGGGCGTACACGCGCGCTGCGGTCGATCACTATATCGGCAGCTACCTGACCGTCAGACAAGCGTTTTCCACGCCGGGCGTGATCACGGCCTATAGGACGGACGTCGTCTGGGACCCGGCTTGGCCGAGCCTGCTGTTTGAAGAACGCGACCGTCCCGATGCGCCGTATTCGCACCGGGGGCGGTTGTACATCCCGCCTTCCAGCCAGTTCATCCACCTCGTCTCGCTGACGAAGGGCGCGATGAGGATGGTGATCGTCTCGCAGATCGATCGAATGGGCTACATGCGCGGTCTGATTACGACCCTCAACAAGCGCGGCGCCATGTTCGTGCCGGTTTCAACGCCTATCGTTTACGTCAAGCAGGACGAGTTCAAGGAGGTATCTCTCGGGGAGATCACGAAGGGCTCTCCATCCTACGCAACCTACAGCGGTCTTTTGGCCGATGCAGTTACCCAGGGTTATGCGTCCCTCGTACCTGTTGCAGATCATAAGACGTGATGACAATATCCGCCGCCAGTCCGGACTACACGGGCTCGCCAATTGGGAGGTAATGCTGAATGTCCACTGTCAACCGTCGTAAGTTTCTGAAGGGCGCTGCAGTTGCCGGCGCCGCTTCGACGGCCGTCGCGGCGCCCGCGATCGCGCAGTCCATGCCCGAGGTAAAATGGCGCCAGACGGTTAGCTGGCCGAAGTCTCTCGAAACGCTGTACGGATCTGCCGATCAGATTTCGAAGCGCGTTGCCGCCCTGACCGACAACAAGTTCCAGATCCAGACGTTTGCTGCCGGTGAAATCGTCCCGGCGCTGCAGGTGCTCGACGCCGTGCAGAATGGCCAGGTCGAGTGCGGTCACACGGCGCTCTATTACTACTTCGGCAAGGACGACACGTTCGTGTTCGGCTCTGCTTTGCCGTTCGGCATGAACGGCCGCATGCAGAATGCGTGGCTGCTGCATGGCGGTGGTCAGGATCTGCTGAACGAGTTCCTTGCTAAGTACAACTGCCATTTCATCCCCGGTTCGAACACGAACTGCCAGATGGGCGGTTGGTTCCGCAAGGAAATCAACAAAATCGACGATATGAAGGGCCTGAAGTTCCGCCTCGGCGGCTTCGCCGGCAAGATCATGCAGCGTCTCGGCGTGGTGCCGCAGCAGATCGGCGCGGGCGACATCTACCCGGCGCTCGAAAAGGGCACGATCGATGGTGCCGAGTGGGTCGGTCCGTATGACGACGAGAAGCTCGGCTTCTACAAAGTCGCCAAGGTCTATCACTATCCGGGCTGGTGGGAGCCGTCTTCGACCGGTGGCTTCATCGCCAACAAGGAAAAGTTTGCCGCCCTGCCGAAGCTCTATCAGGAAGCGCTGACGTCGGCTGTCCTCGAGGTCAACAATTGGGGTGCGACCAAGTACGACTCGGTCAATCCGGCTGCTCTCAAGAAGCTCGTCGCTGGCGGCGCGCAGTTGAAGCCGTTCTCACCTGAGGTCATGGACGCCTGCTACAAGGCGGCACAGGAACTCTACGGCGAGATCGCGAAGACGAACCCGGCGTTCAAGAAGATCTACGACAGCTATACGGCTTGGATGGCAGACGGCTATCTGTGGCACCAGGTGGCCGACTACACCATGGACAGCTACATGATCCGCTACCGCAACCAGAAGACCTGATCGCTCGCCGATTGAGTCACACGGAATGGGGGACCCTCGCGTCGCGAGTGGTCCCCTTTTCGTTTTGGAGACGGCGGCTCGACCTCGCTTCGTTACGTCTCGTTAGGCTTAACCCTTCGTAAACTACTGCCCCTCCATAACATGGCCTCACGAACTGCCGGAAAAAGACACAGTCCTCCGGCATCAACATAAGACGTCCCGCCAGTTGGCGTACGAGTAGACGGGGGTCTATGAGCATGGGTCCGGGCACGACCGGGTGCGCCTTGGCGCGCCACGCAGCATTTTTGACATTCGTAGTGGCGCTTGCGGCCTATGCGCCGATGGCCGCCGCACAGCCTATTGCGAAGCCGCTGATCGACAGCAGCGGCGTGACTTCCGCCAATGACACCAACGTTGCCGGCGATACGAAGCGGACCCGCTTCGTCATCGGCTTGGAACGCTCCGTCGACTATCAGGTTTTCTCGCTCAATTCGCCGAACCGCGTCATCGTCGAATTGCCGGAAATGCGGTTGCAGCTGCCGGTCATCTCGGGTGACGCCCCGGTCGGGCTCGTTCGCTCCTTCCGCGGCGGCGTTTCAGCACCCGGCAAGGCGCGCGTCGTGATCGATGTGACCGGACCGGTGGTGGTCGAGAAGGCCAGCATCGACAAGCCGGGAGGCGGCAAGCCGCCGCGCTTGGTGCTTGAAATCGTTCCCGTCGGCTCTGCCAAGGAACCGGCCAAAGCCGCGGCCCTATCGAAGGCGTCGTTGTCAGGTCTCGGCGCCGCCGGCCTGCAGCCCCCGCTACCGCGTGCAGCGAAGCGCCCGCAGGCGCGGCAACAAGAGATGTACAAGCCCGTCATCGTCATCGATCCGGGTCACGGTGGCCATGACTCCGGCGCCAAGAAGTATGGCACGGTCGAAAAGGATGTCGTGCTCGCGTTCTCGCTCAAGCTGCGTGACAAGCTGATGGCGACTGGCCGCTACACCGTTCTGATGACGCGTGAGGATGATCGCTTCATCGAGTTGGACGATCGGCGCGAATTCGGCGATCGCAACAAGGCGGCGCTCTTCATCGCCGTTCACGCGGACTACGCCGGTTCGAGTGCCCGAGGCGCGACGATCTATTCATTGCGCGACGAGACATCCCGCGAATTGCAGCGCTCGGCCAAGAACGAAGTCGTGCAGCTGACTTCGAAGGAGAGCGAGACCATCGCTAAGACCGACAATGAAGCGGGGGCCGTGCGGGGTTTCCTGGCGTCGCTCGCCCAGCGCGAAGTCGAGGTCAACAAGGAGCGCACGAACCTGTTCTCGCGCTCGGCGATCGAGTTCATGGGCGGGTCGACGCCGATGATGAACAACCCCGACCGGGAAGCGAATTTCCGCGTTCTGAAATCGGTGAAGACCCCGTCGGTACTGATCGAACTCGCCTATGTGACGAACCAGCAGGACGCGCAGAACTTACGCTCCGACAGCTGGCGCGACAAAGTCACCGGTTCGCTGCTGACGGCGATCGAGAACTACTTCAGCCACCGCGAGGCACGGATTCCGATGTGATGGGGCGATGGGAGCGCCGATGAGAGCGGATGGCGCGATCAAGCTGCGTTGCTCGTGCGATACCACGCGACGAAACGGGCGATCCCCTCCGCTAGCGGTGTTTTCGGCGCAAAGCCCGTAACGGCGGCCAATCGCGTCACGTCCGCGTAAGTTTCGAGAACGTCGCCCGGCTGCATCGGCTTCATGATCTTGATCGCCACGCGGCCGACGGCGCGTTCTATCGTGGCTATGAACTCGCCGAGATCGACCGGCGTATGATTGCCGACATTGTAGAGCACGTGCGGCGCTGTTTCATCGTCACCGATTTTCTTTCGCAGCGACGCGTCGGGCGGGCAATCGACGAGGCGCAGGATCGCCTCCACGACATCGTCGACGTACGTGAAGTCACGCCGCAGCTTGCCGTGATTGAAGACGTCGATCGGGCGGCCTTCGAGGATCGCCTTGGTGAAGCTGTAGTAGGCCATGTCGGGGCGGCCCCATGGCCCGTACACGGTGAAGAAGCGGAGACCTGAGCAGGGAATGGCGAAGAGATGCGCGTAAGTGCGCGCCATCAATTCGTTCGACCGCTTCGTCGCGCTGTAAAGCGATACCGGGCGTTCCACCGGATCGGTCTCGGCAAAGGGGATCTTGGTGTTCGCGCCGTAGACCGACGACGACGACGCGTAGATCAGATGGCTCACCGGATGCGCGCGCGCCGCCTCCAGGATCGAGAGGAAACCGTCGATATTGCTGGAGGCGTAGGCGCGCGGGTTGGAGAGCGAATAGCGCACGCCGGCTTGTGCGCCGAGGTGAATAATCACACTTGGTTGGAAGAGTGCGACCTCTCGCTTGACTGCGGCGGCATCGGCGAGGTCGACGCGAGCCATCGCAAAGCCGCGTTGGGCT
>JAPXTA010000109.1:0-17962 GCA_033812735.1 Hyphomicrobiaceae bacterium | reverse complement strand
ATCGGCGCCGGCCATGCTCGCTGCAGCATACGCCGCGAGCGCTACCGGCGGCGTCACGTCGGCTAGAACGCCGTAATAGAAGACGAAGAAGTGCGCCACGATCGGTTCGACGCCGAGCAGCCCGAGCGCCGGTGCGGCGATCGACACCATGATGATGTACGTCGCCGTCGTCGGCACGCCGCAGCCGAGCAGGATGCAGACGATCGCCGTCATCACCAGTGTGAAGAACAGCGTCATCGTCTTCACATCGAACATCCAGGCCGGGACGAAGACGCTCAGCCCCTGTGCGATCGACCCGGCGAAACTCGTCACGATGTTCGAGAGCTTGAAGCCGACGCCGGTCAGGGTGACGACACCGACGATGATGCCGACAGTCGCTGCCGCCGCACCGACCGCGATGGCATATTTCGCGCCGACGATGAAAGCGTCGACGATCATCGCCAGCGTCTCCTTGCGATCTGGGGCGCTGATCATGAAGTACGCCGCAATCGCAAGACACGCAGCGATCATCGCGACGCTGATCGGCCCGCTCGACAAGAGATCGAACGAGACGGCGGCCAACAGTACCGCCAGCATGCCGACCGCCACCACCTTGTTCCGCTTCGTCGCCGCGATCATGAGGCACGCCGTGATGCCCCAGAAGGCGGCAAGGTAGGGCGTGTAGCCGCTGAACAGCACGGCAAGCAGCACGAAGAGCGGCACCGACGTCGGCCAAAGCTCGCGAATGACATCCGCTGGACGCGGCAACTCTTCAGGCGGAATGCCCTTGAGGCCGTTCTTCTTCGCCTCGAAGTGAACCTGACAGAACACGCCGAAGAAGTGCATGAACGCCGGCACGATCGCGGCGAGAATAATCTGCTGGTAGGGACGGTTGAGGAACTCGACCATCAGGAACGCAGCGGCCCCCATGATCGGCGGCGTGATCTGCCCGCCGGTCGATGCGGTGCTCTCGACGGCCGCCGCGAAGTGGCGCTGATAGCCGAGCCTGATCATGGCGGGGATCGTGAGCGATCCAACCGTCACGGTATTGGCGATCGACGAGCCCGAAATCATGCCGAACAGCGCCGAGCCAAAGATCGAGACCTTCGCCGGCCCGCCGGAGTAACGGCCAGTGAGCGCGTTGGCGAGGTCGATGAACAGTTTGCCAAGACCGATGCGCGTCGCCAGCACGCCGAACAGCACATAGTGGAAGACGTAGGTGGACACGACGCCGAGGGCGACGCCGAACACGCCTTCGCTGGTCAGGTACAGGTGGTCGACGAGGCCTTTCCACGTCGTACCGGGATGCACGAGGATTCCAGGCATCGAGCGGCCGTAGAGGGCATAGAGCATCATGCCTATGGCGATGGCCGGCAGCGCCCATCCGACCGACCGCCGCGTCGCCTCGAGCAGCAGAATGATCAGCAGCGATCCGAGGAACACGTCGATCGGGTCAGGGTTGCCGATCTTGAAGGCGAGATCGTCGAAGATCCACGGCACATAAAGCGCGGCAATCGTGACGGCGAAAGCCGCGAGCCAGTCGATCACGCTGATGCCGAAGGGACGGAAAAGTCCAGCACGGGTTTCATCCGCCGCCCGCCCCGACCGGAAGGCCGGAAAAACGAGAAAGATGAGGCCGAGCACGAACGCCATGTGAATGCCGCGATGCGTCTTCTCGCGCAGCAATCCGAAGCCGGCGGTGTAGTAGTGGAACAACGAAAGGGACAACAGCAGCGCACCGACGATGAACGCCGCCTTTGGCAGGAGCGAGCGAAAACTGACTTCGCTGTCCAGTTCCTCCTCGAGCTTCTGCAACTCCTCGATCGATTTTCCGCCGGCAATTTCTGTCATGTGACCTGTCGTTCCGAAGCAGTTGTTTGGCGGCTACACTGTCACGGCAAACCCCACCCGTCACGGGCCGTGTGTCCCAAACTCCCTAGTTCCGCCCCAATGCTGTGGCGACTTCGACGCCACAAGCGAGGCCACGGGTACGGCGGCGAATGGTCCGACCAGCAATAGTTTGTCAAAAGACGGCGGGCGCTGAACGCTCGCGGGTGGTCGCTTGGGCGCTCGCCCTGGGTCTCGCCCATGCGGCTGCCCAATTGCTCGATGGCACCCTCTCAGTAGCTTCCGCCCAACGGGCCGATAGCTGGTTCGGAAGATCGTCCCCGGCTGAGACCGCACAACCTCCCATGGCCGAGGCCGACGTGAGACACGCGCGGGAGCAGGCCGAAGCGGCCCGCCTCTTCGGCGATGCGCAAAAAAGCATCGATCGCGGCCATCTTCAGGATGCCCGCAACCGCCTTGAACTCCTGCTGATGCGCTATCCGGAAAGCCACCTCATCGAGGTTGCCCGCCGCGACTTGCGGACAGTCTACGAGAAGCTGGCAAGTCAGCTCGCAACGCCCGCTCTACCGCAAGTAGGCTTGCCGCCACTGGCGCCGTCGGCAAACCCGCCTTCAGGCAAGCCGTCGGGATTGCAGGCGTCCGGCGGCTATGCCCCGGTTCGCCAGCCGGAAGACCCGCGGGCGAACCGATCACGGCCGGACTATCCGCTGCCGTCACCCGTTGCGCCACCAATACCGCCGGGCGTCCAGGCTAATCCCACGGCGAAAGCCATCGACTTCCTGCGCGACGAGTTTCGCAACTCGGCCGGCGACCGCATCTTCTTCACCGAAGGTAGTGCGGAATTCGGCACGCGCGCGCGGGTCGGCCTCGAAGCGCAATCGAACTGGTTGAAGCGCAATCCCGGCGTCAGCGTGGTGGTCGAGGGCCACGCCGATGACGGTGGCAATCGCGACTTCAACCATGAACTTTCGCGCCGTCGTGCAGAGGCGGTCAAGGCGAAGCTCGTTGAATTCGGCGTCGAGCCGTATCGCATCGAAGTTTTGGCGCTCGGTCGCGACAAACCTGTGACCGACTGCAAAACGCCGGCCTGCGCCAATCAGAACCGGCTCGTCCTCACCACCATCAGCCGCGTGACCCTGGCGACGTCGCGTTGATGAGGCCGCTCTCGTTGACATCCGAACGGGCTCGTTTGAAGTCTGCCGGGAAAGCGGCAGGCGCTGAGTCGGGTGACGGCGAACGTGTCAGCCGCTATGAGTATGAACGAGCCTGCAAAGGCCATGAGGACGCTGTGAAGATGATCCGTGCCGACCGTCTGCATTGCCTGTCGCTGGCCGGTATAGCCGGGACGGCACTGGTTGCTTTTGCTGCCGCCGCTTTCGTAGCTTCGCCCGCGATGGCCCAGCAACCAGCCCCCAAGACCGCAACATCCGCCAAACAAGCACCCCAGCCGAAACAATCTGGCGAGGCAGCGGCCCAAGGTGCCGCAACATCGGACGGCGGCCTGCGTCAGCGCGTCGAGCAGCTCGAGGAGCAGTTCGTCGATATGCAGGTGACGATGGGCACGCTCGAATCGCTCGCCCGGGGTGGCAATGCCGGCTCGCCGGCACAAGGACGCGCCACGCCCATGAGTTCGGGCGACGAGACCCGCATGTCCGCCATGGAGCAACAGATCCGCGCACTCCAGCAACAGGTCGAGCAACTGACGCAACAGTTGCGAGCCCAGGGCGCATCATCAGGCCGTCCACCAGCGACCGGGCCGGCCGCCGCCGCCGCGCCGCCACCAAGCTTCGGTTCAACGACCGTCACGTCCGACCGCGACCCGATCGGCCAGATCATCGCCTCGCCGCAATCACCGGCCGGACCCGCGCCAACTCCGGCGTTCCCGCAAGCAACCGCCAGCGATGCGAGCGCAAAACAACTTTACGAGGCAGCCTACGGTCATCTTTTGCAGCAAGACTATCCAGCCGCGGAAGCTGCCTTCAATGAGTTCTTGCAGCGCTTCCCGAATGACCAACTCGCCGGTAATGCGCAATACTGGCTTGGCGAGACCTACTTCGTGCGCGGCCAGTTCAAGCCTGCGGCAAACGCCTTCCTGAAGGGCTATCAAACCTACGGCCGCAGCGTAAAGGCTCCCGACAGCTTGCTGAAACTCGCGATGTCGCTCGATCGCTTGGGCCAGAGGGACGCGGCATGCTCGTCCTATTCGGAACTCTCTGTGAAGTTTCCAAACGCACCGGTCAACGTCAAGAGCCGCGCCGATAGTGAGCGCCGCCGCCTCGGCTGCGTGTGATGCCGGCGGACGGGGCACGGCCGGAAGATCTTGCCTCAGGTCCGCTCGCGGCATCACTCGATCACATGCTGGCGCGCCATGATCGCATCGCGCTTGCCGTGTCCGGCGGCTCGGATTCGGTCGCACTCATGCACCTCGCCGGCGTGCGCGCCCGTCGCGATCCGTCCCTCTTTGACGCAGTCACCATCATCACCGTCGATCACCGGCTGCGAACCGAATCCGCTGCAGAAGCAGCTCAGGTCCGCGGCATGGCCAAAGCGATCGGCTTTGCACGCCATGTGACGCTGCATTGGAACGGGCCACATCCCGATACCGGTATCCAGGCCGCCGCACGCGAGGCGCGATACCGCCTGATCTGCGACTACTGCACCGCCAACGGCATCTCTGCTTTCGCCACCGCTCATACCCGTGACGATCAAGCGGAAACGGTCCTGATGCGCCTCGCTCGCGGCTCCGGGATCGACGGCTTGGCCGGCATGGCAGAAGCCCGCCCCGTCGGAAAATTGGTGCACTATCGTCCACTCCTTGCCCAATCTCGTGCCGATCTGCGCGCTTGTCTGCTCACCATTGGCGCGGCATGGATCGATGATCCGAGCAACGACAATCCGGCGTTCGAGCGCATTCGCTGGCGTCAGGCACGCCAGGCGCTGGAGGAACTCGGACTGACCGACAAAGCCGTGACGCTCACGGCCAACCGCGCCGCACGTGCCAAGTTTGCTCTCGAATGGGCGGCAAAGCGGGAGGTCGATCACGCCGGTGGCAACGTCCGGATGAGCCCACTCGGCTACGCGGTTTTGAGTGGGGCATGGCTTACGGCACTCCCCCCCGAACTCCAAGTCCGGATCGTAGGTCCCTTGATCCAAGCGCTGGGAGGCGAAGGAACGCTACCGCCGTTGTCGGCGTTGGAACATGCTTGCGACGGCCTCTGCAACTCATCCTCGCCGATGCGCCGGGGCTTTACCCTTCATGGGGCTGCCGTTCGTGCCGTAGCCGGCAAAATCACCATCATGCGAGAGCCCATCGGCCATCGTCGCAAAGCCCCGGTCCCGCAGACGATTGCGGCTCTGCCAGTGGCCCCCGGCACACGATCGCAATGGGACAATCGCTATATGGTCCACCTGGCCCCTGACGCGCCCGGCCCAGCGACAATCGGGCCTCTCGGTAAGGACGGCTTGGCGCGGCTGCGGGGGACCTATGCCGGGCTGCTGCCGGATGGCGTTCCTGCGCGCGTTCTATGGTCGCTGCCAGCGTTGACCTTTCCGAATGTCGGCACCGCCATCCCGCAGCTAGGCATTTTTCCGGCCGCCATCAGCAAGGGAATGGTCCAAGTCGAACTGGTGCGCGTTCCATTTTCACTGGCACCGGCGGCCATGTCGCCCGGCGGCAAATGACCGGACAGCTCAACTTGGCAAACATCCTGCACATCCCTATTTAAACCTGACGGTGACGGGTCTAGGGTAAACTTACGCTTCTCACCCCGTGCGGCGGGCTCCAAAGGCTCTCTCGAAGGTGTGATCCAGATCGGGCTCATCGGCGCTAAGCCGTTGAACCCAAAAGGGCAATCATGAACGCCAATTTCCGGAATTTCGCGATCTGGGTGATTATCGCGCTCCTCTTGGTAGCGCTTTTCAACCTGTTCCAGAATAACGCGGCCGGCACGCGCGGACGAAACGAGATCCCGTATTCGAAGTTGCTGGCCGACGTCGAAAGCGGCCAGGTCGCCAAAGTCGAGATCCGCGGACATCGCATCAATGGTGAATATCGCGACAATTCCGGCGCCTTCACCACGGTCGCTCCTGACGATCCGAACTTGGTCGAGCGCCTGAACAAGAAGGGCGTCCAGATTTCGGCGCGCCAGACCGAGGAAGAGGTTCCCTCGATCCTCTCCGTATTGGTCAACTGGTTCCCGATGCTGATCCTGGTCGCTGTCTGGATCTTCTTCATGCGCCAGATGCAGTCGGGCGGCGGCCGTGCCATGGGCTTCGGCAAGTCGAAGGCAAAGCTTTTGACCGAACGCCACGGCCGCGTGACGTTTGAAGACGTCGCTGGCGTCGACGAGGCCAAAGTCGACCTCCAGGAAATCGTCGAGTTCCTGCGCGATCCCGGCAAGTTCCAGCGTCTCGGCGGCCGCATCCCGCGCGGCGCGCTCCTTGTCGGCCCGCCCGGTACCGGTAAGACCTTGATCGCGCGCGCCGTCGCCGGTGAAGCCAACGTGCCCTTCTTCACGATTTCGGGTTCTGACTTCGTCGAAATGTTCGTTGGCGTCGGCGCGAGCCGTGTCCGCGACATGTTCGAGCAGGCGAAGAAAAATGCGCCCTGTATCATCTTCATCGACGAAATCGACGCGGTCGGCCGTCATCGCGGCGCAGGTCTCGGCGGCGGCAACGACGAGCGCGAGCAGACGTTGAACCAGCTGCTCGTCGAGATGGACGGCTTCGAAGCAAACGAGGGAATCATCATCCTCGCTGCGACCAACCGTCCGGACGTGCTCGATCCCGCCCTGCTGCGGCCCGGCCGCTTTGACCGCCAGATCGTGGTTCCCAACCCGGACGTCGCCGGCCGCGAGAAGATTCTCAAGGTCCACATGCGCAAGGTACCGCTCGCGCCCGACGTCGACGCGAAAGTTCTTGCTCGTGGCACGCCGGGTTTCTCGGGCGCCGATCTGGCAAACCTCGTCAACGAAGCTGCACTCCTTGCGGCGCGTCGCAACAAGCGCCTCGTGACGCAGCTCGAGTTCGAGGACAGCAAGGACAAGGTCATGATGGGCGCCGAGCGCCGCTCGATGGCCATGACCGAAGAAGAGAAATTGGCGACGGCTTACCACGAGGCCGGCCACGCACTCGTCAATGTCCTCATGCCGCAGAACGACCCGCTGCATAAGGTGACGATCATCCCGCGCGGCCGCGCGCTGGGCGTGACCATGAGCCTGCCCGAGCGTGACAAGCTCAGCTATTCCAAGCATTGGTGCGAGGCGCGCATCGCCATGACCTTCGGCGGCCGTGTAGCCGAGCAGCTGATCTATGGCGAGGACCATCTCAACACCGGCGCCTCGAACGACATCATGCAGGCAACCGACCTCGCACGCCGCATGGTCACCGAATGGGGCATGAGCGAAAAGCTCGGCCCGCTGCGCTACAGCGAAAACCAACAGGAAGTGTTCCTCGGTCATTCGATAACGCAGCAAAAGAACATGAGCGAGGATACGGCGCGCTTGGTTGATGCCGAAGTCCGCCGCATCGTCACTGACGGCTACAACAAGGCACGCGAGATCATCTTCGCCAACAAGGACAAGCTCGAAGCGGTCACGCGCGCGCTGATGGAGTTCGAGACGATTTCGGGCGAAGAATGCAAGATCGTCATGGATGGCGGTTCCATCCAGCGCAAGGCCGACGACGAGGACCGCCGCGGCCCGGCTGGCCCCGCCGTGCCGACCGCCGGTCGCCAGCGTCCGCGCGACGAGCCCGGTGCAGCCGAACCTCAACCGGCCTGATCGGCTCAATCATATCGAAGACAAAGGCTCGGGAACCCAGCGTTTCCGGGCCTTTTCTGTATGTGCCGCGCAGCACTGAAGATTCCAACCGCCAATTCGATGGTGTCCTGCAGCAGGCTGATGGTTGGCCTGCCTATCAAGGAGACCAAGCATGGCGACGATCATTGGCAACCGCTTCAACAACATCCTGCGCTCGAACCCGGAAGAAGACATTATCGACGGCGGCGATGGCATCGACACAGTCGATTACTCTGCGTCCTCGAAAGCAGTCGAGGTCGACCTGACTGCGGAGAAGCAGCGCGGTGGAGACGCCGACGGCGACATTCTCATCAACATCGAGAACGTCACTGGGTCGGCATTCGACGACACGCTGATCGGCGACAAGTTCGACAACGTCATCAACGCCGGAAATGGTACCGACTACGTCAAGGCCGGCGATGGCAACGACACGGTCGTAAGTCTGGTGGACTACCGCGTTGACACGTACTTCGGTGGCGAGGGCAATGACACGCTCGACTACTCCAACAATGCCATTCCGTCCGGGCTCGAGATCAATCTGTCGCAGGGCACGACTGTCATCGCGCCAAGGCCGGTTGGTGAGGGGCTCGTGATGGCCGCCCGCCTCGACGACAAATTCAGCGGATTCGAGAACGCCATTGGCTCGCAGGGCAATGACAAGATCACCGGCGATGGAGAGGACAACCGCCTCGAAGGGCGCGATGGCAACGACGTCATCGTGGCAGGCGCCGGCGCCGACACAATTATCGGCGGCAAAGGCACCGACATCATGAGCGGCTTCACCAACAACCCGTTCAGCCGCGGTGACGGCGCGACCGACACATTCGTGTTCAATGCGACGACGGAGATCGGCCTCGGTACGACCGGCGACAAGATCCAGAAGTTTGAATTTGGCGTCGACAAGATCGACTTCTCGGCCATCGACGCCAACCCCGCTGTTGCTGGCAATCAAGCGTTCCACTTCACCACCGCGTTCGGTCAGTTCGACGGCACGGCGGGGGCGATCCTGGTCCGTGAGTTGACGCCGTCGAGCGGCGATGATTTCCAGCGCAACTATCTTGTGTCCGGCGACATGAACGGCGACAGCATCGCCGATTTCTCGCTGACAATCAGCGGACCCGGCTCCGTCAACAACGGCCTGCTCACCACCAACGACTTCATCCTGTGAAGACGCTCGAACGAAATGGGGCCGGATCTTGCGATCCGGCCCCGCTGTATTTTGGCCGATACGGCCGGTCCTCAGAACATCGCAGGATGGACGCGATCAGGCGGGCTGTGGCCGTCGAGGAAGGTCTTGATGTTGATAATGACCTTCTCGCCCATGTCGACGCGGCCCTCGATCGTCGCCGAGCCCATGTGCGGCAGAGCAACGACGCGGTCCGACGCCAACAGCTTCGGATTGACGGCCGGCTCGTGTTCGAACACGTCGAGACCGGCGCCGGCGATCGCCCCGGCTTCGATCAGGCGCGCCAGCTCGTTCTCGTCGATCACCTCGCCGCGCGCGGTGTTGACGATATAGGCTGACGGCTTCAGCAGCTTCAATCTCCGCGCCGACAGAAGATGGAACGTCGCTGGCGTGTGCGGGCAGTTGATCGACACGATGTCCATCCGCGAGATCATCTGGTCGAGGCTCTCCCAGTAGGTTGCCTCCAGTTCCTGTTCCAGCTCTTCGTTGACGCGCCGCCGGTTGTGGTAGTGGATCTGCAAGCCGAACGCCTTCGCACGGCGGGCGACGGCCTGGCCGATCCGCCCCATGCCGACGATGCCGAGCCGCTTGCCGAAGATGCGGTGGCCGAGCATCCAGGTCGGCGACCAGCCATCCCAATGCGACTTGGGATTGCGCATGAACGCAGTCCCCTCGGCCAGCCGCCGCGGCACCGCGAGTATCAACGCCATCGTCATGTCGGCGGTATCTTCGGTGAGAACGCCCGGCGTATTGGTGACAATGATGCCCCGGTTGCGCGCGGTATCGAGATCGATGTTGTCGACGCCGGTGCCGAAGTTCGCGATGAGCTTGAGTTGCGGGCCCGCCTGCGAAAGCACAGCGCGGTCGATCCGGTCGGTCACGGTCGGGACCAGAACCTCCGCCGACTTCGCCGCCTCGATGAGCTGCGCCTGCCCCATGGCCTTGTCGTCGATATTGAGTTTGGCGTTGAAGAGCTCCCGCATACGGGTTTCCACCACGTCCGGCAGGCGGCGGGTGACGATGACGAGCGGCTTCTTCGAATTCGGCATGACGGTGCGGCCTCGGTATGGGAAATCCGCTTGGGGCGGCGATCGACCGGGTGTCTTTCGACATCTTCGCGGTGCAACACGATCTCCTTACCAGAACAGCCGGGGCTTTCAAAGTTGGACGGATGGCTGCGGCGGACACGTCCTGATTTGCGGTTTGACGCACCTGTGAACGGCAAGCGGCCTCTCGACGGCGTCAAGAGGGTTCAAAGATCTGCGCTGTCAGGCTAACCGTAGCAAAGCCTCTACACGAGAATGTCAGGTAACGAAGATCCGGGCCGGTCCGAAACCCGGACATGACACTGAGACCGAAGGGATCGATCATGCTTGACCGACGCTCCACCATCACGTCCCTCGCCGCCCTTCTGGCCGCGGCCGGCGGCGGCCTATGGCCAAGCCGGAGCAATGCCCAGGGCCCCCGCAAGACCTTCGAAGTTACCAAGACCGACGAGGAGTGGAAGCGCATCCTGACACCGGAACAGTACTACGTGCTCCGAAAGCATGGCACGGAGTACGCGGGCTCGAGCCCCCTCGACAAGATCTACAGCCCCGGCATGTACAATTGCGCCGGCTGCGACTTGCCACTGTTCTCGTCGGAGACGAAGTACGACAGCACGACCGGCTGGCCGAGCTTCTGGGCGCCGCTCGACAAGGCCATCGGTACCACGGTCGATCGAACCCTGTGGATGACCCGTACAGAAGTCCATTGCAGCCGCTGCGGTGGCCATTTGGGACACGTCTTCGACGACGGCCCGAAGCCGACGGGATTGCGCTATTGCATGAACGGCGTCGCGCTGAAGTTCGTGCCGAAATCGGAGAAGCCGAGCTGATCGAGTCTATCGCCCCTCGCCGCCCAAGGACCATGACGATGTTGTTTGGCACTCTCGCACTTTCGCTGGCCCTGCTTTTCGCGGCCCTCGCACCCGCCGGCGCGCAGCGCATCAAAACCGAAACGGCCATCTTCGCCGGGGGCTGCTTCTGGTGCACCGAAGCCGATTTCGACAAAGTTCCGGGCGTTTTATCGACCACGTCGGGCTACATCGGCGGCAAGACACCAAATCCGACATATGAGCAGGTGACGCGCGGCAACACCGGCCACGCCGAAGCCGTGCGCATCGAATACGATCCCGCTCGCGTCAGCTACGAAAAGCTCGTCGAGATTTTCTGGCGTACCGTCGATCCGCTCGATGCGGGCGGCCAGTTCTGCGATCGCGGCGACAGCTACCGCACCGCGATCTTTACCGAAGGCGCCGATCAGGATCGGATGGCGAAGGCCTCGCTGAAGAAGCTGACCGACAGCAATCGTCTGGGCCAGAAGATCGTCACTGAAATCGTCCCGGCGACGGCGTTCACTGCCGCCGAGGACTACCACCAGGATTTCTACAAGAAGGATCCGGGCCGCTATTTCAGCTATCGCGCCGGCTGCGGCCGCGACGCCCGCCTGAAGAAGCTGTGGGGCGACGAGGCCGGCGGCAAACCGCTGATGAATTGAGCGGGTCACGCGCGCTTAGCGCCTAGTCGTTGTCGTCCGGAATGTTGAGAAGCGCCCCGCAGGCCTTGCAGTGGACGGCGTCGACCTCGTGCCGCTGCAGTCCGCACGCATGACACGGATGCCGTACTTTGGACGGCCGGAAAAGCACCTGCGCCAGCCGCAAGAACAGCGTCACGCCGCATAGCATGATGATGACCGAGATCAGGCGCCCTGTTGACCCCGGTAGCGTGATGTCGCCGAAACCTGTTGTCGTCAGTGCCGTCACCGTGAAGTAGAGCGCGTCGACGTAGTTGGCGATATGCGGGTTCGACCAATGCTGCGTCTCGTAGACGATCCCGGTCATGATGAAGATGAAGACGAGAAGGTGTGTGCCAGCCAGGATCACGTCCTCGTTGCGCCGGAACCAAGGGCTGTCGGCGCGCAGCCGCGAAAGCATCTGGTAGGTGTGCAGTAGCCTCAGCGTGCGCAGCACGCGCAGGAAGGCCGCGCCCTCGCTGCCGAGCGGGGCGAGGAAAGAGATGATGGTGATGATGTCGACCCACGTCGACCAGTGGAGGAACATCCGGCCGCGGCGGTTGCTGATCCAAAGGCGCGCCAAGAAATCCAAGAGAACGAAGAAGCCCACTGCGATATCGATCGCGGCGATCAGCCAATTGCGCGGGGCAAATGACGTGCCGACGATGAATAGGATTGTCACGACGTCTATGGCGAGGATCGTGTAGCGGAAACGCTGTGATGTCGGAGAGGTGCCTTCGTAAAGATCGCGCAACCGTCGGCGCGCGTCGCGGATCGACATGGGATCCTGCTTCACCGGGACTTCAGCGGACATCAATCGCCCCCGCCGTCGCCGCCACTGTCGCCACCACCGCCGCTGCTAGAGCCCCAGTTCCACCCGCCGCCGCTCGAGAATCCGGACGACGTCGAAACAGGCATGGCCGTCGCCATCATGCGGCCCGCGAGGCGCGAGAACGGCAGGCTCTGCAGCCAGACTTTGCCAGGTCCGGCCAACCGCGCAAAAAAGAACCCCTCGCCGCCAAAGATCATCGATTTGACGCTGCCGGCACGAACAATGTCGAACTGGACGCCCGCGGTCATCGCAGCGACGCAGCCCGCGTCGACATGCAACTCCTCACCGGGCGCCAATTCGCGTTCGATCATCGTGCCTCCACCATGGACGAAGACCCACCCGTCGCCTTCGAGCTTCTGCATGATGAAGCCCTGTCCGCCAAACAGGCCGACACCGATCTTGCGCTGAAACTGGACGCCGATGGAGACGCCCTTGGCCGCGCAGAGAAATGTATCGCGCTGCGCCACGAGCGCACCGCCGTAAGCGGACAAGCGAAACGGCTTGATAGTCCCGGGGTAGGGTGCAGCGAAAGCCACGCGGGCCTTACCCTGGCCCTCGTGTGTGAACACCGTCATGAACAGGCTCTCGCCCGTCAGCAGGCGTTTGCCAGCCGCCGCGAGCTTGCCGAAAAAACCGGTGTCGGGCTTCGACCCGTCGCCAAAAACTGTGTCGAGCGTGATAGGCGCTTCTTTGAACATCATCGCGCCGGCTTCAGCGATCGCGCTCTCGCCGGGATCGAGCACGATCTCCACGAACTGCATTTCATGGCCCTTGATCTCATACTCGATGTCATCGTTGACGCCGGATCGCCGCGGATTGAGGATGCTGGGAACGGACCCGTTGGTCATAGTGTCCTCGTCGGCTGGTCGGGCGGGTGGCGCGTGTGCTCATCTCTAGCTAACGCGCCGGTCTCGCAGGGCGCAAGAACCGTGCGGCCTCGCGGTCTCAGCAACACGGAAGGTTATCAACAGGCGTTAACCTTGATCTGGACAATCTCCGAATCGAACCAACCCGGTCACCTCTTCTTCACATTGTGATGATTTGTTTAGAGTGCTAGCGGCCCCGCAACCGCTGGCACACCGGCCCATGAACCGTTTGGTTGACGCCGGTAAACGCGGCTACGCTGCTGGTGCCCTCCTCGCAGCATGGTCGTGCAGCCAACTGGGAGCGCCGTCTCACGACCCCGCGGGACGGCGCCCCGGTTGGCAATCTTCCCGGCAAGCCCGGTTTTCCACCGGCACGCGAACGCCCCACCTCCTGATCGCCCTCAATTGAGGCTAGTTTACCCTTCGGACGCTCGAATCGGCCGGGGAACAGCCGTGTACGTCGCCATTGCCATAATGACGTTGTTGACGATCGCGGTCGCGGCGTTCCTCCTTGCGCCGCGTATGGCCCCGTCGCGGCTCGTGTTCGATGCGGCGCCGGACCGTCCCCATCCCTTCGGCTACGGCATGTCCTGGCTCGCCATCCGTACGCGTGACACCGGCGCCGTCATCGACCGTCTCGCCCTGCAGTCGGCCGAGACCGCCAATTGGAAGTCTGGCCTTGGCGCCGTCTATGACGATTACCTGGGCGCGAGCCGCATTTTCGTATCGCCGCCCGTGAACGGCTGGACCTTCGTCGTTGGCGCCGCGCTACCAGGTCCAATGGGCCGCCGTTTCGTCGACAAGTGTGTCCCTCTGCTGCTCGATCTCGGCCAGCATTTCGTCGAGGTGCAGTACTATTCGAACCACGCCGACATCGACTATTTCGCCTGGGCGCGCGTCATCGAAGGACGTCTCATCAGAGCCTTCGCCATAAACGACGAAGGTGTCATCTGGAACCGCGGCAAGCCGACGCGCGAAGAAAAGGCCATGGGGCTCAAACTCTTCGAGGTGCGCGGCGTGCGTGGCCGGAAAGGCGACGCCGGCGGCGAAATCCTGCTTTATCCGACCGATCAGCACATCATGCAGCTTGCCGCCAAATGGAGCATCGACCCAACGGCGCTCGCTGCCATCGCTTCAACACCCGCAAATGGGGTCATTGCCTTTGCGCCGGCCCACTGGCGGACCGAGCGCCTCGCGAAGGCCGCCTGAACTGACGGCGCATCGTTAACGCTGTCGCGTCTCGTCCGGCACGGTCTCTGCACCGGGCTCCGCTCCAAGCCGGTCAGCGAGTTCGAATGCCAACGTCCACCGTCAGTTTGATATCCGCGAGTGCGACTCCCTGCGGCGTCGAGAGCTTCGCGCGTCTCGCAATGAAACACATGGAGGCTGCTGAGCCCGGCCGCCACGACGCCTTCAAGCTGACTGGGCAGCCCGGTGAGATCGACGTGCTACGCCGCGCGCTTGCAACCCATGACGCACTGATCGTCAGCTTGCCGGTCGTTGCGTGGAAGCGGTTGATCTTGCCCCCGCTCCGCGCCATGCGTGCCGCGCGCCGCCTCGGCAAGGAAGTCGTCCTCGTGCTCCACGAGTGGGGTGATCTCGATTGGAAGCGCCGCGCCACCTACGTCGCCTATCTGCCATACGCGACCCGCATTCTCTTCTCGTCACCGGCGGTGCGCGCGCATTTCGAAGCCGACGCGACGACGCGATTGGCAACCCGCCGTCGCGGCATAGTTCCCATTCCGCCCAACATCGAACCCCCTGAGACATTGCCCGCGACGGCCATCGTCACCGAACTCACCGCGATCAAAGGGAGCGGGAAACTCATCCTCGGCCATTTCGGCTCGATCTATCCTAAGAAGCAGTCGTTGCAGGTGCTGGACATCGCGGCGGCTCTGAAGGCGAGAGGACAGGCCGTCCACGTCGCCTTTGTCGGCAGCTTCATTGGCGGTGGCACGATCGATCCGCGCCCGGCATTCGAAGACCGTGTCGCCGCGCTGGGTCTAGCCGGCGATGTGACGGTCACCGGCTACATCGGTCCATCCGCCGAAGTCTTTGCGGCTTTGGAAGCCTGCGACGTCTTCGTCTACCTCTTTGCCGAAGGCCTGACGTCGCGCCGCGGCAGCGTGCTCGCCTGCCTGATGACGTCACATCCGGTGATCGTCAACGCACCAGCGCACGCGGGCGAATTCGATCATCACCCGTCGTACCGCGCCGCGCTCGGCGATGGGCGCCTCACTATGCTGCCAACGGATGCAAGTCCAGATGCCTTAGCCGAGGCGATTCTCACCCGGCGCCGTCTGGAACCGACGGCAACCCCTGTCGATTTCTCAGCGTCCTGGCGCGATGCCGTCACTGCCATCGTTGTGACGGATTGACGTAAACGTCAACTTGATGTCTTTTGGCGCGCCTGAAGCTCTGAATGCGAGGGCCCCATGGCAGCGGAATCAGCGCATCAACTCAAACTGACGGCTGCGGACGGCTACGAACTCGCGGCCACCCTGCGCGGCGCCGGCCTCACAGGCCCGCTGACGATCCTCGCTCCGGCGACCGCAGTGCCCGCGCGCTTTTACGCTCGATTTGCGGAATACCTCGCGCACCACGGTCGCCCCGTGCTGACCTTCGACTATCGCGGACAAGGCGCCTCGGCGCCTGCGTCTCTTAAGGGCTTCCAGGGCCGCTTTCGCGACTGGGGGATCCTCGATATTCCCGCCGCCATTGCCTGGGCGGAAAGCAGCTATCCTGGCCGCCCCTTGCATTGGGTGGGGCATTCGTTTGGCGGCTTTGGTCTGGGCCTCGCTCACAACAATGCGCGCGTCGACCGTCTCTTCGCCTTCGCATCGATGAGCGCCGACGTCCGCTTCATGCCGCTGTCGTCGCGCGTGAAAACCTGGCCGCAGTTCTTTGCCGGCACGATGATTGCGCGCACGCTCGGCTACCTGCCCGCCGGTCTCGTCGGCACCGAAGCGCTTCCCAAACACGCGATGCTCGAATGGTATCGCTTCTGCACGACCAAGGAGTTCGTCTTCGGCGTGAAGGATCTCCCGGAAATCCGGCACTTCGCGACGATCCGCGCTCCCGTGCGCCTCTCGTTCGCGGAGGACGACGGCTGGGTCAGCCGCCGCGGCATCGAGCACATGCTGGCCCGCATCTCGACCAATCCCGACCGCAGTGTCTGGCAGATCTCGCGCACCGAAGCGCACGGCCAGCCCCTCGGCCATGTCGGCTTCTTCCGTTCAGCTCACCGCGAAACGCTCTGGCCAAAGGCGCTCGCTTGGCTAGACGCTGAGGCGGGACCGGCCGCCGGCTGATAGTCGGCTCTATCCGGCCCGCAATTCTTCGCGCACGATCGACACCCAGTAGGCGGCGCCGAGAGGCAAAATCTCGTCGTTGAAATCATACTTAGGCGTGTGCAGGGCATGCCACGTACCGTCCGGGCTGACGCCGTTGCCGATGCCGATAATGGCGCCCGGCCTTTTCTCCAGCATGAACGCGAAGTCTTCCCCGCCGGTGCTCTTGGGTGCGTCGGTGCTGACAGCCTCGTCGCCGACTATGGCCCGTGCCGCGGCCGCCGCCACATCCGTCTCGGCGTCGTGATTGACGACCGGCACAGCGCCCCATCGAATGAAGACGTCGGCGGCTGCGCCGTGCATCGTAGCCAGCCCCTCCGCGAGTTCGCGAATGCGCCGCTCGAGTGTCTCGCGCACCTCACGGGCGTAGTAGCGCGCAGTCCCCGCGACGACGACCTCTGAGGGCATGACGTTGGTGGCATTGAGATCGCCACCGCTGAGATAGCCGACACTGATGACGGCGGGCTCGAGCGGCGACACATTGCGGCCGACGATCGATTGCAGGCCGAGAACGAAGTGCGCCTGCACGACCGTGAGATCCTGCGTCAAGTGCGGTGTCGAGCCGCCATGGCCGCCCTTGCCGCGGAACGTGACGCGCCAACCCGCGCCGCCAGCGGCACACGGACCTTTGCGAATGCGGAATTTGCCGACCGGCAGGCCCGGGGTGTTGTGCATGCCGTAGACGCTGTCGACCGGAAAGCGCTCGAACAGCCCATCGTTGAGCATGGCGAGCGCGCCACCGCGCCCTTCTTCGGCCGGTTGAAAAATGAGCTGCACCGTACCCGCAAAGTCGCGGTGCTCAGCCAAGTACCGTGCGGCGCCGAGCAGCATCGTCGTGTGCCCATCGTGCCCGCAGGCATGCATTTTGCCGGCGGCCATCGAGGCATATGGCAAGTCTGTCTGCTCCGTGAGCGCGAGCGCATCCATATCGGCGCGCAGCCCCACCGCACGCTGACCGGGCAACCGGCCCTTGATCGTTCCGACCACTCCGGTACCGCCAACGCCTTCTGTCGTCTCGATGCCCCAGCCACGCAGCTTCTCGGCGACGAGGGCGGCAGTGCGATGCTCTTCGAGGCCGAGTTCAGGGTTGGCGTGAATGTCTTGTCGGATAGCCCGGAGTTCGGGGGCAATTCCGCCGAGCCAGTTCAAAGTGTCCTGCATTGCAACCTCTGTGAATTGCCATTGCTGCGCACTGTGCGTTGCGCATCATCTCTCATTGATCGGCACATACGGCCTGATGTCCGGCCCCGTATAAAGCGTCAGCGGCCGGATCAGGATGTTGTTCGCCTGCTGCTCGAGGATCTGCACTGTCCACCCGGGAACGCGCCCCACGGCGAAGATCGGCACGAACAGGTCTTTGGGAATTCCGTGCAGGTAGTAGATCACGCCCGAGTAGAAATCGACGTTCACGTTCACGCCGTGACGTGCATACGGCTTCATCTCGTCGACGACCGCTTGCAGGATCGCATACCACTTCGGCTCGCCCATCTCTTCCGACAACCGCTTGACGCCGTCGCGCATATGCCGCGCGCGCGGATCTTCAGCCTTGT
>JAPXTA010000108.1:0-18047 GCA_033812735.1 Hyphomicrobiaceae bacterium | reverse complement strand
TTCGAGAATGTCTTTGATCATCGAACCTTTGAACGGCAAGCGATAGACATTCGGATACGTGATGGCCGTCTCGTTGTAGACGTCGTCCCAAGTAATGGGATCGCCCTCGATGACCGTGTTGCCCCAACGAAATCCGGGCGAGAAGCAGATCTCCGCGTCACGCACACTCAGCATGGCGTTGCAGATCACATCGTCCATCGTGCCCGCCACATTGCCGCGCCGGTAGAGCAACCCGCCCGCGCGCGCAAGTTCCGTTGACAGCATCGCCTCGTGCGGTCCCCTAATCTCCGCAATCAGTGCCGCCATATCCTTGTCTGGCGCAATGGCGTCGGCCAACACGGGAATGAGCCCATAGCTGAACCCTTTGATCTTCCCGCCGCTGATATCGAGATCGAGCCGCGATAGAAACTTCGTGTGCGACCCGCTCGCGATTAGCAGCGTGTTGCCGACCTTTTCAGGCCGCGGCAGCGCATCGTGCGTGTGCGCCGTCAGGATCACGTCGATCCCTTCGACCCGTGACGCGAGCTTGCGATCGACGTCGAACCCGTTGTGCGACAAGAACACGACGATCTCGGCTCCGGCCGCCCGGGCCGCGACCACACTTTTGCGCACATCGTCTTCGCGGATACCGAACGACCACTTCGGCATCATCCAGCGCGGATTGGCGATCGGCGTGAACGGAAACGCTTGGCCGATCACGGCAATCTTCGTGCCGCCCCGCTCGAACATCTTGGTCGACTTGAAAACCGGATCCTCGAACTCGTTGTCGCGAATGTTGCCAGCGAGAAATGCCGCCTTGACGGAGCCGCTTGTGTCTTTGTCGCCGAACAGTTCGGTGACGCGTTTGGCCCCATATGTGAACTCGAAGTGTCCTGTTGTTGCATCGACCTTGAGCGCATCGAGGACGCGCGCCATGTCGCCGCCCTTGGTCTTGAGCGACGTGTATGACCCCTGCAGCGTATCGCCGCCATCGAGCAACAGCACATTGTCGTCGCCACGTTCGGCCCGGATCGCCTTGATCAGCGTCGCCATGCGATCCATACCGCCGACCCGGCCATACGTTTTCGCAAGCGCCGCGAAGTCCTCCGATGTCAGTGCGTATGCTCCTGCCGAACCCGGCGGAACGCCGAAGGTCTTCAGGAAGTCGGCGCCGGTGATGTGCGGCGGCAACCCCGTCATCGCACCGACGCCGATGTTGATCGACGGCTCCCGGAAGTAGATCGGCTTCAGCTGCGCATGACAGTCGGTGAAGTGCAGCAGCGTCAGCTTACCCTTTGGATCGAACCGCAGCAGGTCAGCCTGAGACAGCCTCTGCTGCGCGACGGCGCGCGAGAACGTCCCGCCAAGCCCCGTGATGGTGGCGGCCGCAATAGCCACTTGCAGGAAATCCCGCCGCGTCGTCATCGTTCCAGTCCTTTGCCCGGCAGCGCCGCCGATACTATTTGTTGACCGGGCTATCCGGGCTCATCAGCAGCGCCGTGATGTCCTTGATCTGCTCGATCGTAAGCACACCATTCGACCCGAAACGCGGCATCAGCGAACACGGGAACACCGCGTGGCTGTTGTAGATCTTTTCATACGCGGCCTTCGTCTCGGCCTCGCTGAACTTCCGGATCTTGCCATATTCGAGCAAGCTCGGCCCGATGGTGCCGTAACTGACTTCTGCCTTTGTGATCTGGTGGCAAGCGTAGCAATTTCCACCGGTCGGGTTGGCCGCAGGATAGTCGCTGAACCGCATCCCGTAGCCAGACTGCGCGATACGCTCACCCTTCTTCCAGTCGCCGAGCAACTTGCCGTCATCCGGATACTTGATGGCAGCCCGCGCCAACTGCTCGATCTTCTTGGCCTGCTCGGCCGACGGGCTATTGCGGGTCGCGCTGCAGATCTGCAACGTCTCGTCGCCCTTGATGCGATCCGCCCAATCCGCCGGCGCTTGATTGAACGCCGACTTGAGCAGCGCCTCGATCTTTGCCTCGTCGACAGCCGGCTTGGATTGCGCCAGCACAGCCGTCGCAGCGCATGCGGCGGCAACGAAGGCGATCGTCTTAAGTGTCGATTTCGTCATGACGACCTCCTTAGCGCTTCATGCCCGGGGCAGCGATATCGCCGCCTTCGGCCGTCTTGACCATGTATGCAATCAGCGCATTCGAAACCTCAGAGCCCATCTGAACGCGATGCATCCGCATCTGCCAGAAGCAGTCGAGAACACGGTGCTGCATCGTCATGACGTGCGTGCTCGAGACGCGATAGGCCGGCCATTCGCCGATCACGGCACGCGCCTCCTTAGGCTGCGACAAATACGGCAAGCCCTGCAGCCGGATTCGCTTGCCCTTGTCGGCATGACACGTCGCACAGGCGAAATCGAACGGCCCCATCCGCCTATTGAACAACTGCTCGCCGAGCGCGACAGCCTCCTTCTCCTTCGGCTGATCGAGCTTCGCCGCGAACTTCATCCCCGCGGATTTCGAAGCAACCCATGTCGCAAGCGCACCCACGTCCTTGACGGGTTGCCCGCCGGCCGGGTGCGGATTCTTGAGAAATGCCGTGTCGTCGATACCCTGCAGCGTCTTGCGGCACCAAAGGATCCGGCTCTCCGCATCCATGACCTGATCGGCGTCGGCGAAATAGCGCGGTAGTTCAGCAAACGCGCCGTCGACCTTGCCCGCGCCCTTGCCGAGGTCGCAGCCCTCGAGCGACACCCCTTTCGGCCCCGCCTTCGTCTTCCACAAGGCTTCGCCGCGATCGACATCCAAGTTGGCAGGATTGGACCACGGGTCGTCCTTCATCATCTTGCGATACTGTTCGAGCGCCTTCTCGACCGCCGCATCGTCCTGCGCCCCAGCCACCCCGGTACCACTGACGGCGGCAACAGCCGTGACGACCGCAATCACGGCGCCTCTGGTCCATTTCATGCGGCAACCTCCCATGGTCGACTTTTTAGTTAGCACATTAGAACCTGCGAATGTTTGATTGTGAAGCCCCCCACATTGCAGGTGCTCACATCGCGTGCAGCGCAAAACGCATCGCAGCAAGGCCTTCATCCTGATCGCGGGTGGTAACTCTGGCAAGCACTTCACGCGGCGGCGGCTTCTGCTAACGTGCGCCGCCCGCTTGATGGGCGGACAACTTCCAACGCAAGGCCCTCCATGCCACGTATCCTGATCTTCAACGGCGCCCCCGGCGAGGCCCAGCGCCGTATCAGCTCGCTCGGCGCCCCGACGAACGAGGACATGTTCTCGGCAGCCGTCGGTGGTCATGCCAAGCCAGGCGAAGCCATGGAGTTCTTCTCCATCAATGTCGCAGACGGCGAGCGCCTGCCGCAGGGAATGTCTCTCGCCGATTTCGACGGCGTCACTCTCACCGGCTCGCCCCTGAATATCTACAGCGACGTGCCTGCCGTCCGCGGCCAGATCGAGTACGCGCGCGAAGTCTTCAAATCCGGCATACCCGTCTTCGGCTCCTGCTGGGGAATCCAGCTGATGACCGCCGCGCTCGGCGGCAAGGTCCGCCTCAATCCGAATGGCCGCGAGTTCGGCGTCGCGCGCAACATCACACTGAACGAAGCCGGCCGCGACCATGCCATGTACCGCGGCAAGCCGGACGCCTTTGATGCGCTCTGCTCCCATGAAGACGAAGTCGAGGCACTGCCCGCCTGCGGGCGGCTGCTCGCGAGCAATGCCATGAGCCGCGTCCAGGCCGCCGAGATGGTAGACGGCGACAACTGCTTCTGGGGCGTCCAGTACCACCCCGAGTTCCAGTTCTCGCTCCTCGCAGCCCTCTTCACGTCCCGGGTAACGAAGCAGATGACCGAAGGGCTGATGCGCGACGAAGCCGACGCCAACGCCATGGCGGCCGACTTCCGCGCGTTAGGCGACGACAAGAGCCGTAAGGACCTCGCCTGGCGCTACGGCATCACCCGCGACATCCTCGACAATGGCGTCAAAACCGCCGAATTCCGCAACTGGCTCGAATTCAAGGTCCGCCCGTACGCAGCCAAGCGGGGGTAGGATAGGGCCTGCAGCGCTCGTAACAGTTGCGATGGGCCACTTGCCGACATCCGGCACAGGTGCGCGCCTCACCTACCGTTGTCATGGTCGGGCTTGTCCCGACCACCCATCAGGCGGCTCGCGTGAACCTGGTGTTGTGGCTCAGCTGCAGCGACATCTCGCACTCATTTCCCCATTGAGTGTGCGGCCCAATGGGTGGCAGGCACAAGGCCTGCCATGACATTTAGGGGGAGACGCGTTCGGCGGGTAATTTCTGCGTCGGGTCATTCTCTACCGACATGCACTCCTGTCGAATGCAACGAGCTGCTTCGGAGCAGCCCGTCGATCGCCTGCTCGATCAGCCCGAGCGCATGGTCATAGTCGCGGGCATTCCCCTCGTAGGGGTCCGGCACGGCTACGACGCCTGAATGAGGGGCGAACGACATCAACGGCCGCACCTTGTGCCGAACATCGGCCGGTGTCCGTTCCAGAACGACCCCGAGCACCGCCTCATCCAATGCCAACAGCAGGTCGAAGTCGTGCGCATCAGCTTCGACATCGAGCGCCCGCACCGCATGCCCGCTGAGATCGATCCCGCGGCGGCCGATACAGGCGACCGCGCGCGGGTCAGCCGATCCTCCCGTCGACCGCGGCGCAATGCCCGCCGACCTGAAAAATACATCGCGCCGGCCGGCCCGTTCCGCCATATCCCGCGCGAGCGCCTCCGCCATCGGCGAACGGCATGTGTTGCCATGACAGACGAACAGAATTTTGACTTGTGGCTTCATGCACGTGATCATACCCGCGTAGAGATCCAGCCGGAAGAGACGCAACGACGAGCAGGAGCATCGCCATGGCCTCGCGCGCCAAACTGACCGACGCCGAAGTGCAATCAGCTCTGACGGGCCTCGGCGGTTGGACGTTCGTTCAAGGTCGCCCCGCGATCTCGAAATCGTTCAAGTTCACCGACTTCAACGCGGCCTTCGGCTTTATGGCCCGCGTCGCCCTCGCCGCCGAAAAACTCGACCATCACCCGGAGTGGTCGAACGTCTACAACCGCGTCGATATCACCCTGACCACCCACGACGCCGGCGGTATCACCGCCCTCGATATCGACCTCGCCCGCCTCATCAACGGAATGGCACGATGAAATCGAGACGCATCGGCTTTGTCGGCGTCGGTGTCATGGGCAGCGCCATGGCGCGCCATCTCGCGGCAGCCGGACACACCCTGACGCTCTATGACCTCGATTTGGCAGCTGCACGCAAAGCCGCACGCCGCATCAAGGGCGGTGGCGTCGCCAAGTCCCCTCGCGATGTCGGGGAAAACAGCGACATCGTCATCACAATGCTGCCGAACGGCGAAGCCGTGCGCGCCTGTGTCGAAGCTGACGACGGCCTAGCGGCTGGCATGAAGCCGGGCACGATTTTGATCGATTGCTCGTCTGCCGAACCTTGGCTGACGCGTCAGACGGCCAAAACCCTCGCCCGCCGCGGCATCGACATGATCGACGCACCAGTATCAGGCGCCCAGGAAGGCGCGGAAACCGCGACCCTCGTCTTCATGTGTGGTGGCAGCGACGCCGCGCTGAAGCGCGCGAAACCGATCCTGAAGCTGATGGGCACCCACATCTTCCACCTCGGCCCCATCGGCGCGGGACATACGATGAAGACGGTCAACAATTTGGCAACCGCACTGACCTGCCTCGGCACCGCCGAAGCCATGATCATCGGCAAGGCCCATGGCCTCGAACCATCAGCGATGATCGATGTCCTCAACGTCTCAACGGGCCAAAGCTTCGTCACCAGCCGGAAATACGGCCCCCAGGTCGTCGGCCGCCGCTTCGACGACGCCTTCAAACTATCGCTGATGCGCAAGGACGTGGCGATCGCGCTGACACTGGCCGACGAAGGCCGCCTCGACCTCCCCGTCAGCAAGCTCGGCAAGAAGCTTTGGTCGGAGGCCGATGCCGCCATGGGCGAAGGCCGATCGGTTATGGACATCGCCCGCTGGTACGAACTTGAAACCGGCGTCGAACTCGCCGACGCGAAACCAAAGCCGCGTAAATCGAAAAAGGCCTGATCAGCCCTTCGGCATCATCACCATCTGCGTTTGCGACACGACGGCGAGCAATTTGCCGTCCTCGCCCGTGATCTGCGTTTGCCAGACTTGCGTCGCCCGCCCCTTGTGGAACGGCGTCGTCGTGCCGGTGACGGTCGATCCAACTGGCGCCCCACCGAGAAAATTCGTCTTCGATTCGATCGTCGCCGTGCGCGCGTCCTTCGGCATGTTGACGACCGTCGCAATCGCGCCAAGCGTATCCGCAAACGTCATGTAAGCGCCGCCGTGCAGAATTCCTCCCGCCGTGCACATGTCGGGACGTACCACCATCTTACCGACGATCTTGTCCGGCGTTATCTCGACGATCTGTACCCCAAGCAATCCGGGCAGCATCGTCTTGAGCAGCGCGTTCATGGCAGCGACTTGATCGGACATGGCAGGCGTTCCTCTCTTGCGTTACCCGTTGTCGAGCGCGTTCGTCAGGAATTTCGACAGTCTGAGCACACGCCCTGCCTGGCTGACCAGAACCACCATAACCTCGGCCTGCACGAGTTCGACAGCCTGCCCATCGACAAGCTTCGACACGCGTTGATCGAGCGTCAGTGTCGCAGCCCCTCGCTCCTTCACACGCGTCGTGACTTCGAGCACGTCGTCAATTCGCGCAGGCTTCAAGTACTCGATCGCAAGCTTGCGAACGACGAATGCAGCCGCCTCCCGCTCGGCCCCTTCGATGAGTTGCCTGTGATCGTTCCCGATCAGCCGCAGGAAATCCGACCGCCCGCGCTCGCACCAGCGGATGTAGCTCGCGTGATAGACGAGCCCGGAAAAGTCCGTGTCTTCGAAATAGACGCGGATCGGCAGCACATGGCGGCGCTGCGCGCCCTGCCTTTCGAGCCGTCCAGCCAAATCGGGCCACTGATGCGGCGTCGGAGCTGTCTCGTTGTGCGTGGCCATCGGCAGGTTCCAGTCGAACGGCTATCGGCCGCCCCTCCGACGCTTACAGGACAACCACGGCGTCGATCAACGATCTGCGACGTAAGCCGCCGCGCCCACTTTAACCTTCCGCGAGCGCCAGAACATCGACCGCCGCCAATCTGGCCCGAACTGGCACGCCGATTGCCTGAGTACCGTGCATTCGCATCAAAATTGACGAGGAGCCGAACACATGACCGCCCGTCTCGCCCGCTTCGCTCGCGACGAATCCGGCGCCACCGCCATCGAATACGGCCTGATCGCTGCCCTGGTTGCAGTTGCCATCATCACGGCGACGACGCGCATGGGCTCGAACGTGGCCGACGCCTTCCAAAAGGTTGCCGACAATCTGGCGAAGTGAACCGCAAAATCTAAGCCGCAGCCGCCGCCGCACGCGAGCCCGCTTGAACGTCGAAGTTGGCGGCCTCGCTTGGCGCACTCCGCACAGTAGCGGAGTTGTGACCGACGATCGACCCGAGTGCTACAAGCAACGCAGCATGATCGTCTACGTCAGGCGTAGAATGGCGCAAGGTCTCGCCGCCGGATGTCAGAATATCGATCCGGAACACGCCCGACGTGGTCAACCGCATCATCTCCTCGACCGCCGCCACGACGATCGCCACCGCGACCATGGCGCCGCCGAGGAAACGGCCCCGCATGCCGGTATCGACAACGCCGAACATGAAACCGAGGCCGATAATGCCGAACGCGCCCAGCAGGACCATCGTCAGCCCCCGCCGCGGCTCGTGATCCGTGGTCGCGACAAAACCGCGAATTTCGGCCGCCGGAATGGCGCGATGATCAAGCCTGAGCAACGTGCCGACCGCAGGCGTCCGGCCGCTCGCCAGCAGCTCCCAGCCTGCTCTCGTCACTATGGTCTCGGAGCTGTGCACGGTAAAATCCGCCCGCAAAAAAACGATACCTTTACGCTCTCACGCACCGGGTTGACGCTCCGTTAACAACTTCAGCGCAACTCGAACTGATCCGTCAGCTTTCGCTACACATCTTGACCGCACCCACACGATCGCCATAAATCGGCGCGTTCGTGGTCATTTGGCCGGCCGGCTTGCAGCCACGTTAAACAACTCGCTAAAAGGCCGTGCACATCCGACCCACGGTTGCGCCCGGTGTCCGCCTTTGGCGGTGAGAGGAGCGTTATTATGACCGGGGAAGCCGACTCCGATCGCCGAACGATCGAGGCCGCCAAGTGGCGGGAGATCACCACGCCCTCAAGCAAGATCGCTCGCTTTGACCATAGCGCGCCGCTGCTGCTGGACTGCCGCCAGACGCTAGCGCCCTTCGACATCGCCTACCAAGCCTACGGCCAGCTCAACGCCGAAAAATCCAACGCCATCCTCGTCTGCCACGCTCTGACCGGCGACCAGCATGTCGCCAACGTCAATCCCGTCACCGGTAAGCCCGGCTGGTGGGAAACGCTGATCGGCCCCGGCAAACCGATCGACACCGACCGCTTCTTCGTCATCTGCTCGAACATCCTCGGCGGCTGCATGGGCTCGACCGGCCCTGCCTCGGTCAATCCCGCGACCGGCCAACCCTACGGTCTCGACTTCCCCGTCATCACCATCGCCGATATGGTCCGCGCCCAGGCACGCCTGATCGACCATCTTGGTATCGACCAACTCTTCGCCGTCATCGGCGGCTCGATGGGCGGGATGCAAGTGCTCGAGTGGGCCGCCAACTACAAGGACCGCGTTTACACCGCGCTGCCCATCGCGACCGCGCCATGGCACTCCTCCCAGAACATCGCCTTCCACGAAGTCGGCCGCCAAGCCGTGATGGCCGATCCGGAATGGCGCAAGGGCCGCTACCTCGTCGAAGGCACGTTTCCGAAGAACGGCCTCTCCGTGGCGCGCATGGCAGCCCATATCACGTACCTCTCCGAGGACGCCCTACAGCGCAAGTTCGGCCGCCAGCTCCAGGACCGCGACGTCAAGACGTTTTCGTTCAACGCCGACTTCCAGGTCGAAAGCTACTTACGCCACCAAGGCTCGACCTTCGTCGATCGTTTCGACGCCAATAGCTATCTCTACATCACCCGTGCGATGGATTACTTCGACATGAAGGCCGAGAACGGCGGCAAGCTCGCCAACGCCTTCCGCGGCACCAAGACGCGCTTCTGCGTCATCTCGTTCACGAGTGACTGGCTCTACCCGACGCGCGAGAGCAAGGAGATCGTCAAGGCCCTGAACGCCGTTGCCGCCAACGTCTCCTTCGTCGAGATCGACAGCGACAAGGGGCACGACGCGTTCTTGCTCGAGGAGCCCGAGCTGTTCGCCACGATTAGCGGGTTCGTCAATTCCAATGCCGCACGCCGGGGACTCCGCTGATGGCCGATACGATCATGCCTTCCGCAGCTCCCAGCCGCTCCGCACCCCGCGTCGACCATCTGCTGATCGCTGAGATGGTCGACCCGCATGCCCGCGTCATCGACATCGGCTGCGGCGACGGCGCCTTGCTGCAACTTCTCCAGGAGCTGAGGCAAGTCGACGGCCGCGGCATCGAAGTCGAGCGCGAACGCGTCAACGCCTGCGTGGCGCATGGCCTATCGGTCATCCAAGGCGACGCCGACCGCGACCTTGCCGACTATCCTGACGATGCCTTCGACTACGCGATCCTGTCGCTGACCATCCAGGCGACACGCAACCCCAAGAGGGTCCTCGAACAACTGTTGCGGATCGCACGCCGCGCCATCGTATCGCTGCCGAATTTCGGCCACTGGCAGGTGCGCGGCAAACTCCTGCTGACCGGCCGCATGCCCCTGACCGAGAACTTGCCCGACGCCTGGTATGCGACACCGAATGCTCATCTGTGCACGATCAAGGACTTCACCGACCTCTGCGAGGTCGTCAATGCCCGCGTCGAGCGCAAAGTCGCCTTCAACGTGTCAGGCCAAAAGCTCGGCACCTGGCTCCCGCTGACAGCCCACAATTTCCTCGGCGAAAAAGCCGTGTTCCTGCTCTCGCGCAAAGGCAATCGATGAGCCTCGCCCCCCGCCTCATCATCTTCGACTTCGACGGTGTCGTCGCCGACAGCGAAACACTCGCCAATCAGGCGCTGGCAGACTACCTCACGTCCCTCGGCAAGCCGACGACGCTGGATGACTCGATCCGTATGTTCATGGGCAAGCGCTTTGCAGACACGCAGCGCCTGGTCGTCGATTGGCTCGGCCGCGAACTTCCCCAGACATTCGAGGAAGACTATCGCGCACGCACCCGAACCGTCATGCGCCGCGACGTCGGCCCGATTGCGGGCGTCGCCACCTTCCTCGATGACCATCGCCACCTGTCGCGCTGCGTCGCCTCTTCGAGCAGCATCGAGTGGCTCGACCATTGCGTCGATAAGTTCGGCATGCGCGCGCACTTCGGGCAAAACCTGTTCAGCGCGACGGCGGTGAAGAACGGCAAGCCCGCGCCGGACATTTTTCTCCATGCGGCCAAAGAAATGGCGGCGGAAACTCAAGCGACTCTGGTGCTCGAGGACAGTCCCGCGGGAGTGACCGGCGCAAAGGCCGCCGGCATGACGGTGATTGGATTTCTAGGCGGCTCGCACATTCGCGATGGGCATCGCGAACGGCTCGAAGCAGCGGGCGCGGATCACATCGCGCATTCGTACGACGACGTCAGGCGCTTGCTCGCGCACGGACGCTGAACCATCCTCTTAGGCGATTTCCAGGAAGTCGCGCTTCACGCGCCGCCCGCGCCTCGGCTTGGCGGGCTTGCTCCGCCTGGCCTTCTTCTCGCTACCGCCCCGCACGGGCTCGGCACTCCAGTATTCATAGCGAATGCCTGGAAAAATGATGATTTCAGCACTCACCGAACGGGGCACCGAACTGTCCCTAGGTAGTGCTCGAAACTCGTGTATCGTTGCCATCTCCCATCAGGCCACCCTCTCTGCGGCCCCTCCGTAAAGTGGTCAGTCTCATTGCTGTCGAACCGTTTAGGCCCCGCGCAACCATTTGAGGCCTGAGCGAATTAACAAGATCTTAATAGGCGCTTCGACGCGCTCCGGCTGTTACCGAAAAGACTCGATTTCGGATCAAAAACGGAGCGCTTCCAGTCGTTTGGGGCCTATGGCGCGAGGTCGAGACCGTGTACCCCGGCGCGATCCTCGACCTCGACGAGCCAAAAATCGCTGTCGAAGGACCGCTGCCGGCGAATCAGATCGTCAGCGTCTGCGTCGCTGATCGAGTCACCCTTGTGCTGGCGTTGGAACCGCCGCTCCGGAAGCTCGTCGGGATCGCTATCGAGTGGCGTCGGCGCGGGTGCGAGGATGGTCGACGTCCCATCGAGCCGGTTGAGCCGGACCCAGATCACGCCGAAGTCTTCGTCACCGCGATGGACGACGGTTGCAAACGCACCAGCGGCGTTGCGCGCTCTGACATACGCCTGCACCCAGAACTTCGACTTGAGCCGCACGCTTGCTTCAACCCTTCATCTTCGGATCGAGCCAATCACGCAGACTGTCGCCGAACATGTTGAAGGCGAAAACGGCGAACGTGATCGCAAGCCCGGGGAACACGATCATCCACGGCGCATCGCGGTAGAAATCGGCCGACGCGCCCGACAGCATCAACCCCCAAGCGGCCGTCGGCTCGGTCACGCCGAGACCGAGGAACGACAACGACGCTTCGAGCAGGATCGCCTGGGCGACGAACGCCGTGAACATGATCAGGTACGGCGCCACGATGTTCGGCATGATGTGCCGCAGCACGATCCGAGTATGGCTGAACCCGGCCGCCCGCGCCGCATCGATGTAGGGCATCGCCGCAATCGAAAGCGTCGAGGAACGTGCGATACGGGCCATCTTCGGAATGATCGGCAAGGCAATCGCCATGATGAGGTTCATGTCGACGCCGGCCACCTGCCACTTGCCGAGCACGGCCACGACCACCATCGCGAGCACGATGATCGGAAACGACAGCAAGACGTCCACGACGCGCTGGATCACCGTGTCGATCCGCCCGCCGAAATAGCCCGACGCAGCCCCGATGAGCGCACCGACCGTGCACCCGAACAGCGACGAGAGAATACCGACCGCCAGCGCCGTCCGCGCCCCATAAACCAGCCGCGAGAACACATCGCGGCCGAATTGATCGGTCCCAAACCAGTGCTCGAGGCTTGGACGCGCCAGCTGTGCCGCGAAGTCGATCTCCTCCGGATCGAACGGCGAGATCCACTTCGCGCCGAACGCCATGCCGACGTAGATGAGAATGACCAAAAGCCCTGCCGCGCCGAGCGGCTGGCTCTTGATGAAGCTCCAGGTAGCGCTTTTGCGCTTCGGCATGTCGATGCCGGCTGTAGGAGCGGCGGGTGCGGTAGCCATGAGCGCCTCAGTTCAAACGAATGCGCGGATCGAGGAACGCATAGAGGATGTCCACGATCAGATTGACGATAATGAAGACCACGGCGATCAGCAGCACGAGCCCCTGGATCAGATTGAAGTCGCCGCGCGTCGAAGCGTCGACGAAAAGCTTGCCGATACCGTTCAGATTGAACACTTGCTCGGTAACGACCAACCCGCCGATCAGAAACGCGAATTCGAGGCCGATTACGGTGACCACCGGCAGCATCGCGTTGCGCAACGCATGCCGTCGCGTGATCAGTCGATTGAACACGCCCTTCGCCCGCGCGGTCCGGATGTAGTCCTCGCCCAGCACTTCGAGCAGCGCCGACCGCATCATCCGCGTCGCCACCGCCGCGTACCGATAGCCGACCGACAGCGCCGGCCAGATCAGCTGCGTCAAATTCGCGACCGGATCGCGAAAGATCGACACGTACTCGATCTTCGGCAGCCAGTTGAACAACGACAGCAGCATCATGATGAGCAGCATGCCGAGCCAGAACGACGGGATCGCGAGACCTGACACGGCCAATATTCGAACCACGTAGTCGATCCACGTATCTCGATAGAGCGCGGATATGGTGCCAAGCGGCACGGCGATCAGAATGGCAATGATCGTCGCCATGACGGCGACCTGGAACGACACCGGGAATCGGATCGCGATCTCCTTCGCGACCGGCTGGTTGGTCCAAAGCGAATTGCCGAGGTCGAGCTTCGCAAGCCCGACCATGTAATCGACGAATTGCTGGTAGAGCGGCTTGTCGAGGCCAAGCCTCTTTCGCTCGGCCTGGATCGTCTCCTCCGTGACCGACGCGCCGTCGGCACGCAGTTTCACGACCACCACGTCACCCGGCATGACGCGAATGAGGAAGAACACGGCAACCGCCACACCGATCAGCGTCGGGATTACAAGGAGCAGGCGGCGGAGAATGAAGAAGAGCATGAATGGACCAGAGGTGAAGGGCCAATGGCCAAGGGAGCAAGTCCCGTTTGGCCATTGGCAGTTGGCAGTCGGCTGTTATTGGTCCAGCCACACGTTTTGCAGATCCTGGCCGGTGAAGTGAGCCGCATGCAGCTCCCAGCCCTTGATCTTGGCGTTGTTCACGACGATGCGCTGCCACCAGAACAGCATCGACGCATAGGCCTGATCGGTGATGCGCTTGTCGAGTTCGCGCACGATCTTGATCCGCTCGGCCGGGTCGACCGTCCGTGACTGCTTCTCGAACAACTCGTCGACCATCTTGTCGGAATGCCCTGGCAGCGCCGTTGCATTCTTGTCTTTGCTCAGCAGCTTCTGCAGCTGAATACTGGGGTCATCGGCGAATTCGGCAATGAACTCGATCGTCACGTCGAAGTCGCGCTTCTGCTGGGCATCGAAGTAGAGCTTTGTCTCCAGCTGCTTGTGATCAGCCTCGACCCCAATCCGCTTCCACTGGTCGACGACGTAGATGCCGGCCGGCGTATAGGGCTCCGCAATATTACGGTTCACGAAATTGATCTTGAGGTTTTCGACGCCGGCCTCTTTGAGCAGCCGCTTCGCCTCCTCACGTGACTTCGCGATATCGCGGCCATAGCCAGGCAGCTTCTCGAGCTCCTCTTTGGGGATCTCGTAGTCCGAACCCGGGCGCATGAACCCGCCGACGAACTTGAGCATCGAGATCTTCGACAACGGCTCCGAACCGCCCCAACGATCGATCGCCATCGTCAACGCACGGCGAACGCGTACGTCGTCAAACGGCTTCTTCTGCGTGTTGAAGGCGATCAGCAGGTTCGTTGTCCACGGCCCCTCCTGAACAGTGACCTTGTCCTTCATCGCGGCCACGAGCTGGTCGCGCTCCTTCGGCGAGCGCCCTCGGAACTCCGCATCGAACTGTCCGCCCTGAATGCCGGGGACAACAGCGTTCGACTTCACGATGAAGACTTTGTACCCGTCGAGGTACGGCTTGCCCGCTTCGAAGTAGCCGTCATGCCGCACGCCTTCGTACGTCGCACCCTTGACGTACTCTTTCAGCTTGAAGGCGCCCGTACCCATGACTTCCGTCTCGGGATACTTGGGATTTTCGGTCAACTTCTTCGCCGAGTAGATGCAGTTGAACGGCGATGCGAAGTTATTGAGCATCGACGCGTTGACACCCTTCATCTTGAAGATGACGGTCGTCGCGTCAGGCGTCTCGATCGAAGCAATGTCCTGATGCAGCGCCTTACGCGGTGAGGGAACGCCTGCCGGCGGATTCATGATCCGCTCGTAGCTCGCCTTGATGTCGGCCGATGTCATCGGCGTACCGTCGTGGAACTTTACGTTGTCATGCAGCTTGAACGTGTAGGTCAGGCCATCCTTCGCCATCTCCCACGACTTAGCGAGATCCCCGACGATTTCGAGCTTCTTGTTTACGTCGCCGCGAAACTTCAACAAACCGTTGTAAGCGGGAGCGACCGGGTGGATGGTCGCGAACGTCGTCGTTGCATGGCAATCGAACGTCGGCGGTTCTGCCACGATCGAAAAGTTGAGCACGCCACCCTTCTTTGGGGCCTGCGCCAACGCTGGCGCAGCTGCGATCAAAGCCGCCGCAGCCACCAACGCACTAGTCAGTTTCTTATTCATCAGTCGCATTTCCTCTCTTGCTTGTTTTTCGTTGAACCTTCGGGTCTCTACTGGTCGAGCCAGACGTCGACCAGATCTTGCTGCACGTAGTGGCTCGGCGTGAAGTGCCACCCTTTGATCTTCTTGTGATTGACGATGATGCGGTGGTACCAGATCAGCGGCACGTTGTAGGCCGTTGTCAGCGCGTACCGCTCCATCTCGTTGACGATCTTCTTGCGCTCGGCAGGATCGATCGTCCGCCGTTGCCGGCCGTACATCTCGTCGAGCTTGCCGTCCTCGTGTCCCGAATAGCCGATCGACGAGGCCTTCTTGGTCAGGTACTTCGCAAACTGTTGCGTCGGATCGTCGTTCGGATCGTTGATGAACTCGACCGCCACATCGAAGTTGCCTTGCGCGATCTGATCGAAATAGAGCTTCGTCTCGAGCTGCTCGTGCTGCGCCGTAACGCCGACACGCCGCCACTGATCCACGGTGAGAATGCCGCCCGGCGTGTAAGGCTCCGCCACGTTCCGGTTGAGCAGCTTCAACTGTAAATTCTCGGCACCCGCTTCCTTGAGCAGACGGCGAGCCTCCGCGCGCGATGCCTCGATATCCCGCCAGTACCCCGGCATCTTCACCAGCTCTGCCTCGGGCAGCGCCATCTCGTAACCCGGCCGCAGAACACCGCCGACGCCCTTCAAAATCGAGATCTTCGCGATGCTTGGCGATGAGCCCCAGCGGTCGATGGCGAGCGTCAAGGCTTGGCGAACGCGGATATCGTCGAAGGGCTTCTTCTTCACATTGAAGATCAGCATCAGCGTGCCGACCCAGGTGCCCTCGTGCTTGACGAACTTGTCGCCGCCCTCCTGCATCAACTGCTCGGATTCCTTCGGGTTGCGTCCGCGAAACTCCGTGTCGAATTGCGCGCCGAGCATGCCGGGCACGACACTCGTGTTTTTGACGAAGTACGCCTTGTAGCCATCAAGGAATGGCCGATCCCTGAGGAAGTAGTCAGCGAAGCGCTTGCCTTCCCAATGACTGCCCTTTGTATGCCCAACGAACTGGAAGGCACCCGACCCCATGATCTCGGCTTCGGGATACCGGGGATTCTGAGCAAGCTTGGCAGCGGAGTAGATGCAGTTGTAGGGGTTTGCAAAATGCTCGAACATTCCCGCGACCGGTGTCTTCAACTTGAACACGACCGTCGCCGCATCTGGCGTCTCGATTTTTTCAAGGTCGGTCCAAAATGCGCGCCGCGCCGAAATGACCCCCGTGGGCGGGTTGGCAATCCGCTCGTAGCTCGCCTTGATGTCGGCTGACGTGAGCGGCGAGCCGTCATGGAACTTCACCGGTTGGTGCAGCGTGAACGTGTAGGTCAGTCCGTCGGGCGATGCCTTCCACGCTTTCGCAAGATCTCCAGCCACCGCTGGATACTTCGCCCCATCGAATTTCAGTAGCGTCGAATAGTGCGGCGCGACGGGGTGAATGAGCGCAAACGTCGTCGATGCATGGCAGTCGTAGTTGGGCGGCTCCGCCACCACCGCAAAATTGAGCATGCCGCCACGCTTCGGGGTCTGGGCATCCGCCATTGATGCGGACGCTGCCAGCAGAGATGCCACGAGACTGACAGTACGAATGACTTGCATAGGCCGTCCTCCCTGTTCTCGACTGCTGCGACTGTTGGAATGCTGCTGCGGCTGTGCGGGGCGCGTTTCCTCCTCAGGCGTGAATACAGGCGACGGAATGCCCTGGCCCAAGCTCCCGCGTCGGAGGAACCCCGGCCTTGCACGCCTCCGTCATTTTCGGACAGCGCGGGTGGAACACGCAGCCCGCGGGTGGATTGAGCGGGCTCGGCAATTCACCCTTGATGATCGTGCGTGGCCGCGACTTCTCGATCACCGGATCGGGCACGGGAGCGGCCGCGAGCAGGGCCTGCGTATAGGGATGCTTCGGGTTCGCGAACAACTCGTCCGCATCGGCGTACTCGACGATCCGGCCGAGATACATCACCGCGACCTTTGTCGAGATATGCCGCACGACGGCAAGATCGTGCGCGATGAACAGGTACGTGAGACCAAGCTTGACCTGCAAGTCTTCGAGCAGATTGATGACCTGCCCCTGAATAGACACATCGAGCGCCGAGACCGCCTCGTCGCAAACGATCATCCGCGGATTGACCCCGAGCGCCCGCGCAATACCGACGCGCTGCCGCTGCCCGCCGCTCAGCTCGTGCGGATAGCGCACAGCCATGTACGGATAGAGACCGACGAGCTGCAGAAGTTCGGCAACCCGCTTCGGCGTCTCCTTTTTCGGCATGATCTTGTGCACGATCATCGGCTCCGCGATGATCTGCCCGACCGTCATGCGCGGATTGAGCGACGAATAGGGGTCTTGGAAAATGACCTGCATGCGCTTGCGCACATCGACCATCTCGCCGCGTGACAACGCAGCGATATCTCGCCCCTCGAACTGGATTTCACCGGCCGTCGGATCGTCGAGCCGTAGCACGAGACGGCCAAGCGTGGATTTCCCGCAGCCCGACTCACCGACGAGCCCGAGCGTTTCGCCCGGCTTGATGTCGATCGTCACATCGTTGACGGCTCGCACGAGCTTCGGCGCGGTGAGCAAGCCGCCCCCGACCGGAAAATGCTTCGTCGCACCCTTGATCGCGAGGATCGGCTTTGCATCGGGCGACGCCTCGGGGATCTCGGATACGGCGGAATGCCCCTGCGGCATCAGCGGGTCGGACGCAACCGTCGCCAGATGATGGCACGCGGCGAAATGCCCGCCCGCCACCTCGAGGGAGGGCGGCACCGTCGACTTGCAGATCTCGGTCGCAAACCGGCACCGTGGGGCGAAGCGGCAACCTTCGGGCGGCGCCAGCAGATTGGGCGGCGCGCCTTCGATGGTTGCAAGTTTGTCCGAGCGTGCGCGATCGAGCCGCGGCACAGCAGACAACAGCCCGCGTGCGTAAGGATGGCTCGGCTTGCCGAAGACCTGCTCCGCCGTGCCGTTCTCGACGAGACGCGCCGCGTACATCACGTTCACGCGGTCTGCATACCGCGCCACGATGCCGAGATTATGCG
>JAPXTA010000107.1:0-18311 GCA_033812735.1 Hyphomicrobiaceae bacterium | reverse complement strand
AGTCGCCATCCTCGACACTGCAGTGAAATCCTAGCGATGTATCGCCGTGATCCGACTCGGCCAGATGAATGCAGACGAGGGTCGCGATCTGCGTCCCGTGCCCCTCACACTCCAACATTTCAGGATCAGACTGATCAGCACTCACCGATCAATCTCCCCGAACACGATATCGAGGCTGCCGAGGATGGCGGAAACGTCCGCGAGCATGTGGCCGCGGTTCATGAAGTCCATCGCTTGCAGATGCGGGAAGCCCGGCGCGCGGATGTGGCAGCGATACGGCTTATTAGAGCCGTCGGCGACGAGATAGACGCCGAACTCACCCTTCGGCGCCTCGACGCAGGCATAGACCTCACCCGGCGGCACATGCACGCCTTCGGTGTAGAGCTTGAAGTGATGGATCAGCGCTTCCATCGAGCGCTTCATCTCGGCGCGCTTCGGCGGCGCGACCTTGCCGTCATCCGTCACGACCGGCCCGCGGCCTGCCGGTGACAACAGCTTCTCGCAGCACTGCTTCATAATCCGGCACGACTGCCGCATCTCCTCGACCCGCAGATGATAGCGGTCGTAGCAATCGCCGTTCTTGCCAATCGGAATATCAAAATCGAGTTCGGCATAGCACTCGTAAGGCTGCGACTTCCGGAGATCCCACGCGGCACCTGACCCGCGCACCATCACGCCCGAGAACCCCCAGCGGAAGCAATCCTTGAGCGACACGACGCCGATGTCGGCATTGCGCTGCTTGAAAATGCGGTTCTCCGAGAGCAGCCCCTCGATATCGTCAACCACCCTAAGGAACGGATCGATCCACGCCGCGATATCGCTGACGAGGTCATCAGGCAGATCCTGATGTACGCCGCCGACACGGAAATACTTCGCGTGCATCCGCGAGCCCGACGCACGCTCGTAGAACACCATCAGCTTCTCGCGCTCGTCGAAGCCCCACAGCGGCGGCGTCAGCGCACCGACGTCCATCGCCTGCGTCGTCACGTTGAGCAGATGCGACATCAGCCGCCCGATTTCCGAATAGAGCACGCGGATGAGCTGTGCGCGGTACGGCACCTTCACGCCAAGCAGTTTCTCCGCCGCGAGGCAGAACGCGTGCTCCTGGTTCATCGGCGCGCAGTAATCGAGCCGGTCGAAGTAGCCGATCGCCTGCAAATACGTCTTGTGCTCGATCAGCTTCTCGGTGCCGCGATGCAGCAGCCCGATGTGCGGATCGACCCGCTCCACGACCTCGCCGTCGAGTTCCAGCACGAGGCGCAATACGCCGTGCGCCGCCGGATGCTGCGGTCCGAAGTTGATGTTGAAATTGCGGATCTCGGTCTCGGCCATCGTAGTGCTCGCTGTGCGAAAGGGCTCGCGAATAGTCAACGCAGATCGTCAGGCGGTTACGACGGCTTGGAGGCCTTCTCGTCACCCGGCAGGACGTAGTCGACGCCTTCCCACGGGCTCTCGAAGTCGAACTTGCGGAAGTCCTGCGTCAACTTCACCGGCTCGTACACCACGCGCTTCTTTTCGTCGTCGTAGCGAACCTCGACATACCCCGTGAGCGGAAAATCCTTCCGCAGCGGGAAACCCTGGAAGCCATAGTCCGTCAGCAGGCGGCGCAGATCGGGGTGGCCTGAGAACAGGATGCCGTACATGTCGTACGTCTCGCGCTCGTACCAGTTGGCAGCCGGGAACACCGGAATGGCGCTTGGTACCGGCGAATGCTCGTCGGTCGTAAGCTTCACGCGGATGCGATGATTTTTGCGCGGTGACAGCAGATGATAAACGACGTCGAAACGCTCGGCCCGCTCCGGATAGTCGACGCCGCAGATATCGATCAGGATCTCGAATTGCAGTGCGGGATCATCACGCAGCGCGGTAAGCACCTTGTTTATCTCGTCGCGGCTGACGACCACGGTTAGCTCGCCGTAGGCAACCAACGACTTGACGATGGCCGCCCCAAGCGCGCCGCTCACAGCCGCGCTGAGAGCTGCGAGTGCGCCGTCCGCCTGAACCGTTGCCGTCATCAAAGTTGCTCCTCGTATAAGGTCACGACCGGGGTCGTGTCGGCCGCATTGGCATGCGCATGCCCCGCCCAACGGTACTCGTAGCGGGTAACGACGCGCACGTCGTCGCTCTCTTCGTCACGCGGCCGAGAGTGCTCTATCATGTGCCGTACGCCAGACAAGGCCAACTGACGGCTCAGATCACCGGCGCAGGCGTTGAACGCCGGTCTCAACCAGGCAACGAACCCGTCACCGAGCCGCTCCCACTCGTCGAACCGCCATTCCTGGCCGGCATGCATGATCGTCACACCTGCTTTATCGGCCCGCGCCAATACTTTATGCCGCATGAGCTTGGAAGCAAACGCCTTGGGACCCAGAGCAAACCGGATCGCGCCCGTCGCATACGGCTCGGCACTCCGCCATTTGACGAAAGGCATCGAAGTCCCCCCGGCAGACTTAGCCCGCAACTTGCGATCCGCCACAAAGTGGCGCAGCAAGTTGCCCCTAAAGACTACCGTTCGATCGTGCCGGTACGGCGGATCTTCTTTTGCAGCAACAGGATGCCGTACACCAACGCTTCCGCCGTCGGCGGGCAGCCGGGCACGTAGACATCGACCGGCACCACGCGGTCGCAGCCACGCACCACCGCATACGAGTAGTGATAGTACCCGCCACCGTTCGCGCAGGACCCCATCGAGATCACATAGCGCGGCTCAGGCATTTGGTCGTAGACCTTGCGCAAAGCCGGCGCCATCTTGTTGGTCAGCGTCCCGGCAACGATCATCACGTCAGACTGGCGCGGACTGCCGCGCGGCGCGAAGCCGAACCGCTCGGTATCATAGCGCGGCATCGCCGTATGCATCATCTCGACCGCGCAGCACGCCAGACCGAACGTCATCCACATCAGCGAGCCGGTCCGCGCCCAATTGATCAGGTCATCCGTCGTGGTGACGAGAAAACCCTTATCAGCCAATTGGTTGGACAAGACCGAAAAGCCACGATCCGACGGCATGACCAAGCCGCCAGCGGCCTTTTCGCCGGGTTTGTCGAAGGTCGGTTCGGCAGGCACGATCAAGGCCATGGATCAGTCCTAGTCCCGGTCATTTGGGCTGGGGTCGCGAGGGCCCAAGGGAGCCGCTCCACCCACGCAAATCGTGACCATGCTGGTAGCCGAGTGCTCCCGCCCTTGCAACCCATCAAGAAGGCGCGCCCGGCATCGATCTACACCGGTGTTGACCTGCCTCAAAGCCTGCCGCGGCCCCCTGACGCACGCTGCGGCACCGATTGAGCGGGAGTCACCAGCCGTGCAGCACGAAGTCGTCAAGAAATTCGCGGCACCGGTACCTCGCTATACGAGCTATCCCACAGCGCCGCATTTCAGCGACAACGTCGACGCCGAAACGTACCGCCAATGGCTGGCCGCGATTCCAAATGGCGAGGCGATTTCGCTCTATGTCCACATCCCCTATTGCGACGAACTCTGCTGGTACTGCGGCTGCAACACCAAGGCCACCCGCAAGTACGCCCCCGTCACCGAGTACCTGGATGTATTAGCAAACGAAATCAAAGCTGTCGGCAAAATCGTCGGCAAGGACAAGCCGGTCACGCACATGCACTGGGGCGGCGGCAGCCCGAGCATCTTGTCGGCCGCCGACATCGCCAATCTCTCGGCACTTCTGCGCGAAAACTTCGAGTTCGCCCCAGACGCGGAAATCGCCGTCGAGGTCGACCCGCGCAATCTCGCCGACGACAAGTTCGAAGCCTTTGCCAAGGCCGGCGTGAACCGCGTTTCGATCGGCGTGCAGGACTTCTCCGAGGTTGTTCAGAAGGCGATCAACCGCATGCAGGGCTTCGACCTGACGGAGCGCGCCATCCGCCGCTTCCGCGACGTCGGCGTAAAATCGGTCAACCTCGACCTCGTCTACGGCCTACCGCACCAGACCAAGGAAAGCGTGGAAAGCACCATCCGCCAGGTGCTGACGCTCGCTCCGGACCGCATCGCCCTCTTCGGCTACGCCCATCTCCCGAGCCGCCTGACGCATCAAAAGATGATCAAGGATGAAGCGCTCCCCGGCCCCGTCGAGCGCTTCGAGCAATCGAATGCCTCCGCCGCCATGCTTCTGGCGGCAGGCTACGTCCGCATCGGCCTCGATCACTACGCCAAGCCGACCGACACGCTCGCGTCAGGCAACTTCGCCCGCAACTTCCAGGGCTACACCACAGACGACGCCGAGACGCTGATCGGACTCGGCGCATCGTCCATTGGCAAGCTGAAGCAAGGGTACGTCCAGAACGCGGTCGCGGTCGCCGACTACACCCGCCGCATCGCCGACGGCGGCGTGGCCACCGTCAAAGGCATCGCCTTGAGCCGCGACGACGAAGTCCGTGCGCATGTCATCGCCGAGTTGCTGTGCCGCCTGAAATTCTCGGCCGCCGACATCGCCAACCGCTATGGCGCCGACGCGGAGCCCGTCATCGCGGAAGCGCGCGGCCTGATCGCCAACGACAACGACGGCCTCCTCGCCGCGACCGGTACCGACGGCTCGTTCGAAGTCACCGAAAAAGGCCGCCTGTTCGTCCGCTCCATCTGCGCCAAGTTCGACGCCTACCTCGGCAAATCCACCGCCACCCACGCAAGCGGGGTTTAGTTCGGGAAGCGCCTAAAGCGCCGATAGAAAGTCAGGTGCCAATTCATCCCGGAACTTCGTCGACAATCGACAAAACGAAGCACCCAATCCATTAACCCGCACCTGAATATTGTAACAAGATATTTGACTGCGGCCGGATACCCCCGACGAATGCGCCCCTACACTATACTCGTCACCTTAGTGACACTGGCGCAGCTTTCACTGTCAGCATGTGCGCCGCCTGAATCCTCATTCTTGACCGGGACCGCAGGACATTTTGGCAAGCTGCTCGGACGCGTCATTCTTCGCCTTGAACACGCGTCGTTCCGTCATACAGAGCCGAATTGGATCGGCGCCTGCAGTCCCGACCTTTCACCAAAGTACTGCGACCCTGTCCGAATCATTTCGATCACTGCCCTTCCGGCATCACTCTTCAATCGCAGCGCGGCATATGACGTTCGCTTTGCAATAACAGCGCCGACAGCTTGCCGGCAACTGGAGTCAGCCGTCAGGAACTACCTTGATCGTCCATCTGAAATGTCAGACTTGATGGAGCGGGCTCCATTGGATGTGCAATACGTGCAATCCAAGAAAGATGTGCCGAGCGGTATCCTTCTAAGCATCTTTGATACCGCCAATGGTAGCTTTGATCCAAACAACAATCGGCTTTTTCATTGGAGGCGCTACGCTCCCTACATCCGCCTTGTAAACGTCAACTGCGAGACGAAAGTCGTTAGCGTTCGGATTGGCCAAATCGGATCTGAAAACCGCTAGATGATTTCTATTCACGCCAACGCTTCAAACTGCCCGCTGGAAACAGCCACTCCGGCGTTTCGATCGGTTTGCCATCTTCGAGCGCATACCACGGCGACAGTGCTGCATTGCCGAGATTCTTGAGCACGTGGATCTCCTGCGCCGGCATGTAGCTTTGCGCCAACAGCACACGCCGCTTGCCTGTCGCCGCATTCACCGCAACATCGACCACCAACACCGCATGTCCGGGAAACCCGCCGCGGATGATGACGTCTCCCGCCTGCACATCGAGCACGCTCCGCACCGCCACCAACTCGCGCTCGAGCGAGTACGTCCCGGCCCACGTGAATACAGTGTCCATGTACTTGCGAAACGACGCATAACTCTGATCCGCCGACGCCGTCTTCGACCAAGCCAAGCCGCGCCCCGCGCTCCGCGGCCGCTCGCCATTCGCCCATCGAGAAAACGCGATCGGCTTACCCTCGCCCGTATCGTTGAAGGCGATTTCCCGCGCCCGACCCGTCGCGAACAGCCACTCCGCGCGCAGCCGCATGACGGCATCCGCACACTGCTGCAGATCCTTCGCGCCGACATCGATGTCGATGACCGCGGCGTGCACGTCCTGCCTTGCCTTGAGCGCGCCGGTATGAAGATGCACGGCGCTGCCCGCAGGCTTCAATGTCAGCGCCCTGAGCCAAGCCGCGAATGACCGCTCCGCCGCAGGCTGGCGCACGAAACCATCCGGCGGCGCAAAACGCTGAACCAGCGTGTCTGCCGTGCCGGCGAACGCCATCCGCCCGCCGGCAGCCGTTGCCGCCAGTCCAAGCAATATCGATCGCCGTTGAATACAGTTCATGCCGCCACCTCGCCTGCGCCATTGGCGGGCGCGCTTGCGGCAAATGTAGGACGCAAAGCTGCAGAAACGACAACAGGGGAAGGTGGGCCACCTTCCCCTGCGATCATTTACACCGGTGGCACGCCCGGAAGACCGACGATTGTTTCGCTGCGGCCGGCATGCACGGATGTAATACTCAACGGGCCAACACCTCGACCGAGTCGGCCGTCTCGTAAAGTGAACCAGCCCATGCTGCGGCGCGCCGATCGGACGATCGCATCGGCATCGCATCCGTCGCATCTCCGCGCCAAAGCTCCGCCCCGATCGCCAGTCCGAAATCGGCGCCGAGACGCTTGCCCGAAGCCGTCTCGCATGTGCGCGAGATCATTTCCACGGCGCCTTCTTCACCCGCTTGGCCGCACAGCATGACGACGTGATAGCCGTCCTTGATCGACAACGCTTGCCCGATCGCGCGGGCCGCTTGCCGCGCAAACACGAAGTCGTCGATGGGCAGCAGCGTGACGTCCGTATCGATGACGGCGGCGATGATATTCTGCGTGGCGTCGACGCGGCCGGCACGAACACCCTCGGCAAGGCCTTTGCTATCGGCCGATCCGTTTCGAACACTGCGAATGACGTCCAGGCTGATATCGACCCCGACGACCCGGATTCCCTGAGCCGCAAGACGCGCCATCCGGGCGAGCCCAGCCCTATCCAGCCTGACGACGCTCGCCGCCTCGGCACGCACGCGCGATCCGAACGGCTCGGCTTCGTTGCCATCAGCCACGGCGATCTCGTCTGCGTCGAAGAGCGACATTGGTCCGTCTCTCGTTGAGCGGCTGGCCACGTACACGTAGCGAGCATCCCAAAACGAGGTCAGGAAACCGTGAAAAGAGACGGTTAAAATTCTGCTAATCGGACAAAGACTGGAACGATCCTAGTGCACGTCGCGCGGAACCGTCTTCATCAGCTTGTAATTGATCGAATCGATCAGCGCTTCGAAGCTCGCGTCGACGATGTTCGGCGACACACCGACCGTAAACCACCGCTCGCCGGTCTCCTTGTCGAGCGTCTCGACCAGCACCCGCGTGACGGCTTCGGTGCCACCCGTCAGAATGCGCACCTTGTAATCAGCGAGTTCGACGTTGCGCAGATAGCTCTGATACTTGCCGAGATCCTTGCGCAGCGCGTTGTCGAGCGCATTCACCGGACCGTTGCCCTCGGCCACGTGCCACAACGGCTCCTTGTCGCCGTTGATGAATACGCGCACTGTCGCCTCCGACACCGTAACGAGCTTGCCAACCGCGTTGTGCCGCCGCTCCACCATCACGCGGAAGCTGTCGACACGGAAATAGTTCGGCACTTCGCCCATCAATCGCCGCGCCAGAAGTTCGAAGGATGCATCGGCGCCCTCGTAAGCGTACCCGCTCGCCTCGCGCGCTTTGATTTCGTCGAGCAGCGCGCCGATCCGCGGATCACCCTGCGGCATCGGCACGCCGAGCCGTTCGAGTTCGTAGACGAGGTTGGACTTGCCAGCCTGATCCGAAACCAACACGCGCCGACGGTTGCCGACACTCTCCGGCGGAACATGTTCGTACGTCTCCGGCTCCTTCAGGATTGCGGACGCATGAATGCCGGCCTTCGTTGCGAATGCGGCCTCGCCCACATAAGCCGCCTGGCGGTTCGGCGAACGGTTGAGGATCTCGTCCAGAATGCGGCTCGCGTGCGTCAGCTTCTGCAAACGTGCTGGCGTTACGCCGATCTCGAATTTGTCGGCAAATTCGCTTTTCAGCATCAGCGTCGGAATGATCGAGGTCAGGTTGGCGTTGCCGCAACGCTCGCCGAGCCCGTTGAGCGTCCCTTGTATCTGCCGGCACCCTGCACGCACCGCCGCAAGCGTATTGGCAACTGCGTTCTCTGTATCGTTGTGCGTGTGAATGCCGAGGTGCGCACCCGGCACGACCGTAGCAACGTCGGCGACGATCCGCTCGACCTCGTGCGGCAGCGTACCGCCGTTCGTGTCGCACAGCACGACCCAACGCGCCCCCGACTCGTAGGCCGACTTCGCAATGGCGAGCGCATAGTCGCGATTGCCTTTGTAGCCGTCGAAGAAATGTTCGCAATCAATCATCGGCTCGGCGCCGGCTGCCTTCAGCGCCTTCACGCTTTCCGAGACACCATCGAGGTTCTCCTCGTTCGTCGTCCCGAGCGCGACGCGGACGTGATAGTCCCAAGCCTTGGCAACGAGACAAACGGCCTCCGCCTTTGCCTGCAACGTTCCCTGAAAACCAGGATCGTTCGCGACGGACCGGCCCGCCCGTTTCGTCATGCCGAACGCCGTCAGCCGCGCATTCGCAAGCTTTGGCGGCGTCGCAAAAAACTCGGTGTCGGTCGGATTGGCACCGGGATACCCACCCTCAATGTAATCGACGCCGAGATCGTCGAGAACCCGAGCAATCCGTCTCTTGTCCTCGAGCGAAAAGTCGACCCCCGTCGTCTGCGCGCCATCACGCAGCGTCGTGTCGAAAAGGTAGAGGCGTTCGCGGGTCATGAGCAGTTACTCGGCAGGCCAATGCGCAGTATCGTGATCGGGATGCTGCAGCGACTTCAGCTGCTGCAATCTTTCAGCAGGTATATCGTCTTCCGTTCGGCTCGCAGGCAATGCGGCGATAGTCGCGAACCACGGCATCCGCGCCTCGACGCCATATTGCTTGAGCGGCGGCACAGCAGTCGGATCGTCGAGTGAGCCGAGCGAAACATTGATCCGGCTGGTATCGGTGTAGCGGAACGTCAGCGGCGTGCCGCATCTATCGCAAAAGCCCCGCTCGACTTTCGCCGAACTCGTGAACACGGACGGCTTCCCCCGCGTCCATTCGATCTCATCGGCTTCCACCCGCGCCAGCGCCGCAAAATAGTTGCCCGTCGCCTTCTGGCACATGCGGCAGTGACACACATGCGCATTGCGCGGCACGGCCAAGAGCCGGTACCGCACCGCGCCGCACTGGCACCCGCCGGTGAATGCAACTGACGCTGCGCTGGTCAAGACTTGACCTCCCACGTCGTCACCATCTCGCCGGTCTTCGGGTCCTTCGCGTCTTTGATGACGACTCCCATCGCCGCAAGTTGATCGCGCAGCCGGTCGCTCTCCTTGAAGTCCTTCTGCCGCCGCGCCTCGAGCCGCTCGGCAATGAGCGTATCGACTGCACGAGCGTTGACGCTGACGATCGCTTCACCCACCATCAGATCGGCACGCGTCTCGCCATCGAGAAGGCCCATGAAGGCGAGCGATGCCTTGAGCGCTGCCGCTGTCTCGGCGTTGCCGCGTTTCGCCGACTTCGCAAGGCCGTGAATGATCGAGATCGCGCTCGGCGTGTTGAGGTCGTCCGACAAGGCAGCAACGATATCCTCGTGCGGCGCATCGGCGGTCTTCACGTCCGCAAGAACATCGGCGAGATCCGCCAGCGTCGCGCGCGCCTGCGTCAGTCGCTCGACCGTCCAGTCGATCGGCTGGCGATAGTGCGTCGCGAGCATCGCATACCGCAGCACGCGCCCATGCCACGGCTTGCCGCCGAACTTGTCTGACGACAGCAGCTCGCGGATCGTAAAGAAGTTGCCGAGCGACTTCGACATCTTCTCGCCTTCGACCTGCAGGAAGCCGTTGTGCATCCAAACGTTGGCCATCTGGCCGGTACCGTGCGCACAACGCGATTGCGCGATCTCGTTCTCGTGGTGCGGGAAGACGAGATCGATGCCGCCGCCGTGAATGTCGAACACCTCGCCGAGATGCTTCAGCGCCATGGCAGAGCATTCGAGATGCCAGCCGGGCCGCCCATCCACCTTGATCCCCGCAGGCGACGGCCAGGCCGGCATGCCGGGCTCGATGGTCGGCTTCCAAAGCACGAAATCCATCGCGCTCTTCTTGTACGGCGCGACGTCGACACGTGCTCCGGCTTCCATCTCCTCGAGCGAGCGGTTGGCAAGCCGCCCATAATCCGGCATCGAGCCGACATCGAACAGCACGTGATCATTAGCGACGTAGGCGTGACCCTTGGCAATCAGCGACTCGCAGATTGACCGCATTTCAGCCATGTGCTCTGTCGCACGTGGCTCGACAGTCGGCGGCAACACGCCAAGGGCGGCGATGTCCTTGTGGAACTGCTCTGTCGTCTCGGCGGTGATCTTGCGGATCGCCTCGACCGGCGGGATCTTCGGAAAGCGCTCGGCCGCCCGTGCGTTGATCTTGTCGTCGACGTCGGTGATGTTGCGCGCATAGGTGACGTGGTCCGGCCCATACGTAAGACGCAACAACCTGAACAGCACATCGAATACGATCACCGGCCGCGCATTGCCGATGTGCGCGAAGTCGTAGACCGTTGGGCCGCAGACGTACATGCGCACGTTCTTTGGATCGAGCGGTGTGAATGGCTCTTTTTTGCGGGTCAGCGTGTTGTAGAGCGTGATGGCCATCTGAGGTCTCTCGAAGTCGCAAGGCGGCGCATAGGCCGATGCCGGATGCCCGGCTGGCCGGCGAGACGCTTGCGTCATGGATGAGCGAGAGACGACGTGAGCGGCGCGCCAGCGATGAGCTAGCGGGTAATAATCATGCCGCAACAGATGTTGGCGGCGGGATGTGCGCCGTGGAAGTTCATGGCCCGCTTATCTGCCCTTTCGATTGCATCGTCAAGCTGAACGGGCGGCTGTGATACCGTCCTTGGCTAAATCGATGGCTTTTCGCAGTATGAGCCAGTCTTCGACACCAGAGGCTTAACGATGGGCTTTTTCGACGGCTTCGACTTGAAGATCGCCGAGGTGCGCGACGGTCCGATCCGCTATCGCATCGGCGGGTCAGGCCCGCCGCTCCTTCTCGTGCATGGCAATCCGCAGACGCACGCGATGTGGCACGCGATCGCTCCGGAGTTGGCGAGGCAATTCACAGTAATCGCTCCCGACATTCGCGGGTATGGCGGGTCGCTGAAACCGCCGGCGACCGCCGATCATGCGCCTTATGCCAAGCGCGAGATGGCGCGCGACCTCGTGGAGTTGATGGCCACACTCGGCTTCGCCCGGTTCTCTGTCGTGTCTCACGACCGCGGCGCCAGGGTCTCGCACCGGCTCGCCCTCGATCATCCATCCGCGGTCGAGCGGCTGGCGGTCTTGGACATCGTGCCGACGATCGAGCATCTGGAGCGGACCGATATGTCCTTCGCGCTCGGCTATTACCATTGGTTCTGGTTTGCCCAGCCCCACCCCTTCCCCGAGAACCTGATCTCGGCCGCACCCGACGTCTGGTTTCGCGCTCATACGTCGCGCGAGCCGAAGGACGACGGCTTCTTCCATCCCGACGCCCTCGCGGACTACCTGGCGCACATCCGCGACCCCGAAATGATTCGTGGCATGTGCGAAGACTACCGCGCGGCCGTGACGATCGATCTCGTGCATGACCGGGAAAGCCGGTCGAACGGCAACAAGGTGCGCTGCCCGATGCTGGTTCTGTGGGGTTCGAAAGGAAAGATCGGCGCCTGGTACGATCCGCTCGCCATCTGGCGCGACTACGCAGCAGCCGAAGTGTCGGGCGGGCCGGTGAATGCGGGCCATTATCTCGCGGAAGAAAAGCCCGAAGAAGTACTCGGATATCTCAGGCGGTTTCTAGCCGCTTAGGCGCGGTCCAAGCGGCCGCCGAACACGATGCTCTTGCGCAGAATGAACACCACGATGAAGCTTGTGCCGACCGCACCAACCTTGCCGATCAGCGCCGGCAGGTGCAGCACTTCCGTCGAGAAAGCGATGATTGCCCAGGTGATCAGGATGCCGACGCCGCCCGAGACGACGAACTCGGCAAAGCGGCGCAGGCCCGACTTCGCCGACCCTGCAGTCTCGAATACGAAACGAACCGACAATGCGTAGTGCAGTATGAGCCCCACTGCATAGCCGACGACACCGGCGATGGCCGGACGCAAGCCAGACCGTGCAAGGCCGGTAAAAATGACGAGATCCACGCCGAGCGCGATCGCAGAGACGATGGTGTAGTAGGACAACTCCGGCATCAGCCGCGCAATCGGCCGCAAGAAGACCGGCAGCCGATCAGCAAGACGCACCATGTCGAGCGACGGCGCCACGTGGCTCACTTCAACGCTATGCTCGACGGCCATATCAAATGCGCTCTAACTAATCCGAACCTGGTTTGCCCTCTCCACGCGAGCGGGGAGAGGGCGAAATTACGCAGCAGTGCCAACCTTTTTCGGCACCATGCGAACGCTCTTCAGCGCCTGCTCCGTACCGGAAGCGCCGGCCTCGTGATACTCGGCATCCTCGTTGACGTTCCAGATGTCGTAAAGCTGCTCACCAGCCACGATGTTCTGGACGGTCAGCATCGCCGTCATCATCGCGTGGTCTTGGTTATTGTACTTGTGCATGCCGTTGCGGCCGACGAGATGCAGCGACGGATACTTGTCGGCGAGTTCCGAACGGATCGCTTCGACGTTCGTCTTGTAGCTGTCGTCGTAGACCGGGTACGCCTTCTTCTGGCGCACCACGCAGCCATCCTTTACGTCGTCGACGGAGACGAGGCCGATCTGCCCCAGCTCCTTCTTGGCGAGCGCGATGAGATCGTCATCGCTTGCAGTCCACAGCCCGTCGCCTTCGAAGCAGAAGTATTCGAGGCCGAGGCATGACTGGTGGTTATTTGGGATCATCTCAGGCGACCACGACCGGAAATTCTGGATGCGGCCGACCTTCACGGACGGCTCGTGGATGTAAATCCAGTTATCGGGGAAGAGGTCTGGCTTCTCGACCACCACGGCGACGGTCAGGAAGTCGCGATAGCGCAACTTCGCTGCATTGGCGGCAGACGCCGGCTGCTCTTTGAACGACGCCACAAGTTCCGTAATCGGCGCTGACGAAATGACGTGGTTGGCCGTGAACGTCTTGGTCTCGCCCGCACCCGTCGTCGCAGTGATTGTCCAGAGCTTCTTCGCCGCATTGTAGTCGAGGCCGGCGAGCTTGGTGTCCATGTGGATCACGCCACCCTGCGCACGCGTCTTGGCGGCAGCTGCGTCCCACATCATGCCGGGACCTTTGCGTGGATACTGGAAGCTCTCGATCAGCGTCTTGATGACTTCGCCGTCGTGCGCCTTCGTACCGTCCTTGAAGCCCTTAGGCTTGATCGAGTTGCGCAAAGCGTTGGCCATCGCGCTCCAAAGATCCAGCCCTTTGATGCGCTGTGCGGCCCAGTCGGCCGAAATCTCGTCGCAGCTCATGCCCCACACCTTCTCGGTGTAGGTCTTGAAAAAGATCGAGAACAGTCGTTCGCCGAACTGGTTGGCAACCCACTCGTGGAACGTGACAGGCTTCTCGTTCGGAAACGCCTGCTTGTACATGAACGACAGCACGCACAGGCCCGACTCGACGACACCGAGGTTGGTCAGCGCTTCGAAGGCCTTGAGCGGATAGCTGTAATATTTGCCGTCGTAGTAGATGCGGCTGAGGCGCGGACGCTCGATGAAATCCTGCGGCAGGATCTCCTTCCAGAGGTCGACAACTTCTTTCGACTTCGAAAAGAACCGATGACCACCGATGTCGAACAGAAAATCTTTGTAATTCGCGGTGCGGCTGATGCCGCCGACATACACCGGATCGGCTTCGATGACCGTCGTCGACACACCCTGCTTCGTCAGCAGGTAGCTGGCGGTCAGCCCCGCCGGACCTGCACCGATCACGAAGACTTCCGCGTGCGACATGTCATCCCTCATGCATTGCACGGCGTTCGCAACGCCGCGCTCGAGCCCCTCGAATTTGCGATGAGCCTAACGGCAAAGGTTAAACAAACCCTTGCAGCCGACGGCTCTGAAACAGCCCGTTCACCTCTCGCTAACCGCGATTTCGGCTTCCACGGCAACCGCTTCGTTAATGGGACCGCAACGGCCGAGGATTACGGTTCGAGCGAATCACGTCGCATTTGGACGCTGCGCCAACGCCCATGACCATGACAGCCGACGCCGTGCCAAAGGCATCGCCGCTCAAATTTCTGAGGCAACTCGTCACGTCACGTTGGCTGTGGTGCCTCGCCGTGGTCTTGATCCCGATTGTTCGGATGGCCCTGGCCGGCCGCCACGGTCTCGATACGACGCTCGGCGACACCGACGACGCAACGCGCATCCTCCAGGTGAAGGCCCTGGTCGACGGCGCGGGCTGGTACGACACCACGATCGCCAAGATTGGCGGCGCCACGCCACTCGTCTCTCATTGGTCCCGCTTGATCGACGCGCCGTTGGCGCTCCTCTTGATGGTCTTCGGCCTGTTCACGTCGGGCGAGACGGCACTCCTTCTCACCCGCATCGTCTGGCCGAGCCTCCTCCTGCTCGTATTCCTGCGCCTGCTCGTCGCCGAGGCAGAAGCACGCCGGGGCTGGCTCGCCGGCTTGATCTGTGCGGGCCTTGCGATGACCTGCCTGACCGGTCTTTTCCAATTCCGCGTCGGCCGCATCGACCACCACAACGCGATGATTACAGCGACCGTGATCGGGTTGCTGATGCTCGCCCGTGGTCTCGAGGTCTCCGGTACCGCCGCCATTGCGGGATCGCTTCTCGGCCTCGCACTGGCGGTCGGTTACGAACCGCTCGCCCTGATCGTCCCGCTGCTGGCCCTCGCCAGCCTGGCCGCCGTCGTCGACACACGCTTCATCGACGCGGTCGCCGCAGCGATGAAAGCTCTGGCGGCCACACTGCTGGCAGTCGTGCTCGTCACGGTCGCACCATCACGCTGGCTCTCAGGCGCCTGCGACGCACTCTCGATCAATATGGTGCTCCTGCTCGGCGTTGGCGCTGCCGGCCTGCACCTCATCGCTCGCCACAAAGTCGCACTCACACTGACACAGCGCATCGGCGCGCTGGCGGCAACCGGCGCCGCCGCCGCCGTCGCATTCCTCGCACCAGAGCCTGCCTGCATCGCAGGTCCCTTCGGACAGGTGAGCGCCGAGGCCAAGCAGCTCTGGCTGGTCAACGTCCGCGAAACCCAAAGCGTCCTGGCCGAAGCCAAAGGCAGCCCGCTCATCGCCATGAGCTTCGTGCTGCTGATGATCGCTGGCATCTGGGCCGCCGTATCGCGCTGGCGTGCGCAGCGATCCATCGAATCCGTTGCGACAGCCATTGTTCTGTTCGGTGCCATTCCCGCGGCGCTGCTGCAGTTGAAGTTCTTGCCGTACGCGAGCTGGCTCGCCATTTTCGTCATCGCACTGCGCATCGCCGCCTTCGAGGGCCGTGGCGAAATAACGCCGCGCATTGCCAAGCTGGCGGGTGCCATCACACTCAACCAATGGACCTTCGCTGTCGTCTGCGCGGTGGCATTGACCGCAGCCGGCATCCCGCTCGATGACGATGACGGCTCCGACGCCTGCTACAAGACCGCCAACATTGAGCCGTTAGCTCAACTCCCGGCCGGCCTTGTCGCCTCCTCCGCCAACATGGGGCCGTATATCGCCGCGCTCACACCCCACCGTGTCATTGCCGCGCCTTATCACCGCATCGACAACCAGATCGTTGTCGCGACCCGCATATTTGAAAGCCCGTTGACCGTGTCTTCGAGCCTGCTCTCGAGTTCCGGCGCTCGCTATCTCGTCCATTGCGCCAAGGAAACCCGCGCCGCCAAGGCAAACCCGGGCGATGGCACCTTGGCGGGCGCACTCGTGACCAAGAACACGCCGGCATTCCTCCGCGAAATGCCGCAGCTGTCGCCGTTGCCTGAACTGCGCGTCTTCGAGATCATCAAACCAGCGCAGTGACGGTGTGACAGTTTGTTGACGCGCTCCCGGAGCGCCGCTAGACCCCTCCCGGCCACGCCCTCAGATCGCGTCGGCGAGGGACGTCCATGCGCCGGCGCTTCTATCTGGTTTTCAATGACCGTGCTGGCCTCGCCCAGCACCGCAAAGTCGACGCCGTCGTCGCGGCCCTGAAGTCCGCTGGCGCAAGTGTCACTCGCTCGACCGCGACCAGTGCCGCCGAGGCGCGCAGCCAGTCTGCCGAAGCCGCCCGCTCCGGCAAGTATGATGCTTTGCTCGCCGCGGGCGGCGACGGCACCGTTCGCCAAGTCGCCGCCGCAGCCGCCGGCACGGTATGCCCTGTTGCCCCGATCATGCTCGGCACCGGCAATGTCCTGGCGCACGAATTGGGATTGCCGCGTAAGCCGGCCGCCATCGCCCGCATGATCCTCGACGGCCCCGAAGCCGAAATCGAAATGGGCCTCGCCAATGGCGAACCATTCTTGCTGATGGCAGGGGCAGGCTTCGACGGCCGCGTCATCGCCGCGCTCGACCACCACTGGAAACAGCGCATCTGGAAACTCGCCTATGTCCCCCCGGTTCTGAGAGCTCTTTCCGCACCGCCTGACCGCCTTCGCGTGACGTGCGACGGCAAGACGTGCGACACCGCCTGGGCCGTGGTCAGCAATGCCCGTTGCTACGGCGGCGCCTTCGAAATCGCCCCGCACACGTCGATCCGCGAGCCAGGCATGCAAGCCATCCTGTTCGACGGCCCGGGACGGGCGAAGCGGCTGTCGCAATTGCTGAGCCTCGGGCTCAATCGTCTGAGCCGCCGCGCCGCACGACTGAATGCCGACGTCAGAATGACCGCATGCCACGACGTGACGATCGATGCATCGCACCCGGTGCCCGTCCAGATTGACGGCGACGATTTTGGAACAACCCCGCTTCACGTGACGACTGGCGGTGGACGCGTCCGCCTCGTCGTGTCCGCCGCCTGATCACCATGCCAAAAACGCACTGAAGCCGCCACCTGCCGCGGCTTTACAGGCAACCGCCGCACGGTCTAAGCCCTGCCGAAAGCGCCCAACGGGGAAACCGAATGACCAGCAAGCTCTTCTCGCCGATCAAGCTCAACGGCCTCGAACTGGCGAACCGGCTCGTCGTCGCGCCGATGTGCCAATACTCCGCAGACAACGGCTGCGCGAACGACTGGCACGTCATGCACGTTGGCACCCTGGCAAACTCGGGGGCCGGGCTTTTTATCGTTGAAGCAACCGCCGTCGAGCCTGAAGGACGTATCACGCACGGCTGCGTCGGCCTCTATTCCGACGAAACAGAGCGCGCTCTGAAGCGCGTCGTCGAAGCCTGCCGCCGTTTCGGCACCGCCAAACTCGGCATCCAGCTCGGCCACGCCGGACGCAAGGCGGCATCGCGCCGTCCGTGGGAAGGCAAGACGCTCCAGGATCCGACTGACGCGAGCGAAACCTGGCGCCGTGTCGCACCCTCGGCAATCCCGTTCTGGGACGGCGCGACACCGCCGCACGCGCTGACACTCGACGACCTGGAGAAACTGAAGGCGCGCTTCGTCGACGCCACCATCCGCGCTGAGCGCCTCGGCTTCGACCTCGTCGAGATCCATGCCGCCCACGGCTATTTACTGCATCAGTTCCTCTCACCGCTGAGCAACACCCGCACCGACCAGTACGGCGGCACGCTCGAGAACCGCATGCGCTTCCCGCTCGAAATCTTCGCTGCGACGCGCAAGGCGTTTCCTGCCTCAAAGCCGGTCGGCATTCGCGTCTCGGCCGTCGACTGGCTCGATGGCGGCCAGACGATCGAGGATACGTTGGTCTTCGCCAAGCGCCTCAAGGATCTCGGCTGCGACTTCATCGACGTCTCGACCGGCGGCAGTTCGCCGACCCTTCGCCCTCCGATCGGACCTGGCTATCAGGTGCCGTTCGCCGAGCGGCTGAAGCGTGAGGTCGGCATGCCGACAATGGCGGTCGGTTTGATCACCGAAGCGCAGCAGGCTGAAGCCATCCTCGCCGAAGACAAAGCGGACATGATCGCCATTGCCCGAGCCTTCTTGGATGACCCGCATTGGGGCTGGCATGCCGCGATCGTCCTCGGTGACGAGGTCGCGCTGCCACCGCAGTACCGCCGCGCCGGCTTGAAGCTGTGGTCGCCCGCATCGCGCCACGCAGCGCGCTGACGGCTAACCCACCAAAGCAGATTGGACAAAATGAAACCGCGGAGAACACCTGTTCCCCGCGGTTATTTAGTTTGCGAGTGGCCTTCGGCCAGCCAAACCCTTCTGCCAAATCCCTCAGCCAAATCCCAAGGCAGCT
>JAPXTA010000106.1:0-18658 GCA_033812735.1 Hyphomicrobiaceae bacterium | reverse complement strand
ACAGCTACGAGGGCGTCGACATCGGCGGCGAGACGGTGGGACTCATCACCTACATGCGAACCGACGGCGTCGATATCGTACCTGAGGGGATCGCGCAGATCCGCAAGTTGGTGCAGGACGAGTTCTCGACCAAGTATCTGCCGCCGTTCGTGCGCGAATACAAAACCAAAGCGAAGAACGCGCAGGAAGCGCACGAGGCGATCCGGCCGACTGACGTGCGGCGCATGCCGGCGGACGTAAAGCGCTATCTGGAGAAGGATCAGTTTGCGCTCTACGACCTCATCTGGAAGCGCACGGTCGCGAGCCAGATGGCGTCGGCAGAGTTCGAGCAAACGACGGCTGGGATCGATGTGCAGGGCCGTGACGGCAAGGCCTACGGACTGCGCGCAACCGGTTCAACCGTCGTATTCGATGGCTTCCTGAAGCTTTACGAGGAGGGGCGCGACAAGCGCGTTCTCACCATCGAGAAGGGCAAGGAAGACAAGGAGGAGGCCGGAAGCGACGAGGACCGCCGCCTTCCGCCGCTCAATGCCGGACAGCAATTGAAGGATCGGCACGTCGACGCCGAGCAGCATTTCACTCAGCCGCCGCCACGCTATACGGAAGCTTCGCTGGTCAAAAAGATGGAGGAGCTTGGCATCGGGCGGCCTTCGACGTTCGCGAGCACGATGGCTGTGCTGCAAGACCGCGAGTATGTGCGGACGGAGAAAAAGCAGCTCATTCCCGAGGACAAAGGACGTCTCGTCACGGCGTTTCTCGAGTCGTTCTTCAAGCGCTATGTCGAATACGACTTCACCGCGGACCTCGAAGAGCAGCTCGATCTCATCTCGGACGGCAAGCTCGATTGGAAGGAAGTTCTGCGGCGGTTCTGGAAGGAATTCACGTCACACGTGGAGGAGATCAAGGAGCTGCGCGTTTCCCAGGTCCTCGACGCCTTGAATGAATTGCTCGGGCCGCACGTCTTTCCGGCGCGCGACGACGGTGGTGATCCGCGGCTCTGTCCGAAATGCGGGCAGGGTCAGCTCAGCCTCAAGATCTCCGGCAAGAACGGCGCCTTTATCGGCTGCGGCAATTACCCGGAATGCCGGTATACGCGTCAGCTTTCGCAAACTGGCGAAGCGGCAGAAGCGGCGGCGCTCGATGGCAAGGTGCTCGGCATCGATCCCGTGACTGGGCTCGAGGTGACGCTGCGCAACGGGCGGTTCGGCGCTTATGTGCAGCTTGGCGAGGCGGCGAGCAAAGATGACAAGCCCAAGCGATCGTCGTTGCCGAGGGGGTGGGACCCTGCCTCGCTCGATCTCGAGCGGGCGCTGATGCTGCTCAATCTGCCCCGGCAGATCGGTCTGCATCCCGAGACGCAGACGCCGATCGTTGCGAACTTCGGCCGGTTCGGGCCGTACATCCTTCACGATGGCACCTACGCGAACATGGCATCCGCCGAGGACGTCTTCACGATCGGCCTCAATCACGCCGTGACGCTGCTTGCTGAGAAGCGCGCCGGAAAAGGCGGATTCGGGCGCGGCGCGGCGGCGCGGAAGGTGTTGAAAGATCTTGGCGAGCACCCCGACGAGGGCGGCAAGATCGAAGTGCTGGAGGGCCGTTATGGTCCCTACATCACGCACAACAAGGTCAATGCTAATATCCCGAAGGGACGCGAGCCGCAGTCGATCACGGTCGGCGAAGCCGTCGTGTTGCTGGCTGAGCGGATCGCCAAGGGCGGCGGTAAGCCGATCAAGAAGGCGAAGGCCGCCAAACGCAAGGCCGCGGATGGCGAAGCCGCTACGGCTCGGCCCGCAAAGAAAGCGACCAAGGCCGCGTCCAAGGGAGTTGCTCAAAAATCGGGTTCGAAGGCAGCCAAAGGCGGCAAGCAGCGCAAGGATGCGGCCGAGTAAGCTGTCATCCGGCGCGGGCTGGCCACGCCGTCCTTGCGTTTCGAGCAGCCGACACCGTCAGCGCTTCTGCAGCAGGCGCTCACGAAGACTGCGGAGTGTGCCGCCTGGTTGCGGTGCCGTGGCTGCGGGAGCAGCTGCGGCAGCCTGCGGCGGCGGCGTTACGAGAACGCTCGGCTGACGCAGCTGAGCGCTGCCGGGAGCACCACCGGTTACACCGGCAACAACTTCGCGACGAAGCGACGAGGCGGCGCGTTGCGACAGCTGCGGTGCAGCGGGCTGCGGACGCACGGCTGCGGCGGCCGGCGCTGCGACAGGTTCCAGCTCGCGCCTCTGGGTGCGCGGTGCCGGTGCGGTTTGCTGCAGGCCAGTTGCTGCCGTTTCCGGCGTTTGGGCTTCCAATTCACCCTGCGGAATTCCGAGGGCATCGGCCATCATGGCGAGGTTCGAAGAGCCGTCCATGACGCCCGACGACGACGCGCGCCAACGCTCGACGACCGATTCGAGGAAACCTTCGTCACCGATCGACTTCTGCCAGCGCTCCGAGAAGCGAGCCGTTGACGAGCGCGGCATGTTCACTTTTGCCAGCTCGTCGAACTTGATGCGGACGGGGAGCGTGACACCATCGCCGAAGGCAATGGCTTCGCGCTGCCCGAGAGCCGGCAAGAACTCCAGAAGGCCCGAGCCGGTGTCGGCGATGGCCGATGTCACGATTTCCTGGTCGCGGTCATTCGACATGCGCAGCGCGAAAACCGTGTTGCACTGGGAAAGGATCGTGGGGTCGATTTCGGCCGGGCGCTGCGTCACGATGCAGAGCGATGCACCGTATTTGCGGCCCTCTTTCGCGATTTTTGCGATCGCGCGTTTGCAGGGTTCGAAGCCCATGCTCGGGTTTGCGGGGACGTAACGGTGCGCTTCTTCGCACACGAGCGTCACGGGCACTTGGCCCTCGGACCAGAGGGCGAAATCGAATGTCATGCGGCAGAGCACCGACACGACGACGTTGACGATTTCGTGCGGAATGCCCGTCAGCTCGAGAATGGTGATCGGCTTGCTGTTCACGGGAACGCGGAAAATGCGGCCGAGGATTTGGGCCATGCCGTCAAAGACGGTGAGCGAGCCGAACATGAAACCGTAGCGAGGGTCCTGGGTGATGTATTCCAGGCGCTGCTTGATGTTGCGGTAAGGCGCGATGTCTTTCTTGTTTTCGAGGCGACCCATGCGCTCGTCGATCAACGCTACGAGGTCCGAGGTGCGGTAGGGAACGGGCGTATCAACCGTGAACTTCGTATCCGGGCTCATGCCGCGGCGCAGGCTTTGCGGTGATTGCTTGTCCGACCGCGATGTCGTGTAGCGCGCCTTCGCAAGGGGAATTAGTTCCTGGAGCAGTTCGACTTCCTGCTTGCGGTCAGTCGTATTGCCGAGAAGAACTTCGATGAATTCTTCGAAGGTCAGCAGCCAATAGGGGAGCTGCATGTTGCGCGGCGAGACAACCTCGCCCCATTCCGGGAACGCGGTCGCATACTCGTTGTGAGGGTCGAGCAGCACGAGGTGCGCTGCTGGATTCTGTTGCAGAATGGCGCGCAGGATGAGCGCCGTGGTGCACGATTTGCCGGTGCCGGTCGTGCCGAGAATGGCGAAGTGCTTGCCGAGAAGGTCGTCGACCTTGATCATCGCAGGGATCGTCGCGTCCTGGCGGATCGCGCCGACGCGTACGGACCCGCGCGTGTCGCCGACGAACGCCATTTCCAGCTCGGGCTTCGATGCGACGCGGACGCGATCTCCGAGTGTCGGATAGGATGTGACGCCGCGGTTGAACGAACCGGATGAGCCGTCCTTCGGACGCCACAACTCGCCGACAAGACCAAGCTCGGCGATCCAAATTTCCGTATCACCTTCACGCTGCGCCGGCACAGGCACGGACAGCGCCGACACGATCGCGAGCACTACTGTATTGGCCGTGTCGATGCCGAGCAGCGTGCCCATTTCCGGGCGCTGAATCGGGCCACGAGAGCGCCTGTCGCTCGACTCGGCCTGTCCGCCGTCCAGAAGAACGATGGCTTTCGAACCGGTCACCGAGACGATCCGGCCGATCGACATGTCGCCTCTGCCGGACGGCTGCGCGCCCGTCTGAGGAGTGGCGGAAGTAGTTGCCTGCATGATCTGTCTCTAAGTCGAGCTGATAAGCTGGGAAACGCTAGTGCCTAGAATTTATGCCGGGGTTGCTGCGACGACCGACGATGGAACGTCCATCGGCTGCGTTGCCGTGACCATGTGTGATGGCGGTAGCAGGACGATTACCTCGGTGCCGACGGTTTTCGCCGAGCGGATCTCGAGCGAGCCGCCATGCAATTCGACGAGCGCCCTGGCGATCGGGAGGCCGAGGCCCGTGCCTTCGCGCCAACGAGCGCGACCGCCGTCGACCTGGCCGAAGGGGGTCATTGCGACCATGATCTCGTCGGCTGTCATGCCGACGCCGGTGTCGCGAACAAAAATGACGACGCCGCCATCGGCGAGGCGACGCGCCTCAACGGCGACGGCGCCGCCGGACTGGGTGAACTTGATGGCGTTCGAAATGAGGTTCGTGAAGATCTGGCGGAGTTTGACCGAGTCACCGCGCACGAGCGGAAGTTCGTTGTCGACGTGCCACTCGAGTGCGACGCCTGCTTCTTCGGCTGCGAGCCGGAATGAGGCCATCGACGCACGCAGCACTTCCTCGACGTCAATTTCGCGGCTGTTCAAGGTGTATTTGCCGCTTTGGATCTTCGAAATGTCGAGGATGTCGTTGATGACCGCGAGCAGGTGGCCCGCCGCATCCTGAATGAGGCTGGCGTATTCGACGATCTCGCCTTCGTTGAGCTGGCGGTTCTGGTACTGGCCGAGCAGTTTGGAAAAGCCAATGATCGTGTTGAGCGGCGTGCGCAACTCATGGCTCATGTTGGCGATGAATTCGGATTTGACCTTGCTCGCCAGCTCAGCCTCGATGCGCGCCGAATGCTCGGCAACGCGAGCGCGGTGGCGCAAAACGGCGTCGCCAAGAAGCGAGGCGTACTCGCTCATCAACGATTGGGGTTTCATCCCCTGAGGCGACTTGCTGATCATGACGGGTTGCAGCGCTCTGGCAGACTCTGTTCGATGCACTTTATCCGCGAACCGTCTAACTTGCGGTTAATGGCAACTTGCAGAAATGCCTTCATATTCTTCTCGCAAGGTCATTCGGAGAAAAACACTTTCCGGCTTCCGGATTCGAATGCAGATACGAAAACAGCCGTCGCTTGCGGCGACGGCTGTGAGGTTGCAGCGGCATTTGAGGCCGGATCAGCAGTTCGGATCGTCCTGACTGCCATCGGATGCCGGATCCATGATGGTCGGATGTCGCAGCTTCGGCCAAAGGGCGCGGGGCTTTAGATAGAGCTTTTCCTTCAGTGTGTAGATGCCGCCAGCTGTCGGCGCAGCACCCTTCATGAAGAAGTCAAACGTGAGAATCAGCGGCTTGTATTTGTATTGGACGTCCGAGACGACGAGACCTTCGTTCTTGCCCATCAAGTTTGCCGGCACGGTGTAGGCCGGTTTCGGTGCGACCGGGCAGGTGCAGGTGACCTGGCTGGCTGCCGGTAACGAGGCATCAAAGACGCATTGCCAGCGCATCGTAGTCTTGGCCGCATCATTTACGTCCGAAGTGATGATTGCGGTCGTGACTTTCAGCGGCGGCTCATCGAAGGGGTACATGAGATAGCTGCCGATCTTCATGACATCGACAATCTCGGATTTCTTGATGTTTTGATTGACGCGAGCCACGAGGTCGCCAGTGGCGCCGGCAACCTGGCTGACGCGGCGATCGACGCCGACCGCCCAGCTCATCTCGACCGCGCCGATGAACATCACCGCCATGATCGGGAGGATCAGTGCGAACTCGACTGCGGCTACGCCCTCATTGTCGTTGCCAAAGTTCGTCACTTTCTTGGGTAAAAGCTTTGCAGCGAGACGCTTTGTCTTGGTGGAAATTTGCATTTGTCTACTCACATCGCGACTGTTCGCTTGGACGATTGTTCAGAACGGCTCGGTCCGGAAGGTGGCTGAGGCTTGGATCAGATGCGAACCGCCCGCCATGTTGCCAATCTTGAAGAAGGGTAGCTGGCCGCCGAATTTCCATTCGTAGCAACCCGTCACGAGCACTGGCTGGTCGGGACCAACGGAGGAGGAACTCGTTTCAGCACCGGTCGCGTCGATCAGCGTATTGTCGACCTTTTTGCAGCTTGGACGAGCGATTGAACCGAAACCTGCAGAGTATCCCTGAACGATCACCCGCATGTTGGTCATGCAGTCGCTTGGGCTCGGTGTGCGATTGCAGATGAGCTCTTTCAGCTTGGCGCGCCGCTGAGCGTCAGTTGTCGTGCCGGCATAAGCGCCAGTGCTGTTTTCGAAGGCGCCTGTTCGCAGATCGCGCGAGGCGTTCCAGACGGCGTTCTCAATGTAAAGTGTCGTGAAGAAGTAGAGGCACACCGACATGATGCCGAAGAGCAGCATCAGGAACGGTATGGATACGAGCGCGAATTCGACCGCTGTGGCGCCATCTTCGTTCTGGCGAAGCCTGCGTGTCGGGATGATAGCCGAGCGGAACAGTTCTCGATTGCCGAAGCGCATGTCAGTACTCGCACGTTATTTTGCTCGTGCGGTCTGTTTTATCGGCGAAAGCTGAACCCTGTGTAAATCGGAGTGATTACTTTAATAAAGCTGGAACCAATTCTGCCGGGATGGTGAAGGGATCGTAAACATGAACACCGGCAGCCGAGGCGCCGCCGGCGTTCGAGTTTGTTGGACTATTGCTGTGCGGCTTGTCCGCCACCATCGGCAGACTTTTCGGAGAAGCCGATCTTGGCTTCGGACGACGAACGGGTCGACGCGAAGTACTTCGGATCGTCGCCGATTACGAGCTGCGGATTGCACTGAGGGGCGCAGTTGTAGCTTGCGCGCTCGCCCGAGCGGTAGATGTTGACCACCTTGTTCTCGTCGCGGCGAACGAGGACGCGCTGGTCCTGGATCACGTTGCGCTCGGCGTCGAGTGCGATGATGTTCGTGATGCCGAACGATTTGCCTGTTATGACGAGCAGGTTGCCGGTCTGGATGGAGACGTCGGCGATCGCGGGATTGCCGATGATGATTTCGGCCGCGGGCTTTGGAAGGCGGAGCAGTTGCGACTGATCGAACTTGATGATCAGGTCGTCGGCTTTGGTTGCTGACGACGCTACGGCGATAGCGGCGCTGAGCGTGATGCCTGCAAGAAGTGCGAGCGAGCGGCTCTTCTGAGGCGATTGGAATGAGACAAGCATCGACATGGTGATACCTCGGGTCGAGAACAGCGCCCAAGATGAGTGCAAAGTGTGAAGAAACCGCAAACGCGCGTCTGGGCTTGATACAGAGTTCGGCCAGATCTTCCGTGTAGCCAGTGTGCAGAAGGTTTTCTTGACCATCAGGCGCGGCAGATTGCGCAAATGCAAACGCGGGGAGATGGATCCGATTCCTTTTAACCTGTCATTAAATCGGAGCCGGTAGTGTCACACCCAGTTCAGCCGACATGGGCGGCAGCCCAAAGCCGAACTTGACCGCGCAACAGCGCAAACTGTGTGACACCGTTGGGAGAGTACCTATGAAGAATCTTTTCGCTCGCTTTGCTAAGGACGAGTCCGGCGCAACCGCCATCGAGTACGGCCTGATCGCCGCCCTCATCTCGATCGCGATCATCACTGCCGCCACGACCCTTGGCTCGAACATCTCGGCCACGTTCTCGAAGGTCGCTGACAACGTGAACAAGTAATGATGGTTTGACGGGAGTTCGCTCCACGTCACTGTCTTCGAGGCTGCCCGCGCACTGCGCCGGCGGCCTCGAGCTTTTTGGGGCTACCTCGATGTTACCCGGCAGCTGGTGAGGCGCCGAACGAGGCTTGGAAAACGATGATCGCTTGGCTGGTTGCCGCGACATCATGCACGCGGACGATTTGCGCGCCTTGGACGATCGCTGAAATCGCGGCCCCTACCGAGCCATGAACGCGGTCGGCCGCCACGGGAACGTCCGTCAACCGGCCGATAAAATTTTTGCGCGACGCGCCCAACAAGATCGGGACGCCGAGGCCGTGCAAAATGGCGAGGCGCTCCATGAGTTCGCGATTGTGGTTTAGGGTTTTGCCAAAGCCGATGCCGGGATCAACGATGATCTTTTCGCGCGGAATGCCGGCTTTCGTGCAGGCTTCGATGCGGTCTTCGAGGTAGTCGAAGACATCGAGCACGACGTTTCCATAGGTTGGATCGAGTTGCATGGTCCGGGGATCGCCTTGGGCGTGCATGAGAATGACGGGAACGCCGAGTTCGGCGGCCGTCTCGAGCGACGCGGGTGCGAACGTCAGTGCGGTCACGTCATTGATAATGTCGGCGCCGGCGGCGATGGCGCGCTGCATGACCTCGGGCTTTCGCGTGTCGATCGATATGAGCGCGTCGGTTTTTCCGGACAAAGCCTCGATGACGGGAAGGACTCTGCGTAGTTCTTCGTCAACCGAGATCGCGTCCGATCCGGGCCGCGTCGATTCGCCGCCGATGTCCAAGATGTCGGCGCCCTGATCCACCAGTGCTAGCGCATGCGACACGGCTGCTGCTGCGGATGTCAGCCGGCCGCCGTCCGAGAAGCTGTCGGGGGTCACGTTTACAATGCCCATGATGCGGGGCCGGTCGAGGGGAAGACCGCAAAGTCGGCTTCGCGGCATGCGCAGGGCTTCGAACAAGTCTGATGCCGTCAGCGTGCGGCGGCCCCAATCGCGCTCCATGAAACCGCCGATGCCGACTATTCGCTTTTCGACTTTGCTGCCGTTGCGTTCGATCGCTTCGATGGCGGTGAAGCCCAGCCATCCGCCAGCGAGACGGAGCACGTCCCATGCTTCATCGGCTGCCTCTGCTTGAGGGAAGGGCAGAAGTCCCGTCGGACGGATGTAGATATCGCGCAGCATCGCCTTATCCAGGTTGATCTTGGGCTCATGCCTGCCTTGCCTTGCCAATGCAAGTGGGGGCATGACGACGAAAACTCGTCCGGTTTAGGCACCTCCCGCCGCCGCTCTCGGCTCAGTCCGGTCCAGACGGACGCTGTCTTCACGCAACTGGGGAGATCTCGGTTGCCGGAGCCTGTTGTTTCGAGAGGGCGATAGACGGCGGCAGGCGAATCGCTGGAAATGCAACCAATGTGATTCGGACAGCCATGATTCGGAAAAGTGGCTTTCTACAGGTTATCGGACCTCGACCGGGACCGGCCAGACAAGAGCCGTCCGGGGAGCTTCTGGGGGATCAGGTATGGGCGCGGTTGGCGAGTTGCGTGTGGCTTTGACGGAGCAGGCCAAAAGGTCCGGCGCTCTCTCGAAGGCATGCAACAACGACGAGAGCATGAAGCTCTATCTGGTGCTGCCGATGATCGCCGCGCTCGGATACGACAGTACCGATCCGCTGGAGGTCTATCCCAATCACGAGGCTGATCTGCCGGCAGGGGTGCAGGGCGCTGTGCCCTACGTGGCGGATTTTGCCGTTCTCCGAGATGGGCAACCTGTCATCGCGGTCGGGGCCGCACGGACCACAAGTGATCTTGCAGCAAAGAAAGCTGCGATCGGCGGCTATTTCTCGGCATGGCCATCGGTCAAGCTTGCCTGCATTACCAACGGCATCAAGTTCGATTTCTTCGTCGATTCGATCGTCACGAATGCAATGGATGAAGAGCCGTTTCTGACGCTGGATCTCGAGACGATCGCTGCGGGTGGTGTGCCCGATGATGTCGCTGAGACGTTGCATTTCGCGACGAAGGGCGCGCTCGACCCTGAGATGATGGCAGAGCGGGCGCATCTGCAATTGGTGCGCAAGCGGTTGCGGACCGCCTTCGTCGAGGAGGCGCAATCGCCAACCGAGCAGTTCTGCCGGTTGATGATGCAGCGGGTTGGCTTTCCGAACGTTCCGCGAGAGGCGATCGACCGGCACTACGCGCCGCTCATCAAGTCGTCGTTCGAGGAGGCGCTGGTGCTTCCCGTCGTGCAACGCCTGAATGTGGCTGGCGCGAGCGAAGGTTTGGCCAGCGGGCTCAAGTTGCAGGTGGGCCAGAAGGTGGCATCGTCCGAGCGTGAGTTGGCGCTGTTCAACGACGTGCGCCGCCGCTTGGCTTTCCTTGTTAGCGACGAGACGCTTTTCGCCGCTATCGACCGGATCGGATATCGCGATAGCGTCGGTAAGATCACGTTCTTCTTGGACCGTGACCCTGACGGGCGGATGTTCGAAGTCATTCGTGGTGTCGGCAGCGTCGACAAGTTCGTGTTTCCGGGTCAACTCGGTGAGTTCGTCACGTCGGATGTCCGGGCCGTCGATGCGCCGCTGAAGGCGGTGTTCGAAGCTCTTGTGTGGGCAACGCAGGATGAGCCGGGCGACATCGAACCGGTTCGCCGGGCGGCTGGTTGAACATTGGGACGTTGACCAGCTTCAAGTCGCTCGCTCGACATATGGTGGCCGGGTAAAGATAGTATGGCCTCCGCATCGGGCGAGGCCATTGTGAACGCTAGAAAAACCTTCATTGCCGCCTTTTGGTTGGTGCTGGCATCGACCGCATGCCAGGCTCAGGCGCTATTGCCCTACCAGGGGAAGAAGCGGCCCCTCATAGTATTTGCGCCATTCGATCAGCATCCAAGCTTGATGCGGCAGAAGGCTGCGATCAATGGCGCACGGACGGCGATCTCGGATCGAGACGTGGTTGTGCTCTATGTGATGGGTGCGGCGCTGACGGTCGAGTTTGCGGATCGGCCGGGTGTCAATGCTCAAAGCCTCAGATCGCTCTACCGCGCCAGCGAGGGTGCCTTTCGCGTTCTGCTGCTCGACAAGGATGGCAGAACGAGGCTGGATACGGCGTCGCCATTGAGCGCGGCCGATATCATCGCGGAAGTCGATCGGCTGCCGCGGCGGCGCGACAATGTGCGGCTTCGTTTCGATTAACAGGCAGCAGATTAAAAGGGCCAATCGATATGACGGCGAACGCTAAAGAGGCGGAGATCTGCGCGTGGCTCGATGGGCAGCGCGGCGACATGCTCCGGTTGCTCGAGGAGGTCGTGAACCTCGATAGCGGCAGTTACGACAAGGCCGGCGTCGATGCGGTCGGCGCGCGGTTTGAAGCGTTTTTTGCGTCGCAGGGATTGCTGACGACGCGAGAGGCGAGCGAGACCTTCGGCGACGCGATCCACGTGAGGCTCGACGATGCACCGAGCAATGAGCCGCCCATCGTATTGATGGGGCATCGCGACACAGTGTTTTCGAAGGGTGAGGCGGCGCGGCGGGCGTTCAAGATCGAAGATGGGCGCGCCTATGGTCCCGGTGTCGCGGACATGAAGGCCGGACTTGTCATGAATGCGTTCGTGCTGGCTGCGTTCAAGCGGTTTGGCGGCAACCCGGCGCCGATGCGCGGGTTGATTACCTCTGATGAAGAAATCGCGTCGCCATCGTCGCGGCCGATCATCGAACGGGTCGCCAAGGATGCGCGTTGCGTCTTCAATTCAGAGCCGGGGCGGCCGACCGGTGCGGTGGTGACGGGGCGCAAGGGCGGCGTGTTCATGTCGTTCGAGGTGTTCGGGAAGGCAGCTCATTCGGGCGGCAATTTCGAGAAGGGCATCAGCGCTATTGGGGAGATGGCGCACAAGATCGTCGCGATCCATGCACTCACGGATCTGAAGCGAGGCATCACGCTGAACGTCGGCCTCGTCAGCGGAGGTCAATCGGTCAATACGACGGCGCCGCTGGCGGAAGGGCAGATCGACCTGCGTTATGTTCTGCCGAAAGATCGTGCCGAGGTTCTTGGAGCCATCCAGCGGATCATCGATACGCCGACCGTGCCGGGGACGACGGCGAAGCTGACGATCAGAGGCGAGTTTCTGCCGCTAGTGCAGGACGCTGCAGCAAAGACGATGTTCGAGACATATCAGGCGGCCGGCGCTGACGTGGGGCTATCCGTGGAGGGCGAGTTCACCGGCGGGTGCGCCGATTCCGGGTTCACGGCCGGTGTCGGTTGTCCGACACTGTGTGCCGTTGGGCCGGTCGGTGGGAACGCGCATACGGCGGACGAGTATCTCGAGGTCGGCTCGCTGGTGCCGCGGGCGCAAGCGATGGCGCTTGCGATCATGCGGTTGCCACCCGCTACGTGAGTTCGCCGGTTTCAGAAGGGCGTCGGCGTCCGCAACGAGTAGAAGAAGAATGTGGTCCCTAGGCCGAACACGAGGACTGCACCGGCCAAGCCAATGGCGGTCTGCGCGCGGAAGGCCCACGTGCTACCGTCACCGCCGGCAATGCGGGTTGCCAGATCACGCGAGCCTACGGCCAAAGCCGCCAGGGCCGAGACGGTGATCGCGGTACCGATTGACATCGCGAATGTCGAGGCGATCCCCGCCCACATCAGGCCTAGTCCGTTCGCAACGAAGAGGACTCCGATCGCACCGGTGCAGGGACGGATGCCGATGGCAAGGGCCAGGGTCAGCGCACGTTTCCAAGACCACTCACCCTGAACCGCTTCGGCTGTCGGCATGTGGGCGTGGCCGCACGTCTCGCAGACGTCGCCATCGGCGTGCTTGTGTGCGTGGGCGTGGTCTTGAGCGTGATTGCAGGCGGAGCCGTGGACGTGGTGATGACCCGCGTGATCGTGCTTGTGGTCGAGGGCATGAGCATGGCCGTGGTCGTGCGCATGGTCATGTGCATGTCCGTGATGATGGCCATGAGCATGGCCATGAGCATGGTGATGGGCGGGCCGGCCGGTCCAAAGCGAGCGGATTTGGCGGAACATCAGCCAGGCGCCGAAGCCCGCGACGATGGCCCAGCTCAAACGCTCAAGAAAGGCTTCGGTCGAGACGATCTCAGTGCGGGCGCCGCGCGCGACCAGCACGACGATGCCGAAGAGCACAATCGCCGAAATCGCTTGAACAAAGGACGACAGGATTGCCAGCCAGATGCCGCGGCGGACCGTTTGATTATCAGCCAGCATGTAAGAGGATACGATGGCCTTGCCATGGCCGGGGCCTGCCGCATGGAGGACGCCGTAGGCGAACGAAACCATGATCAGCAGGAGTGAGGCGTAGGCCGCGTTCTCGCCCCGTATGTCGCGCAGAGCGCCGGCCATCGTGCGCGTAAATGCCTGCTGCTTCTCGGCGATCCACATGTAGAGGCTTGCTAGCGGGCCACTTGGGGGTTGGGGAGCTTCGGCTTTCGACGGTGGGCGTGGGAACAGCGCCTTTGGGGCCGGCTTTTCGGCCTGTGCCGGTGCGGCGGACGGTGGTGCCGGCTGGGCAACGGCATACGATGGCACGAGTGGTGACGATGCGAATGCCAGCAGAAACAGCATCGCCAATCCCGGAAGGAGCCGGCGCAGGCGATATTCAGCGTGTGCGATAACCTTCGACCACTCGATCATTTGTTGGCGCTCACGATGCCGGGCAATCGACAGCTACAGACTTCGCACCGCCGAGAAACGACGGCGCCAGTCCGGGCTGCCCCGCAAATGCGTCGTTCAGACGCTTGGTGTCGGGGTTGTCTTGAGTGGACTCAATGAGACCAACTTTGCAGCCTTTGGGGGCGTTGGCGCTGAGCTTCACTGGATCAGACTTCGCCAGTTCGAAGGCGATGAAGAAACTCGGATCAGAGACGGTGAAGTTGAAGCCCTTGGCTTCCGTAAGCACCGGCTTTTCAAGCGGCAGACGGAAGTGGAGCGAGAGAATGCCGTCCTTGTGCTCGAGGTGATAGGACGCGGGATCGGCAACCTTCAGGTCTGACTTTTCGAGCTTTGGATAGGTGAAGTACTGGAATTCCTTGAGGCCTTCCATGTTGGTCTTGGCCAGTTCCGCCAGTTCTTCGCGGCTGTACTTTCCATCCTTGTTGGTATCGAGCCCCTCGATCGCCATGGCGGTGTAGAATTCGTCGAATGTCCAGACGTGGTCGAGGGCGGTTATCGAACCGTTTTCGATCACGACCGTCGCCGTTGTGGTGACGAAGACGTGGGGATGGGCACGGGCGGGCAGCGTCGCGGCGGCTAGAGCGAGCGCCAACGATCCGGCGGCCCAGAGTTTGCGATTGCGGGTTGCGCTAGCGATTGTCGTCATGGTGATGACCTCTTCGCGGTGTCGCTTCGAAGCAGGGGCCAAGGATTGCCCATCTAAGTGGTGACGTAGACGTATTCTCGCAATGGAGCAACTTAACGGCGTGCCGCAGGGCGAGCGTCACGGTCAGCCGTACTTCAATGGCTTCTGCGACGGCCGGCTATTTGACACGATGCTCATCTCTGTTTAGTGTAATTGTATAACATCATGCAGGCGAGTGAAGGTCGAGGTCGATGAAGCTTTTCACTTTTAGGTCGTGGCTGAGCGCCTTTCTCATTGGTGCCGCAGGGACATGTGCGATGGCACAGCAGCCCGCACCGCCCAAGGTGGTTGTCACGATCAAGCCGGTGCATTCTCTCGTCATGCAGGTGATGGGCGAAACGGGCGTTCCCGGGCTCATTGTTAATGGTGCCGCTTCACCGCACAGCTATTCGCTGAAACCGTCGGACGCGAAACTCATTGCAGATGCCGATGTCATTATTCGCGTTTCTGAAGCGTTGGAGCCATTCACGGCGAAATCTTTGAAAAACGTCAAGAAATCCACCGCCGTCGTATCGCTGATCGATGCTCCGGGGGTGGCGTTGCTCAAAAAGAGAGATGACCCCAACTTCGAGAAGCACTCTCACGCGAAGGCCGATCGCCACGGCCATGGTCACGACCACGGCAAGGCGGAAAGCGACATCGATGGTCACATCTGGCTCGATCCGGCCAATGCCATCGCGATCGTCGATCATGTTGCGGAGCGCTTGGGTGCAAAAGATCCCTCTCGAGCGGCAATCTACAAGGCCAATGCGGCGAAGGCGAAGGAACAGTTAGCGGCGTTGTCTAGAGAGCTCGAGGCGAGCCTGAAACCCGTTGCGGGCCAGCCATACGTCGTTTTTCACGATGCTTATCAGTATCTTGAATCGCGGTATGGTCTGACGCCGGTTGGCGCGGTGACCGTCAACCCTGAAGTGCCTCCGAGTGGCAAGCGCTTGGCGTCCCTGCGCGAAAAGATCCAGAAGCTCGGCGCTTCGTGCATTTTCTCCGAGCCGAATTTCGAGGCGAAGGTGGTCAAGGTCCTGTCTGAAGGCACGCAGACGAAGACGTCTCAGCTCGACCCGGAGGCTGCCATGTTGGCGCCGGGGATGGATCTTTATCCGGCGTTGATGCGCTCGATGGCTCAGTCGATGCGAAGCTGCCTGCTACCGGCGTCGTAAGGCAGGGCCTTACCAGAACCAGCGCAAATAGGCGGGGCCGTCGATCGGGTCGTTGCGGCCGCCGCGGCTCTCCCAGAAGTCGACGGTCTCGCGCCTGAGTGTCTCGGAGCAATTGCGCGCACAATCTACCCAGGTGCCACCGGGCAGGCGGACTTCGTAGCCTTTGCGACCTTGACGAACGGGGCCGCGCGCGCTGCCGTGCCCATAGCGGCTTTCTGCGTAAACGTATTCCGGTGCGCCGCCGCGGACTTGCGTGATCTGGCTTTCCGGAGCGCTTGCCAATGAGCCGGCACCCAGGCCGTTCGGCGCCGCCTGAACGGCACAGCCTGAAACGGCGACGGCGACTGTGAGAATGTACAAGGAACGCATCGGCTCGACTCCTTAGGCGAAGGCACAACGCGCCATCTGCCTGAACTGATCGCTCTAGCTTAGTGGACGATCGTTAAGCGATTGCCAATGGCCGGCGCGAAATGGAGCAACGAGGGGAGGCTTATCGATCACAGAAAACTGAGCCGAATCCGGCTGTGTTACTTCTTGGGTTTGCGCATCTGCGCCATCTCGACCCGCAGCGCGCGCTCGACAATGCGCGGCATATTTTCATCGAGCCATTGGCGCAGCATGGGGCGCAGCAGATCAGCCATGGTGTCGTCAAGGTTCGTAGAGCTGTCGTCGGTGTCTGTGGCAGCCTGAGCCGAAGACGCGCTTGCCTCCGCAGCCGGTGCTTGTGCCGGTGTTGGCGCTGGTGGTGCGGGTGCCAACAGGGACACTTCGGGCGCGACTTCTGCTGGCTGCGGCGCGACTGCCAGCTCCGCGACTGGTTGGCTGACGATGCTTTCGGCTGCCGGTTGGCCGGCCGTATCTTCAGGCTCCGCTGCAGGCGCCGGCGCCATCAGACTTGGCGCGGAATGGGCGTCCGGGCTGGTGGGCGCCGGTTCGGGCTCTGGGAGCGAAATTTCCGTCTGAAGTTCGGGCTGTTCATGCGGGATCGCATCGGCTGCGCTTGCCGCCGGTTCGGCCGTTACTTCTGATACGGCTGCAACCGTAGCGTCGGTTACGGGCGCCATCGGTTCGGGGATTTGCTCCGATAGGGGAGCCGGCGTTTCCGCGACAACGGCGACGGGTTCTGCCTCGCTCGACGACGGCAAAGCTGCGAGAAGTGGAGCTGCCTCTGATTGCGGCGATGTATCCAAAGCGGTCGCAGGAGGGAGATCCTGGATTGGCTTCACGGTAGCAGCAGCCAAGCCGGCAGCAAGGGTGTCGAGAGCCGTTTCCATCGCGTCGGCAATGGGCTCTGGTTCGGCAATCGGCTCCGAAACAGGCGCGAGCATCGCTTGCGGCTGAGACTCGGCCGCTGAGGCGAAGTCGCTTTCTGCTGCATCCTGAACGAGCGGCTCAATGGCGACTTCTGCAATAGGCGGTACGTCGATCGTCGCTTCGGCAACGGTTGTTACCGGCTCTATTGCCGGCGCTGGGTCGCGGACAGGTTCCAGTGCGATCGGCTGTTCTGGTGAGACGGCGATCGGCTGGTGAGCTTGCGGTTCGACAAGATCGGACAGATCGTCGTCGGCGCTGTGATCGATTGGTGTATTCAAGACCGATTCGAGGCGAGCAATGGCCTCGAGTGCCGGGGCGGGCGCGTTGTACTGCGGTTCTGGCGGCGTCGGTGAGGCTTGCGGCGGGCGTGGCGCCTGAGCGCGGCGCTGGGCTGCGACATGAGCATGCTCGGCGCGCGCCTGCAGGGGCTCGTCCGCGATGATCTTGCGGATCTGCGCCAGAATTTCTTCCATGGAAGGTTCTGACGGCGCTTCGAGTCTGGACATTACCACCTCGTCTCCGGCGCAACCGGATGGTTCCCACCTGCCTCCGATCCCTACACGCGGATTCGTGAAGCTTCAATCAACGCGGTGGCCCGGAACAGCTTTTTCAACGAGTCCGACAAGACGTCGGACAGCGCACGAGTTGCCGGTAGCATGCCAAGCGCCAGATCATTTCTTTGGTTTGGCGGTCGTCGTGGTGGCCCACTTCTTCGGGGCAGGCGCCGGGTCTTCCTTGTGATATTCGCGGCCACGGGAATTCCAGAAGTCATGATGCTCAGTGCGGCCCTTGGCGTCGGTGATCGACACGCCCCACCATTTGCGGCGAACCTCATAGTAGTGGATGTTCGGGTCGTAGACCTCGGAGACGGCACCGAGTTCCTGGATATTGAGGCGGCCGACAGAGGCGAGAACGTTGTAGGACGCGACGATGATGTTGCGGCGCGTCGTCGTTAAATTGACCTCTGCGTTCAGGAGTTCCTGCTCGGAGTTCAAAATGTCGAGAAGGGTGCGTTGGCCGACACGCTCTTCTTCGCGAACACCGGCGAGCGCGGTACGGAACGCATTCACCGATGCATTGTCGCTTTCGAGCTGGCCCTTTGCGGCGGCCAGCTGCGACCAAGCTTGAACGACGATCGCCTGTACGTCGGCGCGCGACTGTTCGATTTCCTGAATGCGGCCGACATGAGTGTGTTTGGCTTGGCGAACGCGAGCCTGGACTTCACCTGTCGTATAGATCGGAACGGACAGAACGCCGCGAAGCTGTGAAGTTTCCGTTTGGTCGGTCGTGCTCGAGGGATCGAACCGGCGATTGTAGGTGGCTTCGAGTTGGACGGTCGGCAGCAGCTCGCCCCAGATACGATCGACTGTGTGACGCTGCGCCTGCTCGCGATAAAGGGCGACGACGATCGTTGGGTTCTCGCGGATGGCGATCGCGATGCCCTCTTCGAGCGAGCGCGGCAAACGACGATCCAGCGTGGATGGCTCGACGAGATTGCTTGGCGGATGGCCGACGTGGCGCTCAAAGGTGCCGCGGCTGATCTTCAAGTTCGACCGGGCGACATCAAGGGCCGAGATGGACGCTGCACGGCGCGCTTCAGCTTGGGCGACGTCAGTGCGCGTCACTTCACCGACGTTGAACCGTTCCTGCGTCGCTTTGAGTTCACGGGTGAGAACATTCACGTTGTTCTCGCGGAGTTTCAGGATGTTGGTGTCGCGGACGACGTCCATGTAGGCGGTCGCGACATCAAGAAGGACGGCTTGTTCGACGGCTCTCAGGGTTTCGCGGCCAGCGCGGACGGTCGCTTCGGCTTCGCGGACCTGATTGAGGGTCCGAAAACCGCGGAAGAGAGGTTGGACGGCAGATACGCCGTAGCCGCGTGGATGCGTCTCCGTCTGGGTATTACCGGGTTTGACTTCCTGGTTCTGATAGCCGACGTCGGCGGAACCGGTGATGTTCGGACGGTAACCGGAATTGGCGCGCGCGACTTCTTCGTCGGTGGCCCTCAGGGTGGCGCGGGCGGCATCGAGGCGGGGATTGTAGCGATAGGCGGAGGCGAGCGCGTCGGTGATCGTCTCTGCATGAGCGCCGGTTAGAGGCGTCCAACCAAGCACAG
>JAPXTA010000105.1:0-19003 GCA_033812735.1 Hyphomicrobiaceae bacterium | reverse complement strand
GGGTAAGAAAATTCTCCGCAAGCTCGCGAAGGCGATCGCAAAGCGAAAAATCCGCGTCATCGATCTCACGCAGACATTGAAGCCTTCTACCCCGGTTATTCAATTGCCGCCGGAGTTCGCGCCGTCTGCGCCATTCTCTATCACCGAGGTCTCCCGCTACGACTCCCGCGGCCCAGCCTGGTATTGGAACAACATGGCGCTCGGCGAGCATACCGGCACGCACTTCGACGCACCTGTGCATTGGATCACCGGCAAGGACCTCTCCGACGGCGCGACCAACACGCTCGACGTGCAGCGCCTGATCGCACCGGCGTGCGTCCTAGACTTCTCGAAGGAATGCGCACGCGACGAGAAATTCCTGGTCACACCGGCGCATATCAAAGCCTGGGAGAAGGAGCACGGCGAGATCCCGAAGGGCTCGTGGGTCCTCATGCGCTCGGACTGGTCGAAACGCGACGATCCCGCGAAGTTCCTGAACATGAAGGAAGACGGCCCGCACGTGCCCGGCCCCGGACCGGACGCGGTACGCTATCTCGTCGAAGAGCGAGACGTGAATGGCTGGGGAGTTGAGGCGGTCGGCACGGATGCCGGACAGGCATTCTCGTTCGAGCCTCCGTTCCCCGCGCACGCCTTGATGCACGGCGCCAACAAGTTCGGCCTGGCAAGCTTGACGAACCTCGACCAATTGCCGCCGACCGGCGCAATGATCGTCGCCGCCCCGCTCAAGATCGAGAATGGCTCGGGAAGCCCGTTGCGCGTACTTGGACTCGTCTATGATGGGTCCGAAGACGATGAAGGCGACGACGACTGAAAAACCCTCATCCCTCTCCGTCGAAAGCGGAGAGGGACTGCAGGTGATGATAAGAGCTAGGTGAGACCATGGCCGAAAGATCCTTCAAGGAAGAAGTCCAGACGCTGAAACTCGGCGATGGCGACGAATTCCGCGGCGAAGGCATTCTCGCCATTACCAAGGCATTGCTCCAATCGGGTGTCGCCTACGTCGGCGGCTACCAGGGCGCACCGATCTCACACCTGATGGACGTATTGTCGGATGCAAACGATATTCTCGCCGACCTCGGCGTCCACTTCGAATCGAGCGCGAGCGAGGCGACCGCAGCTGCCATGCTGGCGGCTTCAGTCCATTACCCGATCCGTGGCGCCGTCACCTTCAAGTCGACCGTCGGCACCAACGTCGCCTCCGACGCCCTTGCCAACCTCGCCTCGTCAGGCGTCGACGGCGGAGCACTGATCATCGTCGGGGAAGACTACGGAGAGGGCTCCTCGATCATGCAGGAGCGCAGCCACGCCTTCGCGATGAAGAGCCAAATCTGGCTGCTCGATCCACGTCCGCATCTACCGAAAGTCGTCGAGTGCGTCGAGAAAGGCTTCGAACTCTCCGAAGCCTCCCGCACGCCGGTGATGCTCGAAGTCCGCATTCGCACCTGCCATCTGCACGGGTCTTTCAAAACCAAGACCAACAAGCGGCCGGACTTCGATATGCGGATGGCAGCCGCCGCACCGCGCCGCGACGTCAACAAGATCGTCCTGCCGCCAGCCAGCTACCTCCACGAGAAGGACAAGATCGAAACGCGCTGGCCAGCCGCCGTCAAATTCATCCAAGACAACAAGCTGAACGAGTTCTTCGATGGCGACGTCAACGACGTCGGCGTCATCGTCCAAGGCGGCATGTATAACACCGCCCTGCGTGCTCTCGAGATGCTCGGCCTTGCCGACGCGTTCGGCGTTGCTCGCGTCCCACTTTACATCCTCAACGTCACCTACCCGCTCATCGACGATGAGGTCGTGAAATTCTGCGCCGGCAAAAAGGCCGTGCTGATCGTCGAAGAAGGTCAGCCCGAGTACATCGAACAGGCCATCGGCACCATCCTGCGCCGCGCCGACCTCAATACGAAACTCCATGGCAAGGACATGCTGCCGGTCTTCGGCGAGTATACCGGTGCCGTCATGCGCGACGGCTTCACGAAGTTCGTCCGCGCCTATCATCCGAAACTTGTTGAAACGGCGGCCCTTCCCGCAACCGGCGACAACCGCCTGCGGTCGGCGCTCGCCCTTCTCGACGGCCAAGTCCACGGGCGGCCACCGTCATTCTGCACCGGCTGCCCCGAACGTCCCCTCTTCACCGCAATGAAGCTCGTCGAGCGCGATCTCGGCCAGCATCACGTGTCGAGCGACATCGGTTGCCATCTGTTCTCCATTCTCCCGCCATTCAACATCGGCTCGGCGACGATGGGTTATGGTCTTGGCGGAGCGGCAGCGGCAGCCTTCAACGGTCAAGGCAAGCTGAAGCCCGACAAGCGCGTCATCTCCGTGATGGGCGATGGCGGCTTCTGGCACAACGGTCTCGTGTCCTCGATCGGCAATGCCGTGTTCAACAAATCGGACAACGTGTTCATCGTCGTGGACAACGGCTACACGTCTGCGACTGGTGGTCAGGACATTTTGTCGTCGAAGCACAACAACGACATTCGCTCGACCGGCAATTCCATCGAGCAGGCCGTGCGCGGCATCGGCGTGAAGTGGGCCCGTACCGTCAATCCGACCTACGATCTCAAGACCATGATCGGCACACTCCGGACGGCGCTGACGACCAAGGAAGATGGCCCTAAGATCATCGTCGCTCAATCGGAGTGCATGTTGAACCGGCAGCGGCGCGAACGGCCACTGCGCGACAAAGCGATCAAGGATGGCAAGCGCGTCGTTCGCCAGCGCTTCGGTGTCGATGCCGATACCTGCACCGGCGATCATTCCTGCATTCGCCTATCCGGCTGTCCCTCGCTGACGATCGCGCCGCACCCCGATAAGTTGCGCAAGGAACCCGTCACGAAAGTGATCAATTCCTGCGTCGGCTGTGGCCTTTGCGGCGAGGTCGCACACGCAGCGATCCTCTGCCCGTCCTTCTATCGTGCCTCCATCGTCAACAATCCGAACTGGTTCGACCGAGTGATGCACCGCATCCGGACCGCGATCATAACCCGGCTGCAGACGAAAGCTGAAAGCCGCGCCACGGTGCCCGCATGAGCGCGTCGGCTAAAGCGATCCGCATCGCCGTACTCGCCATGGGTGGCGAAGGCGGCGGCGTACTCGCGAACTGGATCGTAGACCTTGGCGAGCAGAATGGGCACATCGCCCAGCTGACATCTGTACCGGGCGTCGCCCAGCGTACCGGCGCGACGATCTACTACATCGAACTGTTTCCTGCCTCGGCCGCGAAAAATGGCCGAGCCCCCGTCATGTCGCTGATGCCTGTGCCGGGCGATGTCGACATCGTCATTGCATCGGAACTGATGGAAGCGGGCCGCGCGATTCAACGCGGCATCGTCACGCCGGATCGCACGACGTTGATCGCCTCGACGAACCGCGTTTTCGCCATGACCGAAAAGATCGTCATGGACGATGGCCGCATCGAGGACGCGAAGATCCTGGAAGCCTGCCAAATCGCAGCGAAGCGGCTGGTTGCGATGGACATGTCCGCCGTCGCGGAACAGTCAGGAAGCCATATCTCCGCGGTCATGTTCGGCGCCCTAGCCGGCGCGGGCGTCCTGCCGTTTAAGCGTTCGGCATTCGAAGCGACGATCGCGCGCGGCGGCGTTGGCGGCAAGGCAACCGAACGCGCCTTCGCCTTGGCGTTCGATGCCGCTCGCAGTGACAAGCCTGCGACACTTCCGTCGCCCAAAATCAACGCCACCGCAGCAACGCCCGTCATTGCCGACAGTCCGGCTGTCGCGGCGCAACTGGTCGATGCCCGCGCGACACTACCTGGCGTTGCCCTCGAATTCGTCGAAGAGGGTATCCGCCGCGCAGCCGACTACCAGGACGCCGATTACGCCAAGTTGTATCTCGACCGCCTGAAGGACATCGCGGCGCTCGACCGCGATCATGGCGACGGCAGCCGCAAACTCACGATCGAGGCCGCGCGGCAGTTGGCGCTCGCCATGACGTACGAGGACACCATTCGCGTCGCCGAGTTGAAGACGCGGCGTGGCCGCTTCGATCGCGTCGCCGAGGAAGTCGGCCTCCGCGACGGCCAGATCGTGGAGATCGCAGAGTTCCTGCATCCGCGTCTCCAGGAGATTGCGGAAACAGTTCCAGCCAAACTCGGCCGATTTCTCTTGACCAACCCACTCGCACGCCGGCTCGTCACGGCGATGACGCAGTCGGGCCGGATCGTGCGTACGACAACGGTCACGGGTTTCCTGTTGATGCGTGCCGTCGCGAGCCGCAAGCCGCACCGGCGCGGTACCCTGCGCTACGCCGAGGAGCAGGCTTCGATCGATGCCTGGCTGGCCGACGTCAAGCGGGCCGCAGCCTTCGATGGCGCCCTCGCACTCGAGATCGTCGAATGTCGCAACCTCGTCAAAGGCTATGGCGACACCCATGCACGCGGCAAATCCAACTACGCGTTGATCATCGCTGAAGCGCGCCGGATGACCGCAGGCATGAGCCAACCTGCCACGATCGCCGCACTACGGAAGGCTGCCAACGCCGACGAGACCGGCGCCAAACTCCGCGACGCAATCGCACGCCTCCACCCCGCTCCAGCGGCCAGCGCCGACCGCGTCTCCGCGTTCATAAGCCCAGCAGAATGACTTCAATTGACGAATGGAGGACTGAAGCATGCGCCTGACAAGACGTACCTTCACCGGCGGCGCTGCCGCTGCAACGACCTTTGCCATCACCGGACGCGCCGTGGCTCAAGAGGTGACGCTCAACGCCGTCCACTTCACGCCCGCCCAGGTCAGCTACGCTCAGAGCTTCCTGAAGTTCGTCGCCAAAGTGAACGAAGCAGGCAAGGGCGTCGTCCAGATCAAGGTGCGCGGCGGGCCGGAAGTCACGCCCTTCGCCCAACTCGGCGAGGCCCAGAAGAATGGCCTCGTCGACATGTTGAACGCGCCATTCGGTGCCTATCTCAACATGATGCCCGAGGGTGAGGTTCTCGCGACGACCACCAAGACGCCGGCCGAATATCGCGCCAACGGCGGCTTCGATCTGATCAACGAAATCTTCGCGAAGAAAGCCAATGGCATCATGCTCGCGCACGTCGACGGCGGCGCCGGTTTCCACATCTTCACTGTCGATGCCCCGCCGATGACGAGTGATGGCAAGATCGACTTCACAAAGCTGAAAGTTCGCAGCGCCCCCCTCCAGCGCGACTTCCTCGACAGCCTCGGCGCCACGGTCATCGTCCAAGGACCAGCCGAGGTATACACGTCGTTGGAGCGCGGCCTCGTAACCTCGACGGCCTATACCGTCGCGGGCTTCCAGGCATTCGGCTGGGACAAGTTCGTGAAGTATCGCATCGATCCGAGCTTCTTCCAGACCGACGTGCTGATCACCATGAACCGCGCAAAGTGGGACAGCCTTCCTGCGCCCGCCAAGAAGATCCTCCAGGATGTTGCGCTCGCGCACGAGAAGGAGAGCATCGCTGCCAACCAGAAGCTGACGGTGGAGGAAGGCCAACAGATGATCGCCAAAGGCATGAAGGTTGTCGTGATGCCGGATGCACAGAAGGCTGACTATCTCGCCAAGGCTTCGGCCTCCTCGTGGGCACGAATCGAGAAACGCGACCCCGCGAACGTTCCTGCATTGAAAGCAAAGTTCCAGTGACGAAGTCCGGCGTCGCCGCCCACGCTGCGACGCCGGTTTCGGGTCCGAAAATGACCCGATCGGGGGAAAGATGGATGCGATTTTCAGGGGCTCGGGCTGGCTTGCGCACGCTCTGGCCACTCTCACGAAACTCATCCTCGGGTTGATCGTGATTTTAGTCGTGGGCGACGTCGCCATGCGCAACTTCGCACGACCCATTGCCTGGGCGGCATCGCTTACCGAATACTTGTTGATCTACGTGGCTTTTCTCCCAGCCCCCGCCCTGGTCCGGATGAAGGGCCACGTTTGCGCCGACTTCCTGCGTACCGCGCTACCGAAGAATGTGCAGGCGATAGCTGAAAAGCTGGTCTATTTGCTCTGCATCGCATTGAGCCTCTTCCTTGGCGCCCTCGCCTTTCAGGCGATGATGGAGAGTGTTCGCACCGGCTCATATGACGTCAGAACCTTCGACATGCCGAAGTGGGCCATCTTCCTACCGATGGTCGTCGGCTTCTGGCTATCGGCTGTCGAGTTCATGCGGTTCCTCGTCGGGCGGGACTCGATCTACGCGATAGATGTACGTGACGTGGAAGGCTTTTGACCATGGAATGGTACATCGCCCTCGTCGTCATGATCGGCTTGATCCTGCCCCTGATGGGCCTCGGCGTGCCGGTCTCATTTGCCTTCTTCGCAACCAATATCGTCGCGGTCTCGCTCTTCATGGGCGGCTTTGTCGGCGTAAAGCAGATGGTCGCCAACTTCGGCGACGCCGTCTCGGTTTATGCGCTGACGCCCGTACCGCTATTCCTGATCATGGGCAGCCTGTTCTTCAGATCCGGCCTCGGCGACAACGTCTTCAACGCCGTCGACATGTGCATCGGCCGTGTCCGTGCGCGCCTCTCCTACATCGTTGTACTATCAGGCGCCGTGTTTGCCTCGCTCTCCGGCTCGAGTCTCGCCAACACCGGCATGATGGGCACGTCGATGGTGCCGGAAATGCTCAAACGCGGTTACAAGCCGCATATGAGCTTCGGTCCAGTTCTCGGCGCTGGCGGTCTCGCGGTCATCATCCCGCCGTCGTCGCTCGCCGTCTTGCTCGGCTCACTCGCACAGATCGATGTCGGCGCGCTACTTATTGCGGGTTTTGTTCCCGGCCTAGTTCTTACGTTTCTCTACGTCACGCTCATTTACGTTCAGGCGGCGATCGATCCGACTGCCGCGCCCGCCTATGAAGCCCGAAAGACGACACTCGGCGAAAAACTTCGCGCCATCGCCGTCAACATCATCCCGATGGGCGTCATCGTGTTCCTAGTCGTCGGCACCATCATCCTCGGCATCGCGTCACCAACGGAATCCGCTGCGCTCGGCTGCGTCGGTGTGATGGGTCTGCTCATCGCCTACCGCCGCTTCACCTGGGATATCGTCTGGAAGTCCCTTGACGACGCCATGAAGGTGACCGGCATGACCCTGCTGATCATCGCCGCATCGACCACATTCGCGCAGGCGCTCGCCTACTCGGGGGCATCGAGCGGCATGATCAACTGGCTCCTGTCCTTCGACATGTCGGCGCTTGCGATGCTGTTCATGATGATCGGTATCATCCTTCTTCTCGGCATGTTCATGGACCAGCTCTCCATGATGCTGATCACACTGCCGATCTTCATCCCGATCGCGAAGCAGTTGGGCTTCGACCTCGTTTGGTTCGGGTTGCTGCTGCTGCTGTCGTACGAAGTCGGCTTCACAACGCCGCCGTTCGGCCTGCTACTTTTCATCATGCTTGGCATCGCACCGCCAGGCACGACATTGAAAACCGTATCGCTCGCCGCTCTGCCGTATATTCTCTGTACGATGCTACTGATCGTGCTGATCATCTTCTTCCCGCAAATCGCGCTCTTCCTACCGCGCATGCTATAAGAAGAGCGGCAAGACATCCGGAGACGACGCAATGGCCGTTCGCTACTTGAAGAAGGCATCGAAGACTCCTGCCAGCGAGACCGACAGCGCACGCGCCACCGTCTCGGAGATGCTGGCCGAGATCGCCAAAGGCGGTGAGCAGGCTGTCCGCGACTACGCGCGCAAGCTGGATAGCTGGACAGGCGACATCATCGTTACGCGCGACGAGATCGACCGCCGCACCAACGTCTTGCCCGCCGCGCTCAAGCGCGACATCGACTACGCCACCGATCGCGTCCGCAAGTTCGCCGAAGCACAGCGTGCCAGCATCAAAGATTTCGAAGTCGAGCTGTCGCCCGGCGTCGTCGCCGGTCAGAAGCTGGTGCCGATCAACGTCGCGGGCTGCTACGTACCGACCGGACGTTACGCCCACATCGCCTCTGCCTATATGTCCATCGCGACCGCGCGAGCGGCAGGCGTGAAGACGGTGATCGCCTGCTCCGCGCCATACCGTGGCGAAGGCATCCACCCTTACGTGCTCTACGCCATGAAAGTCGCTGGCGCCGACGTGATCATGACGCTCGGCGGCGTGCAAGCCATCGCGGCAATGGCAGAAGGGCTGTTCACCGGCAAGCCTGCCGACGTCATCGTCGGACCCGGCAACAAGTTCGTCGCAGAAGCCAAGCGCATGCTCTTCGGTCAAGTGGGGATCGACGTGTTCGCTGGCCCGTCAGAAGTCGCGATCATCGCCGACGATACGGCTGATGCCGAGATCGTCGCAGCCGACATTGTCGGCCAGATCGAACACGGCCACGAAAGCCCCGGCTGGCTTTTCACCACGTCCGCCGCCCTCGCTGATCGCGTCATGCAGCGCGTGCCCCAATTGATCGATACTTTGCCGCCCGCTGCCAAGGACGCCGCAACCGCCGCATGGCGCGACTACGGCGAAGTGATCGTCACCGATACGCGCGAAGAGCTCGTCGCCATCTCCGACAAATACGCGTCCGAACATCTGCAAGTCCAGGCACGCGACCTCGACTGGTGGCTCGCCAATCTGACCAACTACGGCTCGCTCTTCCTCGGTGAAGAAACGACGGTCGCCTTCGGCGACAAGGCCACGGGGCCAAACCATATTCTCCCGACCAAGGCGGCAGGCCGCTATTCGGCTGGCCTCTCCGTGCACAAATATCTGAAGCCTCTGAGCTATCAGCGCATGACACGCGACGGTTCAAAGGAGGTCGCACTCGCAACCGCCCGCATTTCGCGTCTCGAAGGCATGGAAGCGCACGCGCGCTCGGCCGACGTGCGGCTGGACAAATACTTTCCCGGCACCGCGTTCGACAAAGGCGAACCGGTCAAATCTTGAGACACCCGGCAGCACCGCAAAACGCAAAGGCCGCGGCATTCCTGCCGCGGCCTCGAACGCTTCAATCCCTTCGGATCGATCAGTTCGTCTTCTTCGGTGCAGCAGGCGCAGCCGGAGCGGCGGCCTTAGGTGCAGCCGGCGCCGTTGCCGCCGGAGCGGTCGCAGCCGGAGCAGCTGCCTTCTTGTCGGCAGCCTTCTTGGCGACGCCCGCGACCTTGCGGCAGTAAGGATTGTCGGCCTTGCCGGTCTTGGCGTCGACCTTCTTCGGCACGATCCAGGCGCACTCAGCCGCCTTGGCGCCGCAAGCGGCCTGATCGAGACCCTTGCAAGCCGATGCAGCCGCAGGTGCCTTCGGCGTCGCAGCCTTACCCGCAGCCGGAGCCGGGGCCTTCACAGCCGGAGCCGGCGTCGCGGCCGGAGCCTTCGTAGCCGGTGCTGGCGCCGGCGCCTGCGCGAATGCGGTTACTGAGAACATCGCGAGCGCCGCAAGCGAGGCGCCCAAACCCGTAATGGTTGCTTTCTTCACGGCGATCATCTCCCATGGTTGATGCCTGTGGCGATATAGCATCGGGAGTGCGCGCAAAACACGGCAGCCTAATTAATACCTGTTCACAAGTCGGAATTACAGATCTTCCCCAGCAAGCATAGACGCCAGATGAGGCTTCAAAGCCACGCTGTTTGCGTCTCAATAGCAAGGCCCAGTGCCGCCGCGGACGATTCGGACCCGCCCAAAAGCAAGGCAGCCCGTATCGGCCGGTCAATTCGGCGCCGGTCAATTCAGAGCCGATCAAATCAGCGTACGTTCGCGACCGCCGATTTGGACGTATCGTGGCGCACCTTTGCGGCAGGCTTCGGCTTGGTATTGGCCTTGATGGCATCACAGACGTATTTCGGCGTCGGTGATCCCGCGAAGCAGAACGGGCTTTTGCCAGCGGCCTGAACCGACGCGCCAGGGAGGCTGGCGAAGGCAAGTGTCGCGACCGCGCCGGCGGTCAATGCAAGGGCTAAGGTTTTCATGTGAGGTCTCCGTTGGGGGAAACGAGCGGCGCGCGATTGCCCGCTCATGTTTCCTCCGACGCAGCTTCACCGTCCGAGGTTCAATCGAAGCGATTACTCCTTGTCGCTTTCGATTTTCAACACGTGCGGCCCCTCGCCCGTCGAGAGCAATCCCGAGCCCTTGTAGATTCCGAGCTTCGCGCGCGTATCCTTGATATCGAGATTGCGCATCGTCAGCTGGCCGATCCGATCCGCCGGCGTGAACGGTGCATCTTCGACGCGCTCCATGCTGAGCCTTTCCGGCGCATAGGTCAGGTTCGGGCTTTGCGTATTGAGGATCGAGTAATCGTTGCCGCGCCTGAGTTCCAGCGTCACTTCGCCGGTGATCGCGCGCGCGACCCAGCGCTGCGCCGTCTCGCGCAGCATCAGTGCCTGGCTGTCGAACCAGCGTCCCTGATACAGCAATCGGCCGAGCTTCATGCCACTCATGCGATACTGCTCGATCGTGTCTTCGTTGTGAATGCCCGTAACCAAACGCTCGTAGGCGATGTGCAACAGCGCCATACCCGGCGCTTCGTAGATGCCGCGACTCTTCGCTTCGATGATGCGGTTCTCGATCTGGTCGCTCATGCCGAGGCCGTGCCGCCCGCCGATCGCGTTAGCCTCGTAGAACAGCGCGACGGGATCGCTGAAGCTCTGTCCGTTGAGCGCGACTGGCAACCCCTCATCGAACCGCACCGACACCTGCTCGGCCTTGACAGCGCAATCCTCGCGCCAGAACGGCACGCCCATGATGGGGTTGACGATGCGGATCGAACTGTCGAGTTGCTCGAGATCCTTCGCCTCGTGCGTCGCGCCCAAGAGATTGCTGTCGGTCGAATACGCCTTCTCGGCGCTCATCTTGTAGCCGAAGCCGTGCTTCGTCATGAACTCGGACATCTCCTTTCGGCCGCCGAGTTCGTCGATGAATGTCTGGTCGAGCCACGGCTTGTAGATCTTCAGGCCCGGATTGGTCAGCAGCCCGTAGCGGTAGAAGCGCTCGATGTCGTTGCCCTTGAACGTCGAGCCGTCGCCCCAGATGTTGACGCCGTCCTCTTTCATCGCCGTCACCAGCATCGTACCAGTGACCGCGCGGCCGAGCGGCGTCGTGTTGAAATAGGTGATCCCGCCGGTCGAGACGTGGAAGGCACCCGACTGAATCGCGGCAATACCCTCATGCACGAGCTGCTTGCGGCAATCGACCAGCCGCGCCGTCTCGGCGCCGTAGGCCATCGCCTTCTTCGGGATCTCGTCATAATCCGCTTCATCGGGTTGGCCGAGGTTCGCCGTGTAGGCGAACGGCCGCGCACCTTTCTGCTTCATCCATAACAGCGCCGCCGACGTGTCGAGGCCGCCCGAGAAGGCGATGCCGACTTTCTGGCCCTTAGGCAGGCTCTGCAGGATCGTAGCCATGACGCGTTCCATTGGATTTGAGTTCATCCCCTCGCCCCGCGTGCGGGGTGAGGGCCAGGGTGAGGGGCAGCTGCTTACTATCGGGATGCCGCTCCTCACGCAGCCGTTGCCCAAGCGAATGTCAAATTTCCCGTGGCCGCGCAAGCCGCTATTGCAGCGCAGCCGATCTCCAGCCACCCGCTCCATGACGCGCGCCCAATTCGATATTGACCTTAACGACCACGCGCATGCCGGCCGGCAGCCACCCGCCCACGCGCATGCCGGCCGGCGCGCGGAACGCGTGTCGGCATGCGCCACTAAAAACTCCTTCCCGGGGTGCGGGATGCGATATCTGTCGCCGGCCGCCTTTCGGCGGCTGGTATTTGTTGTGATGCGACCGATCTCGCATCCCGCGCGGGGCCGACGAACCGCCGCGCTCACCGATGTGCGCGGCGCGTAGGTGCTCGTCGCAGGCTCTCACGCCTTCGCCATCTTGTGCCGTCATCCACCGTTTGGAATCAGAGCGCGTTACGCTCTTAGACCCGGACGGACCGGGGGGTGGTCAGCACGCAGCCGGGGTTCAGACCCAACTTTCCGGCAGCGACCCGTCACGCCATCCGCATCTCGGTTTATGGGACCACTCGAGCATGTCCCCGGGCCGGACGGCGTACCCGCATCTTGCCCAAAGCTGCCGAGAAAGCGCAATTGGGCAAGTACCCAGTATTCTTACTTAACGGTGCAGACTCTTGGTGTCCCGGAAGCCGGAGATGCAACAAGCATCGACGGCTGTCCGGGATCTTCACCCGTCAAGCCCCGGGACAACGCTCGCAATACGGTTGCTCGCGTTTCCGGGGAACCAGTTGGCGCGACAGTGAAGCAGGCAGCCTACCGACCGCTTTGCAAGCTGCACCCCACGAGCATCAGCGAGTACTACGCCACCAAATCGGCTATACTGCCGGAAACGACCACAAAGGCCCCCCATGAACGCCCGCATCGAAATCGCACGCATCGCCGGCATCCCGATCTACCTCGACATGTGGTTCGTGCTGATCGTGGTGGTGCTGTCGAGCCATTTCTTCACCCAGGGCGACATCAACATGATGTCGGTCGGCGTCGTCGTCGTCATCGGCCTGCTGCTGTCGATCCTGCTGCACGAACTCGGCCACGCCTTCGCCGGCATGATGTTCAAGCAGAAGGTGGAGGAGATCGAACTCGGCGGCTTTGGCGGCCTCTGCAAGTTCGAGCGTTCGCTACCGCGATCGGTGTTCATGCGGACGGTAATCTATCTCGCCGGTCCGGCCATGAACCTGTTTCTCTGGCAAGCACTCTCATGGCTGATCACGCAACCGGTCATTGGCTCGAAACCGATGCTTGCCATGGCGCTTGGCTACGTCGCCTTCTCCAACATGTACCTGCTGTTCTTCAATCTGTTGCCCGCTTATCCGCTCGACGGCGGCCACACGCTCGATGCCTGGCTCGGGCCATTGCTTGGTCCCGCATGGTCGGTGCGCGTGGTGGCGACGCTCGGCCTCATCGTGGCAGCCTTCGTCGTCTACATGGCCTTCCCGCGCGCAATCTTCCTGTTGCTCGTCGCGCTATCGATCGGCCTCATCAACTGGCAGATGCTGCAGAACGTCGGCGGCTTTGGCGGACGGCGCTGAGCCTCACTTCTTCACGTCCACCACCGGCGTGAAACCACCGAAGATCATCCGCTTGCCGTCGAACGGCATCGGATTGTTCGCGGGGTCCGCCATCGGGTCCTGCATGATCTTCGGCATCGCCGCGTCGCGCGTCGCCTTGTCGGGCCACTCGATCCACGAAAACGCGACGACCTCGTCGGCAGTCGCCTGCACCGCACGGCGGAAATCGGTCAGCTTGCCGTCGGGAACATCGTCCTCCCAACACTCGACCACACGCAGAGCGCCGTGCTTGATGAAAACGCCATCGGCTGCGAGCGCGTGCTTGATGAAGGCATCGCGGTTTGCCCTCGGTACGGCGATCACGAAACCATCGACATAAGTCATTGCGTTTCTCCTGGCTGCGCGGTGGCCCTCTTCGCGAAACACCTCATCCGTGCGTCAGTTCCGCTCAAGCCGTCAATCCGGCCGTCACCTCGCCGAGCCCCTCGAAGATGCCGGTGACATCAGCTGGCGTCTCGACCCAGCGGATCCCCATCCAAGACCCCGTCGTCACGATCGTACCCGCCTCGATGCCGCCGCGTTCGGCCACACAGTGGCCGACAAGCCATGTCAGGAGCCCGATCAAGTCGCAGGTCGAATGCCCGCCGGTGGTGTCCGCAATCGACTCGCCCTTCGCGACAAGCTTGCACCTGAGCGCCTTCAGATCGATCGCCCGCCAATTCTTCACCTCCGGACCGATCAGCAGCCCGAGGTTCGAACCGTAGTCTGCGAGTTGCAGATGCGGCGGCGCCTTGAGGCCGTCCGCCAGACGCGACGCACAGGTCTCAATGACGATATGTGCAGACGCGATCGCGTTCTCGACGTCCGCGCGCGACGGCGCTCCACTGCCCGCCGCAAACGACTTGCCGAGCTTGTAGGCGATTTCCACTTCGACCCCGGTTGACCGCCCGCAACGGATCTCAGGACCAGCCGGAACGATCGTTCCCGCCAAAATCGGCGCGCAGTTCGGCGTCGTCTCAGCGTTCGGCGTGCCGACTTTGTAGCCCGCAACCTTGGCGCCGAGTTTGGCTAGCACCGCCATCTGCACGCGATACGCCTCGGCGTCGCTCGTCGGTATCGCGCCCCCCGATGCGACTGGCTTCGCCCTGTCACGCCGTGCGGCAACGAGACGGTTCGCGAGTTCATCCACGGCGGCGTCAGAGAGGGACATGTTGTCTCCAATTCGATCGAGTTGCGTTGGCGCGTCTAGCGCAAAACCTTAGGTGTTTCGGCAAGATGAAATCCGTCGAACGCCGCGGCGGCCGGCTTCGTGCGTTCGGCCGGCAACCGGCTCGCCTTGCTGTTCGGCACCGCGCCATCAACCCGCAAGGTCGCGCCCGAGATATACGCCGCCGCATCCGACAGCAGGAACACAATCGCGGCCGAGACTTCGCTCTCCGTCGCCATCCGGCCGAGCGGCGCAAGCCGCGCCAGCGAGCGGATGTGATCGTGCATCGCGGGCGGATACTGATCCATGCCGGACGAAGCGATCCATCCCGGCGCCACTGCATTGACGCGCACGTTCGACGGCGCCCACTCGCACGCCGCTGTCTCCGTGAAGTTGATCATCCCCGCCCGCGCCGCACCCGAATGCCCCATCATCGGCATCCCTTGCCAGTTGTCCGCCGTGATATTGACGATCGACCCGCCGTTGGCCTTCATCCATTGCGTATAAGCCTCGCGCGCCATCAGGAACCCGCCGGTCAGATTGTTGCGCACGACCGCGTCCCAACCGTTCGCCGAGATCTTCTCGAGCGGCGCAAAAAACTGCCCGCCCGCATTGTTGACGAGATGATCGATCCTCCCGAACCGCGCCAGCACTGCGGCGATCGTTTCGCGCACGCGTGCTTCATCCCGGATGTCGCAACTGAACCCTTCCGCCTCGCCCCCGACCTCTGCGATTTCCGCCTTTACCGCGTCGAGTTTCTCCTGCCGCCGCCCGACAAGCGCGATGCGCGCGCCGAGCTGGCTCAATTCATGCGCCGTGCATCGCCCGATGCCGCTGCCGCCGCCCGTGACGATCGCAACCCGCCCGTCGAACAGACCAGGGCGGAACGCAGAGTTGTACTTTCGAAGATCTGCAGACATTCAACACGCTCAACCCGTCAAAGTATCGGGCCGGAATGATCGCTCATCCCGGCCCGCCTGTCAGCTCAGTTCAACAGCTGCTCTATCTCAGGGCTTCAAGCCTGCCTTCACGACCACCCAACGGCCCTTCTGCACCTGCTGCAGCGACGTGATCGTCGACGCAAGGTGATCGGTCTTCGAGAACTTGGTCGGAGGCGAGCCGAAAATGTCCTGGAAGACATCGCCGGACTCGAGCGCGTCGAGCAGCTTCTGTCCCGTCAAGTCCTTGCCGGCCTTGTTGGCGTAGTGTGCGAACGTCATGACGGCATTATAGCCGATGATCGCCTGCGTATTAGCGGCGACATTGTGCATCTTGCGATACGCAGCGAGCCAGTCCTTGATCTTGCCCTGCGCGGTGTCCTCGTAGGGGATCTCGAATCCGCCGGCGCAATACAGCCCCTCGACGATATCCTTGCCAAGCGCCGGAACGTCGACGACGTTGACCGGCGTCGCGCCCATCCACATCGTGTCCCAGCCGAGCTTTTTGGCCTCACCCATCAAACCGATCGGTTCGCGAATGACGCCGCCGATCACGGTCAACTGACAGCCGTCAGCCTTGAGCTTCGCGACGTTCGCCGAGAAATCGGTCGCGCCGCGCTTGTACGTCGTCACCGACGCTGGCGTCATCTTCAGGTCTTTCATCGCGACCATGAAGCCGTCATGCACGTTCTTGCCGTACTCGTCGTCCTGATACACGACGCAGGCCTTCGTAACTTTCTTGTCGGCAATGAGGTGCTTCACAGCCGCCGTGGTGCTTTCCACATAGGGAAGCAGCGTATTGAACTTCAGCCGCTCCTGCGGTTTCGCCGGATCGAATTTATAGGTGAACTCTGCCGCCGTCAGCGGGAACAGCTGCGGCACGCCGGCATCGAGCGTGATGTCCTGCGCCGCGATCACGGTCGGCGAACCCATCGAGCCGATGTTGACGAAGATCTTGTCCTTCTCGACAAGTTTCTGCGTCGCGAGCACCGCCTTCTTCGGATCATAACCCGAATCCTCGACGATCAGCCGCAACTTGCGGCCATGAACGCCGCCTGCCGCGTTGATCTCCTCGACGGCGAGTTTCATGCCGTTGGCAACCGCGACGCCCCAGCCCTTGATTGGACCGGAAAGATCCTGGTGAGAACCGAGAACGATCTCGGTATCGGAGATGCCTTGGTTGGTAACCTTCGTCTGCGCTGTGGCCAGCCCCGCGCTGACGGCGAGGGCGCCGATCGCGGTTGCTGTGGCGAGAAGTCGTTTCATGAGTGCATTCCTCCACTTTGGTGTCTTGTTGGCGCGTCTTCTTGGTCTGTTTTTCAATGGTGCCAGAACTCAATGGTGCCAGAGCTTGGCATCCCCGCGCAAGCCGCCGTCTGAGCGGCCGGGCGGGGCACATCAGGCTGCCGCCTTCTCCTTTGCGCCGTACATCGCCTCGATCTCCCGGGCGTATTTCTTGTTCACAAAGGACCGCTTCAACTTCATGGTCGGCGTCAGCTCCTCGTCCTCCGCCGTCAACTGCGTTTCGATCAGGTGGAACTTCTTGATGGTCTCCACCCGCGCGAACTTGGAATTGACCTTCTCGATCTCGCTCCAGATCAGATCCTGCACCTCCCGCGCCCGGCACAGCGATGCATAATTTGTGAACGGGATGTTTCGATCCTGCGCGAACTTCTCGACGTTTTCGAGGTCGATCATGACGAGGCAAGTCAGGAACGGCCGCTTGTCGCCGATCACGACCGCGTCGGAGATATAGGGCGAGAACTTGAGCTGGTTCTCGATCTCCGACGGGGTGATGTTCTTGCCGCCCGCCGTGATGATGATGTCCTTCATGCGGTCGGTGATCTTGACGTACCCCTCGTTGTCGATAATGCCGACATCTCCGGTATGCAGCCAGCCGTCCGCGTCGATCGTCTCCGCCGTTTTGTCCGGCTTGTTGAGATAGCCCATCATCAGATAATCGCCCTTGAGCAGGATCTCACCCTCGGGCGAGAGCTTCACCTGACCCCAGGGAACCGCAGTCCCAATCGTCCCGAGCTTGACCTTGCCGACCGGCATCGCGGTCGCAACGCCGCAATTCTCCGTTTGGCCATAGACCTCGTACATGTCGAGACCGAGCGCCATGTACCAGCGGATGAGATCGGGCGAGATCGGCGCCGCACCAGTGAACGCCATGCGGCATCGGTCGATCCCCATCATGCGCCGGATGTTCCGCAGTGCCATCCAGTAGCCGACTTTATTGAGTGCCTTCAGTCCAAGGCTCGGCTCACGGCCGGCCAACCGGGCGTCAGCGATTTTGTAGCCGATCCCGATCGCGGCCTTGTAAGCCCACTTCTCGATCTTGGTCGCATCCTGCAATGCGATCATCGTGCCCGAATAGAACTTCTCCCAAACCCGCGGCACCGCGAGAAACCCGTGCGGCTGCACCTCGCGGATATTGTCGGGAACCGTCTCCGGGCTTTCGGCGAAATTCATCACCGGCCCAAGCGCGATCGAGGTGTAGTAACCGCCGAGGCGTTCCGCGACGTGGCACAGCGGCAGGAACAGCAAGCGCTCGTCGCCAAGCCGCGAATGATAGAGATCCTGCGAGTGACGCATCTGCGTGATGACCGATTTGTTGGCATGCATCGCGCCCTTTGGCGGGCCCGTCGTCCCGGACGTGTAGACGAGGATCGCCAGATCATCGATGCCGCGGCTGTCGAGCATCTCCTGAAACAGTCCCTCGCGGCCCTTCTGATAAGACACCCCCTGCGCGATGAAGTCGTCGAGCGACACACACATCGGGTCCGTGAAGGTCGTCAAACCTTCCATGTCGAAGATGATGACCTTCTCGAGTTTTGGGCAGCGATCGCGGATCTGCAGGATCTTGTCGAGTTGCTCGTCGTCCTCGACGAACACCACCTTCGTGCCGCTATCGTTGATCAAGTACTCGCATTGCGCCGGGCTATCCGTCGGATAAATGCCCGAGGTCACACCACCGGCACACAGCGCGCCCATGTCGGCATAGATCCATTCCGGATTCGTGTTTGAAAGGATGGACGCAACATCACCGGGGCGATAGCCAATCGAGTTCAAGGCGTAAGCGATCGCCTTCGACCGGTCGAGCCATTCACGCCACGTAACGCTCCTCCACACACCCATGTCTTTCTCGCGCAGCGCAACCGTGTCGGCGCGCTGCAGACATGCTTTGACGAAGCTCTTGGCGATGGTGTCGGCGACGATTGCGCCCGTACTGGAAGCCATCATGGTCTCCTTCTGAACTAACTCAGCGCCACGTCTTCTTGTTCTTCCAGCGGCGCTCGCCGCGAGGGTTCGCATCGGCCGCATGGCCACCGAGATAAAACTCTTGGATATCCTTCGACTGCATCAACCGCTCGCAGGTATCCGCCATGACGACACGCCCGACTTCGAGAACGTAGCCATACTGCGCCGTCTCGAGCGCCATCTTGGCGTTCTGCTCGACGAGAAGGATGGAGGTGCCCTCCTCCTGGTTGACGCGCTTCACGATGCTGAAGATCTCCTTCATCAACAGCGGCGACAGGCCGAGCGAGGGCTCGTCGAGCAGGATCAGTTTCGGCCGGTTCATCAGGCAGCGCGATATCGCGAGCATCTGCTGCTCGCCGCCAGACAGCTGCCCGGCCGGCTGCATCGACCGCTCCTTAAGTCGCGGGAAATAGCTGTAAACCCGCTCAAGATCATCAGCGATGCCCTTGCGGTCACGCCGCAAATACGCGCCCATTGCAAGGTTCTCAGCAACGGTCAGAAACGGAAACACCTCCCGCCCTTCCGGCACGTGTCCAAGACCGAGCCGGACGATCTTATCGGGGTCCATCCGCGTGATCGGCTTGCCATCGAACTCAACCGTGCCCTTGAGCGGATCGAGCACACCCGAGATGGTCTTCAGGATCGTCGTCTTGCCGGCACCGTT
>JAPXTA010000104.1:0-19057 GCA_033812735.1 Hyphomicrobiaceae bacterium | reverse complement strand
ACATCGGCGACGGCGACACCATCATCTTCAAGATGGAGAGCCACAACCATCCGTCGTTCATCGAGCCGTACCAGGGCGCGGCGACGGGGGTCGGGGGCATCATGCGCGACGTGTTCACGATGGGCGCGCGGCCGATCGCGAACATGAACGCACTCCGCTTCGGCGATCCCTCTCATCCCAAGACGCGGCGGCTCGTCGCCGGCGTTGTCGCAGGCATCGGCGGCTACGGCAATTCGGTCGGCGTTCCCACCGTCGGTGGTGAGACCAATTTCGATCCCGGCTACAACGGCAACATTCTCGTCAACGCAATGTGCGTTGGCCACGCCAAGGCAGACAAGATTTTCTATTCGGCCGCCAAGGGCGTCGGCTTGCCCGTCGTCTACGTCGGCTCGAAAACAGGCCGCGACGGTATCCACGGCGCGACAATGGCGTCGGCGGAATTCGACGACAAGAGCGAGGAAAAGCGACCGACGGTGCAGGTCGGCGACCCGTTCACCGAGAAGCTGCTGATCGAGGCCTGCCTCGAACTGATGGCGACCGACTCGATCATCGCGATCCAGGACATGGGCGCCGCGGGCCTCACGTCGTCGACGTCTGAGATGGCAGACAAGGGCGGTGTCGGCATCGAACTCGAGCTCGATCGTGTGCCGCAGCGTGAAAACAATATGTCGGCCTACGAAATGATGCTGTCGGAGAGCCAGGAGCGGATGCTCGTCATCCTGAAGCCCGGCCGAGAGGCAAGTGCCGAGGCGATTTTCAAGAAGTGGGGGCTCGACTTCGCGGTCATCGGCAAGACGACCGACACGGGCCGCATGATCGTCAAGCACAAGGGACTGGTCGAGGCGGACCTACCCGTCGACAAGCTCGCGAATTCAGCGCCGATGTACGAGCGGCCGTGGGTGCCGACGCCGGACGCGAAGAAAATCCTGCCGGAGTGGGTACCGGCTGAGAATACCAACCTCGGCGCTTTGCAGAAGCTGATGGGGACGCCGCACCTCGCGTCGCGCCGCTGGATCTGGGAGCAATACGACAGCCTGGTGATGGGCGACACCTTGCAGCGCCCCGGTGGCGACGCGGCAGTCGTGCGTATTCACGGAACGAAGAAGGCTGTCGCCATCTCGTGCGATGTGACGCCGCGTTACGTCAAAGCCGATCCGCGCATGGGGACGATGCAGGCCGTCGTCGAAACGTGGCGCAATATCACTGCCGTTGGCGGCGACCCGCTGGCGATCACAGACAACATGAACTTCGGGAATCCGGAACGCCCGGAAATCATGGGCCAGTTCGTCGGCTCCGTGCAGGGTATGAAGGAAGCCTGCGAGACGCTGAAGTACCCGGTCGTGTCGGGTAACGTGTCGCTGTACAATGAAACCAACGGCGTCGGTATTCCACCCGCTCCGGCCATCGGTGGCGTGGGCCTCATCCCCGATTGGTCCAAGACGGCGGACATCGCACTCAAGACAGACGGCAACTTGCTTGTCGTGATCGGGCGCGAGGACGGGCACTTGGGGCAGTCGATTTATCAGCTGGTGTTCACCGGCAAGACCGAGGGCGCGCCGCCGCCGGTCGATCTGACCGACGAGATCAAAGCTGGCAATCTGGTGCGCGCGCTTATTCGCGAGAAGAAGGTTGCGGCGGTGCATGACTGCTCCGACGGCGGTCTTCTCGTCGCGGTGGCCGAGATGGCGCTGAAGGGCGAGAAGGGCGTTTCGCTTTGGCCGTACGAGGGCAAGCTGCCTGCACATGCCGCGTGGTTCGGCGAGGACCAAGGGCGGTATGTCATCGAGGCGGCGCCGGACATGGCGGAAGAGGTCATCGAGCGCGCGAAGTTGCTCGGGCTGCCGGCACGCGTGATCGGCAAGGTGGGCGGTAGTGCAATCGAACTCAAGGGCGAGCCGAGCTTGAAGTTGGACGCCTTGCGCGCAGCGCACGAAGGGTGGATGCCTCAATACATGACGGGCAAAGGCTGAGCAGCGGAGAGCGAGGCGCACATGGGCCGCGGATCGTATCTCCTCGCTCTGGCGGCCTTGCTCATGGCAATGGCGATTCTCGGCTTCGGTGTTGCGGTCTCGTCTGGGTTTCAGTCCGAAGGATGCCGGTTTGCGGCGGAACCAGGCTTGCGATGGTCGGCTGCACGCGAATGGCTCGTGGTCGCCGGTATCACCGGAGCAGGTTTCATGGGCCTGCTCGCGGGCATGTGTGCCGTCATCAAACGCCGGCTCAGGCTCGAGGCATCGCCACGCGACGTCCTCTGGTTCGGTGTCGCGATGTTCGCGGGCTTTGCCGTCGTGTCGACGTATCAGGCGGCGACCTGCGATCTCGCGGCCTCATGGACGAAAGTCCTGGTCCCCGTGCTGCTTGCGGGATTTCTCGGAGCCGTCATCCGCCGCGCCTTCATAGGCTTGGACAATCGTTGACGGTGCCCAAAAAAAATAGCCGCTGCCTCGGTTGAGACAGCGGCCGATTTCAGCGCTGGTCGTTGCATCAGTGGATGCTATGCACTTCCAGCTCGTCGCCGAGGGCATGTCCGACGGCCGCTTGACGGCTATCCGTCAGCGCCAACGGCGTGCCGTCCGCACCATGAAGAGCGTAGAGGCTGATGCCGCTTGGCAGCCCTTCGATGGCAGGGAATGCCTTCTGGGCTTCGTCGGAGGTCATGATCTTGATGTAGGCGACCTCGCCTTGCCCGAGTTTTGCCAGCTCGAACGAGCTGAGCAGGGGAGCGTTGTCGACTTTCGCGCGGCGGCGCCGCGACTTGCTCATGGTCTGGTTCATAACGCACTCCCTCCTTTCGAGAGGATTTAGGCGCTAATCCCGGAGCCTTTTTCGGCGGTTCCTCACCGCACGGATGATACTCCGGCTCAGCTCTATCCTTACAGATTCTCGTGAATTTAGTGTGACCCGAAAGCGGCAGCACTGGGACATTCGCGCAACGACTTGCGGGGCAACCGACGCTGCATCTTGCGACGAAGCTCCGTCACTTCTTGCCAATCTCAATACGCCTGACGACCCGATCCGGTTCATGACGCACGAGATCAATCGACAATAGCCCGTTCACCAGATCGGCGGATTTGACCTCTATGCCGTCGGCGAGAACGAACGTCCGGGCAAACTGGCGCGCCGCAATACCCCGATGGAGGTACTCGCGTGATTTGTCGTCTTCCTGCTTGCCGCGAACGCTCAGCTGGTTGTCTTCAAGCGTGATGTCGAGCTGACTGCGGTCGAAGCCCGCGACAGCGAGCGTGATGCGCAGCGTTTCGGCGCGGTCGCTGCTCGTTATCCGCTCGATATTGTAGGGCGGATAACCGTCCGACCCGGACTTCCCGACCCGGTCGATCAAGCGTTCGATTTCGTCAAAACCCAGCAAAAGCGGGGACGAAAGCAATGGCATGCGCGTCATCGACCGAGCCCTTTCCAAAGCGACTTGGTAACCAACCGGCACCCCGCCGGAGCGGCAATGCCTTATTCCATTTTGCGACCGGTCTGCGGTTAAGCAAACAAGCCGCCACCGGTGTGAGGCCCCACGGGCGCCTCGACCGGCTCGCGATCCGGCGGGGACCCCCCAAACGGACCGCATTGTGTTCGTGACCACGATATGGTGTTACCGGTGGCCGTTTCAAGAACCTGAACGCGTCGATACCGGCTGCCGACGCGACGCAAGGACCCTTCCCGCTCATGTTCGAAATTCTCGGCATCACGCCGGTCCAGCTTGGCTTTCTCTTGGCGGGGGCTCTGGCTGGCGGTCTCGTGAACGGGATGACCGGTTTCGGCACGGGCCTTTCAGCGATGCCGTTCTGGCTTCAAGCGCTGCCGAGCGCGACAGCTGCCCAGCTTGCGGCGGCAGCGGGCGTTACCGGGCAGCTCACGACACTTTCGAAGATCTGGCACGCGATCGACTGGCGGCGGCTGATGCCGATGTTGGCCGCGGGGCTGATCGGCGTACCGATTGGCGCCCAGCTCGTTCCTTACCTCGACCCGGCGAGCTTCAAGCGCGGTGTGGCGTTCGTACTCATCGCGTATTCGGTCATCATGCTGCTTGCCGGGCACCGCCTCAAAATTTCGCGTGGCGGACAGGCGGCGGAGGCGGTGGTCGGCTTCATCGGCGGGATCATGGCAGGCCTCGCCGGGCTTTCTGGCGTCGCGCCGACCATCTGGGCCGCGCTGAAGGGGTGGAGCAAGGAGCAGCGGCGCAGCGTGTTCCAGGCGTACAACCTGACGATCCTCCTAGCGATGTTCATCGCTCATGCCTTGCTCGGGCTGGTTACGGCCTCGATGCTGATCTGCCTCGTGCTCGCTCTTCCCGCCACATTTCTCGGGGTCTCGATCGGACATCGCATCTACACGCGGCTCGATGACCGGCGGTTCGACCGTGTGGTGCTGTGGCTGCTGTTCGCGGCCGGGGTCCTCATGCTTTCGAACATCAGATAGCGTGCCACATTTCCGATAGATTTCCTGGCGTATGACCCTGCGATCGCGACCGCAACCGGAGCTACAGCCCCTATGACGTTCAAGCGCCTCACCGCCATCGAGCCGATGATCCATGCTGGCGCCCTGGCCGCGGCCTTCGCTCTTCTGCCGTTGCTTGGATCACCAGCCTTCGCGCAGGACAAACCCGCGGCGGCGATTGAACTGACCGAGGAAGAAAAGAAGGAAAAGGAGCTGCGTAAATCCTGCAAGATTGAACTCTGCTCTGCCTTCAAATCGAAGACGCCGAAGGGCGGCGCGGTTGCGTGCGGCGTTTTGAAGACGTGGCGCAAGGAGCAGTTGGCGAAGATGGTGTCGAAGGGGGGCGTGTCGTGGCCTTGGGGCGCGGCGCGCTGCACAGCCGACCTCAAGTTCAAGCGGGACGATCTTATCAAGGCGACGACGGCGCCAGACTACGAGCTTCAGATCGACAAGCACGACATCAAGTGCGAACTCGATCGCGAGAAGGACAAATACGAAATCAAAGTCGAGATGTCGCCGAAGGTTCAGTTCAAGGACGGCAAGGCCGTCAAGGTGGCGCTCAACTGGGGTAAAATCGACGCGCCGATGCTTGCCAAGAGTGCGCTTTGGTCTGCTACCGCGGCTGACAACACGTTCGGTGTTCTGCAGCGGACGGTGGTCGATGATATTAATGATTTCCTCGATGTGAAGTGCCTCGAGGTCAAGGATGAGCTAAAAATCGACTGATGTATCGGGGACGGGGGACGTAAGCCCGAGGTTGTGCATCAGAGGGAGTGGGGGCACGCGATCGCGGCGCAATCGCTGCGATAAGCCGAAAAGGCGAGCCACATGTCCCTCCACATGTCCTTGAGCGACGTCACAGCAACTCCCCTGCTCGCCTGGCTGTTCAATCCTTACGTCGTGGGCATCTTCAGTTTGGCGCTGGTTGCCGCAGGTTCGGCCATGGTCCTGCGCGATGTGCTGCGGAATCGCCGCAAATTATCGACCCACTTCAAGCCAGTGGCGGCCGTGCCCTCCGCATCGCTGCAGCCGGACTCAGGCGCAGTAAGGGAACCACCGTCGCGTGGATCTGCCGCCAGGGCTGTGCCTCCGCCGCCCGTGGTGTCGGCACGGCCGCCGGGATCGCCGGCATTTCAGCAACTCGCCGACGTCATCGCGGACGTCCGAGCAGAACTCGCCGCCGGCGATGTGGGGGATGCCGTTGCGCGCGACCCCTCGATGGTCGCCATTTGGAACACCTTGAGCGGGCGGCTCGATCAGGTCGTCGGCGATGCGCAGGCCGTGCTTGCTTCCGTGCGTCTGACCGTGTCTCCAGCGGGCGAGCCGCGATGGGGCTTGGCGAACCGGTCGTTCGGCACATACCGTCGGATCAATCTCGACGGTACGAGCATCGGATGGCTGCGGTCTGAAATTACTGCCGAGGGGATGCTGCAGTTCAGACTGCGCGCGCATCAGCCGTCGCTGGCGCTTCTCAACGCGGAAGGCGCCGCCGGACTCAACCGGCTGACCGGATCCGATCTCACCCGGGCTCTTACCGCCGCGCTGATCCCCGTGGTGCGCTACGCGGCGTGGACAGAGACCAGATCGTCAACGGCCGGAAGTTCGGACGAACCGTTGCCCGGATTGATCGATGAGGCGGTCGGTATTGCCAACGGTGCGCTGGTGGAGGCGCGTGCATCGTTAAAGCGGCATGTGCCGCCGGAAACTGCCGCTGCGGGGGCGTTGCAAGACGTTTTGCTGGACGTCTTCGTCGACGGACGTCAGGTCGCTCTCATGCGGGTTCACGAGAAAGACGCCGGACTGGAAGTTTCGGTGGGCGTGCCAGACCCAACGCGCCTCGACCTGACGCGACGCCATATGCTGGCGCCGGGCCGCCTTGCTGCCTACGACGTCGCGGAGGCGATGGCGACATGTGCCTGGCCGGCGCTTGCTCATGCGCTCGCGTCAACGGCGGCGCCCGGGGGGCAGACCAGTACGGCCATGTAAAGGGCGGAAGATGCAGGCCAGAAAGGACTGGCCCTCTTGCCGATGCGGCGGAGCGTGGTATCGCTCGCGGGTTGCCGCCGCCAAAGGACTATCACCACATGCCAGACAGTGCCGCACAAGGTGGCCCCGGAAAAATTGCCAGCCTCGAGTCGTCGAACGTTGTCTTTGCCGACAAGGATGCGGAGGGGACGGGTGGCACACCTATCTGGCTAGCAACCAGTCCTTCGTGGACCGACGAGTTGGCGGCGCTTTCGACATCGGACAGGAACTGGCTCAAAGCCAATGATTTCAAGTCGGCGTCGCGCAAGGCCGTGTTGCTACCGGCCACCGACGGCGGGTGCGGCGGCGTCGTGCTCGGCGCGGCTCAATCTCGACGTCCCGGCGTGCCCGCCGATCCGATGAGTGAGCCCGAGGCGCTGCTTGGCCTGCTGCCGCCGGCACTGCCAGCTGGCACCTACCGCCTCGCAGGCACTCCACGAACGCCGGATCTCGCAGCTGTGTCCTGGGGCCTCGGGGCCTACAAGGACCGGCGCTACAAGACCGCTGCCAACGGTTCAGTGCCGCAACTCGCGATGCCGGCGGGCGCCGACGACCAGCGCGTTCGTGCCATCGTCGACGGCGTCGGCTTCGGCCGGGACCTCGTCAACATGCCGTCGAACGACCTCGGGCCGGCCGACCTCGCCGCGCATGCCGCCATCCTTGCGGAGGCGCACGGAGCACGGATCTCGGTCGTGAAGGGCGACGGCCTGTTGGCGGCACGCTGCAATCTGCTGCACGCCGTTGGACGGGCCTCGGAGCGAGAGCCGCATCTCATCGATTTTGCGTGGGGTGACACGGGGCCGCGCATTACGCTCGTCGGCAAAGGTATCTGCTTCGACACGGGCGGGCTCGATTTGAAGCCAGCCAGCGGCATGCTGCTGATGAAGAAGGATATGGGCGGGGCAGCCGCCGTGCTGGCACTGGCACATATGATCATGGCATCCGGCATGAAGGTCCGGTTACGGGTGCTGATCGCGGCGGCAGAAAATGCCGTGGGCGGCAATGCGTTCCGGCCCGGCGACGTGATCGTTTCGCGCGCAGGGCACACGGTCGAAATCGGCAATACGGACGCCGAGGGGCGCCTCGTGCTCGCTGATGCGCTCAGCATTGCCGACGAGGCGGAGCCCGACGTCATTGCAACGTTCGCAACTCTCACCGGTGCTGCGCGCGTCGCGATGGGCCCGGAAGTGTCACCGTTCTTTTGCGATGACGAGGTGTTTGCCAATCGGCTCGCGAGCGCCGGCATGAGTGTCTGCGATCCGTTGTGGCGGATGCCTTTCTGGAGCGGATATGAGGGGATGCTCGACAGCCCGGTCGCGGACTTCAACAACGTCTCGGAGAGCCCGTTCGGCGGCTCCATCGTGGCGGCGCTTTTCCTGCGCCGTTTCGTGACGAAGGCCAAACGCTATGTTCATTTCGACATCTACGGCTGGCGGCCGCAGGCGAAACCGATGGGGCCGCGTGGCGGTGAAGTGCAGGGCGCGCGGGCCTTGTTCGAAGTGCTGACCGAGGAAGCCGGCCGCAAGGCTCATTGAGGGCAACGCATGAGTGAAACCGAGGCACCATCAGCAAAGCCCGCGCCTGAGCTGGATCGGCGGCGCCATGCCTTCCGTGACGATCTTGCTGCCGAGCACCTCAAGGGAAAGGTCGACGCACCGGCATTTTCCGCGGGTACGCCGAAGCAGGTGATCCGTGCAGCTCTCGGCTTGCGAAAGCTGCCAAAGCCGTCACTGGGCCTTGAAACCGAAGCGCTGTTTGGCGAACTCGTGACGGTCTACGACGAAGCTGGGGGATGGGCTTGGGTTCAACTCGCGCGCGACGGTTACGTCGGCTACGTTCCTGCCGATGGACTGACGACCGCGATCGAGACGTCCACCCATCGCGTGAGCGCTGTCGGGACGTTCGTGTATGCCGAACCGGATATCAAATCGGCACCGCTCCTCCACCTCAGCCTGAATAGCGAAATTGCCGTGTCGGACGTCGGCGAGCGCTTCGCCACTTTGAAGCGCGGCGGCTTCGTCATGGCGCATCACATCGCGGCCATGGATCAGGCCGCGCGCGATTTCGTCGCCGTAGCGGAGCGACTGGAGGGCACGCCATATCTTTGGGGCGGACGAACCAGGATCGGCACCGATTGCTCCGGCTTGGTGCAGAACGCGCTGACGGCAGCAAGCATCGCCTGCCCGCGCGATACCGACATGCAGGAGGCAGAGCTCGGTGCGGCGATTGCGTTCGATGGCGAAATTGCAAATCTTCCCGACGAGGCTTTGAAGCGCGGCGACCTAATCTTTTGGAAAGGTCATGTCGGCGTGATGATCGATGGCGTGATGCTGCTTCATGCCAACGGACATCATATGTCGACGGTGGTCGAGCCGTTGGTGGAGGCCGCGCAACGCATAGAGCGTCAAACCGGAGACAAGGTGCGCAAGATCACCCGACTGCAGCGATAAGTCTGTGCCGGCTGATCTACGTCAATGCCGTGACGCATACATTGATGCGACCATTCGCGTATGAGAGGTGTTTCGTGCGCTACATCGTTTCAATGCTGAGTGCCGTTGTCGTTCTGGCCTCTGCTGGCTCCGTCACCGCTGCGCCGCAGTGCCCACCGGGCTACAAGCTCGAGTGCAAGCCGCAGACCGAGGCACAAAAGCAAAAGGCGCCACCGCCGTGCCGCTGCGCGCCATTGCCCGCGGGCTCGGCGACGGGCGGCGGCAAGTCGGACATCAAGAAGAAGAACGTCCCACAAGTGCAGCCGAACAAACAGCCGAAGGGCTGACTGTCACAAGCGCGGCAGGCGGCCGAGCCCCGGTATGGTGATGAGCGTGCGCAGCAGGCCGGCAACGTAAGTGTAAGCTGCGGCACGCAACAGGCTTTTCGCGGCTGGCATATCGCGATCCGCGACGAAGTTGCCGTGCCTGAGGAGCGGCAATGCGCGCTTGAAGCTCGCATCGAACTCGACCGGCAGGGTGACGATTTGGGTGGCGACGGACAGGAACAGCGACCCCACGACACCAACGACGTTGATAATCATGGCCGCGGGCGTCTTGCCGAGGATGGCCAGAAGGGGCGCCGCGAAGAGGAAGCCCGTGGCAATGAAGTTGAAGACCTGAGCCTTCTTGGCAACCGCGAGACGGCGCTGGAACATCGGCAGTTCCATCGCGTGCTGCATGGCATGGCCGACCTCGTGCGCCGCGATGACGACGGCCGACAGTGAGCGGCCGTTCATGAAGCGCGGCTCGAGACGGACCGCCTTGGCGTCGGGGTCGTAGTGATTGCCAAGCTCGGTCGGCTCCACCTTGACATGGTTCAGCTTCATCTGATCGAGCACATGGCGCGCGAACTCGCCACCCGTCCCGGCGATATCCGCCCGCTCGACGGCGTGGGCGTCCATCACGCGGTGGATCCATAGCTGCGGCAGGACCGCCAGGATGAAAGCCAGCGCGAGGATGACGAGAATGATGCCCATGGACGTCGCTCCGAACATCTGGCCAACCTACCGCGCTTCGGTGGCGGGAAAAAGGGCGTTGCCTAGGGGCGCCGAGGGTGCCAGTTAACGACGCGCAAAAGCCGACAGGAGTGATGAATGGCCAGGATAGCGGTACTCGACGACTACCAAGGGGTCGCCCTGAAAATGGCCGACTGGTCGCGCCTGAAGGCTGTCCATGACATCACTATCTTCGACAAACCTTTTGCCGGTCAGGACGCTGCCGCAAAGGCACTCGCCGATTTCGAGATCCTGGCGATCATGCGCGAGCGTACGGCCTTTCCGAAGACGATGTTCGCGGCGTTGCCGAAGCTCAAGCTGCTGGTCACGACGGGGCACCGCAATGCGGCGGTCGACATGCAGGCGGCGGCGGACCACGGGGTCACCGTTTGCGGTACCGAAGCGCCAGGTCATGCGACGGCGGAGTTGGCATTCGGCATGATGATCGCGCTGTCGCGTCACCTCGTGACGGAACATGGCAACATGCGGTCAGGTGCCTGGCAGACCACTGTCGGTCGCGATCTCAGAGGGCGGACGCTCGGATTGCTCGGGCTTGGCCGCCTCGGGTCGCAGATGGCGAAGTATGCGCATGCCTTTGGTATGCCGGTCATCGCATGGAGCCAAAACCTCACCGTCGCCGACGCGGCGGCGCAGGGTGTGACCCGGGTCGATAAGGACGAGTTGTTTACGCGGGCTGATGCGGTATCCATCCACACGAAGCTGTCGAAGCGGACCACCGGCATTGTCGGGGCGCATGAGCTCGGCTTGATGAAGCCGGACGCGCTACTCATCAACACGTCGCGCGGGCCGATCATCGACGAGGCGGCGTTGATTGCAGCGCTCGCTGCCGGAAAGCTCGGCGGCGTAGGCATCGACGTGTACGAGCCGGAACCGTTGCCGGCTGACCATCCGCTGCGCAAGGCGCCGCGCATACTGCTGACGCCGCACATCGGCTACGTGACCGAGGAGACGTATAAGGTGTTCTACGGCGGCACGGTCGCGGCGATCGAGGCTTGGATCGCCGGCAAGCCTATTCACGTCTTGGGCGTTTGAGGCGCGAAGGCGCCGATCCCGACAATTTTATGCAACCGTTTCACCGAACTCAAAGCTGGACGCGTTACTCTGCCCCCGGATCAAATCGGGAGCGGTGGCATGCTGGGTCGCATTTTTGGACGTCGTCAGGAAAAGAAGTCGCCGGGTATGACTATCCCGCCCCACCCCGGCCCGGATGCCGACGGGGTCTTGCGGATCATCCCGAAGGAGATTTTCGACGGCGAGATGGGTGATGTTCTGCGACAGTGCGGCATGTCGCCGGATGATCCGTCCAATATGATGGCGACGCCGGAACTGATGCAGGCACGAGCGGACGCCGTAAAGGCGACACAGGACAAACTCGTTACCGCCGCAAACGCTCAGCTTCCTTCCGGCACCACGGTTATTCCCTGGGCGCTCATTCCGTGGAGCGTCTGGGGCCGCGAACCCGCCCGCTTTCTCATGGTGACGTGCGAATTGTTCCCGGCGAGCCACTGGAACACGATGCTGCTGCCTGCCGACGAGCGCAGCGCACTTGTTCTCGATCTACCGCTGCATCCGCGCGCGTCAATCGAAGGGCTCGAGGACGGCGCAGTTCGCCTGCTCGGCGAGTTGGAAGCAGAATTTCTTGCCGCACACCGCAAGGTGGGGGAGGCATTGGCCCGCGGTGACACCTCGGTTCTCGACGGTTACTCACAAGCCCTCGATGCGTGCAAGGGGCGGGTCGTCGGGCTTGCACACTATCTCGGCTCGGCGGTCTTCGGCGAGAAGGCGTGGAAGCGCCACGACGAGGTGTTTGCTCCGATCCTCTGGCGCTCGTAGTCGCGACGATTATCACGAACCCGATGTCTTTGGTGGCGTTGCGGGCTGGTTCGCGAGCCGGTCGAGACGCCAGGCTGCCCAGGCTGACAGCAGTGCGAGGATGACGGCGCCGAGCACGATCGGGTGCGTGTCTCCAAGGGCGGCAAAGCCGAACCGGTAGATCACGGGGCCTGCGGCTTGGCCGAGGAAGAATACGAATGCGAATAGAGCGACGCCAGATCCGCGCGCGTTCGGCGCGAGTTCCGTGCCGAGCGCCTGCAGCGAATTGTGGATCATGAAGAAGCCGATACCGACAAGGAAGAACGCGGCGGCTTGTCCTTGCCACGTCGTGGCGTAGGCCGCGACGGTCAACATCACCGACGTCAGCGCCCCGCCCGCGCGGATCAGGTTGGACCGGCCGAGACGGCCGAGCAGCCAGCGCACCGAGAGTGTGAAGACGATGGCGCCCGCGCTCATCGCACCGAGGATCATGCCGGCTTCGCGCAAGCCACCCATGCCGCGCGCTTCAAGACGGCCGGCGATATAGGGTTGAAGGCCCGACATGGCGACGCCTTCGATAAACACACCGGTCAATGCAATCGCTGCGAGGGGGCTCGAAAAGGCCTCCGCGTAGCCGGATCGCATGCGCGCGATGCTCGGCTTGTGCCTGATGGCGCCAGGACGCGGCGGCAGAAAGATCATCGTCGTCGCAAGAGCGATCATGGCGACGATGCCCGGCGCGATGAAGACGGGGCGCCAGCCATATACGGAGGCGACGATGCCGCCGACGACCGAGCCAAGGAGGATCGAAATCTGTGAGGACATGACCAATCGCGACAGCGCGACTTGCCGGTCTGCCAGGGGGATGCGATCGCCGATCAGCGCGAACGCTACTGGGATGATTCCGCCGCCGGCCGCGCCGGCGAGGGCGCGCGCGACGATCAGCTGCTCGAAGCTCGTTGCGACGGCGCCCGCAAGAAGCGTCACGGCGAGCACTGCGAGGCAAATCTTGATCACCAGGGCCTTGCCGATTGCATCGGCGAGCGGGCCCAGGATCGGCTGCGACAGCGCGTAAGGGAACGTATAGGCGGACGCCAGCATCGCTGTCGTCTCGATCGTCAGGCCGAAATCACGCGCGATTGCGGGCACCAGCGGGTCGATCAGCCGGATCGTAAACGCCGAGACAAATGCGGCGATGGAAAGGACGAGCAGCAAGGGCATGTCACCCTCCTAGCAGCAACGCCTGAGTCGGGGTTATGCAAAGTGGCGTGACGCCCGCCGCGTGCAGCGCTGCTCTCGGCAGGGCAGGACGCTCAAGAGATCGCCAACTGTCATGCCTCCTGCGGCCGGCGCCACGCTGCTCCTTTTTTGCGACTTGCTGCGCCGCACGGCGGCGGATCGCAAGGCGCGGCTCTTTTTTTGCGACTTGCTGCGCCGCACGGCGGCGGATCGCAAGGCGCGGCTTTTAATGCGACCTGCTGCGCCGCGCGGCGGCGGATCGCAAGTCGCGGGTTAACGCCCCTTGTAGCTCGGCTTGCGCTTTTCGTTGAAGGCGTTGATGCCTTCCTGGCGATCTTCGGTAACGACCGTCCGGTTGTAGGCCTCGATTTCGAACGCGTAGCCGGAGCTGCGATCGAGTTCGGTCGCCTTGTCCAAAGCCTTCTTGGCTTGGCGAACGGAAACCGGAGCGTTCGCTGCAATCTTGCGGGCAATTGTAAGCGCCGCCGGCAAGAGCTCGGCGAGCGGCACGACTTTGTTGACCAATCCCCAAGTCAGAGCATCGGCGGCGCCGAAGGGCGTGCCGGAGAGGATAATTTCCTTGGCCCGGCGGACACCCACGGCGCGCGGCAAATTTTGCGTGCCGGCCGCGCCCGGCATGATGCCGAGCGTGACTTCGGTGAGGGCAAATTTGGCATGGTCTGCCGCATACGCGAAATCGCAGGCGAGAGCCAATTCCATACCGCCTGCGTAAGCGGCGCCGTTGACCGCCGCAATCATCGGCACCGGGCAATCAATCATAGCGCGAATGGCCTGTTCGAGGATCGCGTGCTGGCGGCGCCACGTATCGTCGGACATGCCCTTGCGCTCCTTGAGATCGGCGCCGGTGCAGAAGCCTTTGTCGCCGCTGCCCGTCATAACGAGGCAGGAAACCGCGTTCGGGTCGACGTACAGGGCCATGAAGAGATCGCGTAACTCGGCCATCATAGCCGTGTTCATGGCATTCATGGCGTCCGGCCGATCCAACGTCAGAACGGCGACGCGATCAGGCGCAATCTCGAGGCGAAGTGTCGAATAGTCAGTGCGGAGAGACATGTTGGCAGCTGGCCTTGCGTTCGATGAGGCACGGTCGAGGGCGCAGCGCGCGAAACGTCGCCACGGCCTCGATCATCACCCTAGAACGCTTGCGCGCCCCGCACCAGCCAGGCACGGCTCATCGCGTTGCCGATTTGATCGTATCGGATGCTTTCGCGATGCCGCGCTCCATCGCCTTGCGCACGGCGGCCATTGTTTCAGGCTCCGACGTGAACGCACGCGTCAGCGAGGAGACTGCGTCGCCCAGTCCAGCCCCTTCACTTCGCTGGCTCGATATGAAACGGTTGAGGTCACGTCTGATTTTGACCACTGCGGTGTCATCGCTGCGGGATTTGCTCTTGGCGGCCATCACGAGGAGGGCACCCACGGCGGCAACACTGGCGACCGCAACCAATGGGTTTGCCCGAGCAAAGTCAGCGCCCCGTTGCAGAGTGTTCTCCAAGGGCTGGAGCGCCGCAGCGAGCGCCGTTGGCTCGCTATTTTCTGTTGTGCCGGCCCGCACTTGAGAGCGGCGCACCTGGCTTTCGTAAATCATGATCATGACTCCACCCGTTGTGTATCGCGGTATGAAGCGCCCGAAGGCGGCTTTGGTTCCCTGCCGCCCACTCGCGACATCGTGAAACATGCTTTGCAGACGCTTGCCGGTGTAGAATTATTTTGTTGGAGGGTGCTGCATGAAAGCGTTGTATTTCGTCACGATCTTGCTTGGCTCACTTGGGTTTGCGGCCACCGCTTGCCGCGCTCAGACCGTCGTCGATCCGCACGCGGCTTATGAGAAGGCTTGCTACAGTTGCCACACCGAGCATGCCGCAGATCTCGCTCGCCAACGGCTTGCCATCAAAGCCGAGAAGCTGATCGTCGCCCGTTCCGGCAAGGAACTTACGGCGATCCTCAAGAGCCATCATGGCGTGAAGCTGAAAACGGACGAGCTTGCGGCCGTCAGCCAGCTCTTCCGGAATGGACTTGCCTGGGGCGGCGTTTTTCAGCACCGATGCGCTGGTTGTCACGAGAAGGCCGTGTCGCTGGCGCGAACGACGCTCAAGCTCGACGGCGATAGAGCCGTTGTCATAAAAAGCGGCCAGGATATCGGCGAGCTCCTCAAGTCGCACGGCGACGCCACCGCAAGTGAAATCGAGACGCTTGCGGCGATGTTGAAGTATCAGCTTGCGACGACACCGAAGCCTTAGTTCAGGATCCCGAACGCAGGGCTATTGCCAGTAGGCTCCGCCCGACGCACAAGTACGGCACGGCGCATCGTCTCGAGCGCCGGAGGGGAACATGTCGGCCGGCAAGATGAGCGACTGTGACGTCCTAGTGGTTGGCGGCGGGAATGCTGCGCTTTGCGCGGCCATCTCAGCGGCGCGCGACGGCGCTTCCGTCATCGTGCTCGAGGCAGCACCGGCTTTCTATCGTGGCGGCAATACGCGCCATACGCGCAACATGCGCTGTGCTCACGATGCCGCGACGGCGACGCTTTCGGGACCCTATACCGAGGACGAATTCTGGGACGATCTGCTCAAGGTCACGGGCGGCGAGACCAACGAGCAACTGGCGCGGATGATGATCCGCGAGTCGAAGGAGATGCTCGACTGGATCGTCGAGCAGGGCGTGCGGTTTCAGCCGTCACTCGGCGGCACGCTCAGCCTCGGGCGGACCAATTCGTTCTTCCTCGGTGGCGGGCGGGCGATGCTCAACGCGCTCTATGCGACGGCCGAGCGGCTTGGCGTGCGCACGTACTACGACCATGAGGTCGTCGGTCTTGATATCGAGGACGGCCGGTTCAAGTCAGCCCGCGTGAAGCATCCGGGTGGTGAGGCGACCTTCCGGGCGAAGGCATTCGTTGCGGCGGCTGGCGGGTTTGAGTCGAACATCGAATGGCTGAAGGAAGCGTGGGGACCTGAAGCCGAGAACTTCCTCATCCGCGGGACACGCTACAATCGCGGAACGGTCCTTCGCATGCTGCTCGATGCCGGCGTAGACGCCATCGGCGATCCGACGCAGTGCCATGCCGTCGCCATCGATGCGCGGGCGCCGAAATTCGACGGCGGCATCATCACGCGTCTCGACTGTGTGGTGTTCGGCATCGTCGTGAACAAGCACGCCCAGCGCTTCTACGACGAGGGCGAGGACTTCTGGCCGAAGCGTTACGCAATCTGGGGACGGCTCGTCGCCAAGCAGCCGGATCAGATCGCCTACATCATCTTCGATGCGCCCTCGCTCGAGATGTTCATGCCGTCGCTTTACCCCGCTATTCCCGGACGAACGATAGAGGAGCTCGCGGGAAAACTCGGCCTCGATCCAGCCGCGCTTGCAACGACGGTGAGCGACTTCAACGCGGCGGTGCGTCCAGGCAGCTTCGATCACACCGTGCTCGACGACTGCCATACGGAAGGATTGACACCACCTAAAACGCACTGGGCGCGGCGTATCGAGACGGCACCGTTCTACGCCTATCCCGTCCGTCCGGGAATAACGTTCACGTATCTCGGCACGCGTGTCGACAGCAGCGCAAGAATGATCATGACCGGGGGCGGGGGCGCGAAGAACATGTTTGCGGCAGGCGAGATCATGGCGGGAAACGTCCTCGGCAAGGGGTATGCAGCGGGCATCGGCATGACGATCGGCAGCGTGTTCGGGCGCATCGCCGGGCGGGAGGCGGCAAAACATGCGCGCAGCTGAACTCAAGGCGCAGGGGGATCATGCCAACGCCGCGCTTGCCGAGGCCGACCGCTTGATGACCGTCTGCAATTCGTGCCGCTACTGCGAGGGCGTGTGTGCGGTGTTTCCTGCCATGGAGATGCGGCGCGCGTTTCCCGACGGCGATCTCAACTACCTTGCCAATCTCTGCCACGCGTGCGGCGCGTGCTACGTCGATTGCCAGTTCTCGCCGCCGCACGAGTTCAATGTGAATGTGCCGCGGGTACTAGCTGAAGTCAGGGCGAACTCTTACGCGGCGTATGCCTGGCCGGGGTTTCTGGCGCCACTGTTCGCGCGCAATGGGGTCGTCGTTACATGGACCGCCGCGCTGTCGGTTGCGGCGTTCATCGCGGGCTTCATCGGCTGGCATGATCCGCGCGTGCTGTTTGGTGTGCATCAGGGGCCGGGCGCGTTCTACAAGCTCATGCCGCACAACACGATGGCCGCGCTGTTCGGCGCGGTGTTCCTGTTTTCGTTATTTGCGCTCGCAATGGGTGTTCGGCGCATGTGGCGGTCGATCGGTGGCCCGCGCATCGGACGCGTCGATCTAGCTGCCATACGCGACGCCGCGCGCGATGCGGCACGGCTGCGGTATCTCGACGGCGGCGGACCTGGATGCTCGGATGGGGGCGCGGTCGGACCAGACCGGCGGCGTCATGCGCATCACGCGACGTTCTACGGCTTCATGCTGTGTTTCGCGGCGACGTCAATCGCGACGGTTTATCACTACGCGTTCGGGCGTCAGGCGCCTTACCCGTGGTGGGACTTGCCGGTCGTGCTCGGCACACTCGGTGGCATCGGTCTTATCGTCGGGCCGATCGGCCTCTTGCGTGCGAAACGAGACCGCAATGAGGTGCTCGTTCATAGCGACAGCCGTGGGATGGACGTTGCATTCTTGATGATGCTGCTGGCCACCAGCGTGACCGGCTTGGCGCTGCTGGTGTTGCGCACAACGCCGCTGATGGGGTTGCTGCTGGCACTGCACCTCGGCGTGGTCTTCGCGCTGTTCCTGACGATGCCGTACGGCAAGTTCGTGCACGGCATTTATCGGTTCACGGCTCTCGTCCGATACGCGATGGAGCGGCGGACTGGTTGAGGCTTGCGATGGAACTGCGGCGCGCTTGGGTTGTTTCCCTTCCAGGAACAACTCATTCAGGAGCCAAATCCATGATGGACGCAACCCAGATCCGTGAGCAGATGAAAGTCGTCGGCAGCAACGGCCAGCCGATCGGCACTGTCGACCGCGTCGAAGGCAATCGCATCAAGCTGACGAAGAACGACTCGCCCGATGGTGAGCATCGCTATGTGGAACTGAGCGAGGTCAGCGAGATCAAGAACGGCGAAGTGTGCGTGTCGGGCAATCATACAGCGCACCGTCAGGATCAGAAGTCCGGCCAGACCAAGACTGGCATGACCCAAAACCAGAATGGCGGCCAACCGGGCCAGAACCAGATGGAACGCGGCGACAAGCAGCAGATGGGCCAAGCCGGGCAGGAGCAGAAGTCCGGCCAGAACGGCGAATTCGGCAAGCATGTCGGGGGGCCGGGCAAGGCTCAGCAGATGAACCAGAACGGTGAGATCAAGCCAGCGGTCAAGGGATCAGCCAATCCCGGCGATAAGCGCGGCTAATTGATAGCGCGAATACAGAACCGCCCCGGAAGTTGCCATCCGGGGTGGTTCATTCGTCTTAGGACTACGTGGCCCGGCTTACATCATGCCGTCCATGCCGCCCATGCCGCCGCCAGCTGCGCCGCCCTTTCCGCTTGTCCGTATCGCCGCAATTCCGCCTGCGCCACTATTTAAAGTGAATAGCGGGTGAATGGAGAGGGACTAATGGCGGACGAGACGAACAGGGCGGAAATTGTCGTGGGGAAGCGTATTGCGTGGTATGAGCTGGACTATAAAGCGTTCATTTTGCCTGAGGAGGCTTATGCAGAAGCCCAGCGATTGATCGCAGAAGTTATTCGTCTGCAAGCGACAGCACTGCACATTCAGTTGCGTTACTTGGTGCGATTACCTGCTGAGATCGCCGCCTGCGCTGGCCTGCGGACGCTAACCCTCGACGGGACCCCGATTGCCGACCTCAGTCCGCTCGCCGCCTGCACCGGCCTTCGAACGCTCCGCCTCACCCGAACGGAGGTCGTCGACCTCAGTCCGCTTGCCGCCTGCACCGGCCTGCAGACGCTCACCATCGATGGCACGCAGGTCACCGACCTTGGTCCGCTCACGGCCTGCGCCGATCTGCAGACGCTCATCATT
>JAPXTA010000103.1:14242-19464 GCA_033812735.1 Hyphomicrobiaceae bacterium | reverse complement strand
GACTCGCATCGATTCTGTTGTTCCAGTACACCCGGCGCCCAAGCGGGCCAAGCATCCCAGCAGGGGTTTCCCCCGAACTTGAACCGATGATGGTTAGTCATGCCCCCTGCCGGTAACTCTGCTTCAGCGCCTCAACCGAGGCCAGCCAAACCGCCGTTGAAGATCTTTTTAGCCGCGCCACGTGGCTTCTGTGCCGGTGTCGATAGGGCCATCAAGATCGTCGAACTCGCGCTCGAGAAGTACGGACCACCCGTCTACGTTCGGCACGAGATCGTCCACAACCGGTTCGTTGTGGAGACTTTGAGGGCGAAAGGCGCCATTTTTGTGGAAGAGCTCGACGAGATCCCCGACGGCAACGCGCCTGTGATCTTTTCGGCACATGGCGTGCCGAAGTCGGTGCCGGCCGAAGCCCGCCAGCGGAATATGTTCTTTCTCGATGCGACGTGCCCGCTCGTTTCCAAAGTGCATGTGGAGGCGGAGCGGCATCATGCGCAGGGCTTCGAGATCGTTCTGATCGGACATGAGGGTCACCCGGAAGTCATCGGCACGATGGGACAATTGCCCGATGGCGCGGTGACCTTGATCGAGACGGTCGAAGACGCGGAGCGCTTCACGCCGCGCGATCCAGCGAAGCTCGCGTTCGTAACGCAGACGACGCTGTCGATCGACGACACGGCGCTGATCGTGAAGACGCTGCAAGAGCGGTTTCCGGCGATCGCCGCGCCGCACAAGGAAGACATCTGCTATGCCACGACGAACCGGCAGGAAGCGGTGAAAGCCATCGGCGGGCGCGTCGAGCGGTTGATCGTGGTCGGCGCGCCGAACTCGTCGAACTCGCTGCGTCTTGTCGAAGTCGCAAAGCGCGAGGGTTGCGCGGGCGCCTCGCTGTTGCAGCGTGCGGCCGATATCGACTGGCGCGATTTCGAGGGCATCAAGACGCTCGGCATCACGGCCGGCGCATCGGCACCTGAAGTTCTCGTCGAGGAAGTGGTCGAGGCCTTCAAGCGGCGTTTCGACGTGACGGTCGAGCCGGTCGTCACGCGGGAAGAACACGTCGCCTTCAACGTGCCGCGCGTATTGCGAGAAGCGGGAGCGCGCTGAGCATGGCCGTCTATACCGAGGTTTCGGACGCCGACCTGTCCGCGTTCGTCGCGAGCTACGGGCTCGGCCGCTTGCTGTCCTTCAAGGGCATCGCCGAGGGCGTCGAGAACACCAACTACCTCGTTCACACCGACAAGGGACCTTACATCCTCACGCTCTACGAAAAGCGCGTGAACCCCGCCGATCTGCCGTTCTTTCTCGGCTTGATGGATCATCTCGCGGCGCGCGGCCTCACGTGCCCGCTGCCGGTGCGCAATTTGAAGGGCGAGATGCTCGGCACGCTCGCCGGGCGGCCAGCCGCAATCATCACGTTTCTCGAAGGTGTTTGGCTGCGCAAACCTGAAGCGAAGCATTGCGAGGCGGTCGGTGCCGCGCTAGCGCGGATGCATCTTGCAGGTGCCGACTTTTCGATCCGGCGCGAGAACGCGTTGGGCCTCAAGGGGTGGCGGCCCCTTTTCGATCGATTTGCGGCACAGGCCGACGAGATCGCGCCTGGCCTGAAGGACACGATTGCGAAAGAGCTTGCGGCGCTCGATGCGAACTGGCCGCAGAAACTGCCGCAAGGTGTCATTCATGCCGACCTCTTCAACGACAACGTCTTCTTCGTCGGCGACGAGCTTTCGGGCCTGATCGACTTCTATTTCGCCTGCAACGACGCGCTCGCCTACGACGTCGCGATCTGCCTCAACGCGTGGTGCTTCGAGGCCGACTGCTCGTTCAACCTGACCAAAGGGCGGGCGCTGTTGCGCGGCTATACGCGGGTGCGGCCGCTATCGGCGGGCGAGCAAGCCGCGATGCCGTGGCTCGCGCGCGGGTCGGCGTTGCGGTTCCTGCTAACGCGCGGCTACGATTGGATCAACACGCCGCCGGGCGCGCTCGTGAAGCGGAAGGACCCGATCGAGTATTTGCGCAAGTTGAGGTTCCATCAGACGGTGACGAGCCTTCGCGACTATGGGCTCGACGCGTGATGACGGACGAAAAGAAAGTCCTCATCTACACGGATGGCGCGTGCTCGGGAAATCCGGGGCCGGGCGGATGGGGCGCGATCCTCATGTGGGGCGCGCACAAGAAAGAGTTGTGGGGCGGGGAAGCCAACACCACCAACAATCGGATGGAGCTGCTCGCCGCTATCTCCGCGCTCGAAGCCTTGAAGCGGCCGAGCAAGGTCGAGCTGTGGACCGATAGCGCCTACGTCAAGGACGGCATATCGAAGTGGATTCACGGCTGGAAGAAGAACGGCTGGAAGACCGCCGACAAGAAGCCCGTGAAAAATGCCGAGCTTTGGCAACGGCTCGACGAGGCATGCGCGCGGCACGATATCTCGTGGCACTGGCTCAAGGGCCACGCGGGGCACGAGTTCAACGAGCGCGCCGACGAATTGGCGCGATTTGGCATCAAGGAATTGAAGGCTGCAGGCGGTTGACCGGTCAGGTCAGAAGCTCTTTTACCGCCTCGCGCAGCATGGCCTCGTCTTCGGGGCATTGGATCGGATTGCCGGCGCGGTGTCCCCAGATCGAGACGATCGGGCGGAAGACCGCGTTCGGCATCTGCTTGGTTTCGATCTCGCTGTCGGTCGCGGTGAAGTAGAGATCCGTCGTCGATGGCATGATGATGGCGCGGGCCTTGATCGCGCCCAGCGCCTTGGCCAAGTCGCCGTTGTAGATCGGGTTGTCGGAGATATCCGACTGCGCCCAGGTCTCGACCATCGAGAGCAGATCCTCCGGCTGACGGCGTAGGAAATTTCCTTCCCACGCGCGCACCAGATAGTCCTCGAGCGAGGCGAAGCCGATCGTCGACCAGAGCTTCTCGCGATACCACGCCTGGCTCATGGCCCAGCCGGCATAGACGCGGGCGAAGGCGCGCATGGCGCTGATAGGGCGTTCGATGAAGCGGCCGTCGCGCCAGGCGCCGTCTGCCGTCAGGGTCGCGCGGATGCCTTCGAGGAAGACCTTGTTGTGCGGGCTCGTTCGTGCGGCGGTGCAGGTGGCGCAAAGGGCTTGGACCCGGTCCGGGAAGATCGCACCCCAGTGCAGCGCCTGCTGGCCGCCCATCGACCAGCCATAGACGAGACGCAGCTTGGTCACGCCGAAGACGTCACGCAGCAGACGTTCCTGGGCGTGGACGTTGTCCCAGTGGGTGAAGACGGGGTTGCGGCCGCTTCCGTAGGGGTCCGGCAGATTGCTCGGCGAGGTGGAGAGGCCGTTGCCGAGTTGATTGGGAATGACGATGAAATAGCGCGAGGGGTCAAGGACGCGGCCGGACCCGATCAGCCAATCGATGTCGGAATGGTGGGCGCCGTAGGACGTCGGATAGAGGATGACGTTCGACTTGTCGGGCGCGAGCGTGCCGTAGGTCTTGTAGGCGAGATGCGCCTTCGGCAGGGTCAGGCCGCGCTGCAAGACCAGCGTTCCCAAGTCGAACGTTTCGTAGTCGGCCATCGCTGCTGCTCCTTCGGATCTCTCAGAAGCAAGCGATCATGACTTTGGAGGGAAGTGCAAGCGTCCCGAGCCGGAACTGGGGCCAATCGCCCGCTTTTTTGCCGGGGAACGGCTAATCTTTCGGCAGCATTGCATCTAGCCCTGATGCCGCGAGAATGGCTAATGATTAGGCAGACCACGCTGGTCCACGGCGAGGTAATGACAAAAGAGTTCCGGAGGGGTTCGACATGTTCCGTGCAGGTATCGTCTCTGTGCTGCTGACGCTGGTGGCCGCCACAGGCCAGGCGCTGGCGCAGACACCCGTGAAGTTCGCGCTCGATTGGCGCTTCGAGGGGCCGGCCGCGCCATATCTCGTCGCTATCGAGAAGGGGTTCTACAAAGCCGAAGGTCTCGACGTGACCATCGACGCCGGTAACGGCTCGGTAGAAGCCATCAACCGCATCGCGTCCAACACCTATGACATCGCGTTCGGCGACATCAATTCGCTGATCAAGTTCCGCGACAATCCCGAGAACGCCAAGATCAAGGCCGTCGCCATGATCTACAATACCCCGGCGTTCTCCATCGTCTCGCTGAAGAAGTCGGGTATCGCGAAGCCTAGAGATCTCGAAGGCAAGACACTTGGTGCGCCCGCGCCCGACGGCGCTTATGCGCAATGGCCGATCTTCACAAAGGTCAACGGCATCGACGCCTCGAAGGTGAAGATCGAGAACGTCGGCTTCCCGGTGCGCGAGCCGATGCTGGCGCAAGGCAAGGTCGACGCGATCACCGGCTTTTCGTTCTCGTCGTTCATGAACCTCAAGGCCAACAACGTGCCAGCTGGCGACATCGTCGTCATGCTGATGCGCGACTTCGGGCTCGAGCTCTACGGCAACGCCATCATGGTCTCGCCGAAGTTCGCGGCTGACAATCCGAAGGCGGTCGCCGGCTTCGTGCGCGCGACGATCAAGGGCATCCAGGAGACGATCAAGTCGCCGGAGACGGCCGTGAAGACCGTCATCGCCAAGAACCAGATCGCCAACGAAGCGGTCGAGCTCGAGCGTCTCAAGATGGCGATCGCGCAGAACTTCACGGGCAAGGAAGTCGATGCGATCGGGCTTGGCGCGGTCGACATGGCGCGGCTCGGCAAGTCGATCGATCAGCTCGGCGAAGCGTTCCAGTACAAGAACAAGCCTAAGGCCGAGGACATCTTCGATCCGCAGTTCCTGCCGCCGGCGGACCAGCGCAAGGCGAAATAAGGAAAGCCGTGCGCGGAAGTAGGCAGCCGGATGTCCTGCTGCCTGCTTCCGCTGCCTGCTTCTGCGTTCGATGGGGGAAGACTTGCCGCACTTATCATCCGCGCCGGACCTCGTCCGTCTCGACCACGTGACGATGCACTACGGCGGCGGCAAGGGCGCCGTCCAAGCGATCGACGACATCTCCCTGACGATCAAGAAGGGCGAGTTCATCGCCGTCGTCGGGCCGTCGGGCTGCGGGAAGTCGTCGCTGATGAAGCTGATCAGTGGGCTGCATCCGGCATCGAGCGGCACCGTGAGTGTCGAGGGCAAAGCCGTCAAAGGGCCGCTCAAGTCGGTCGGCATGGCGTTTCAAGCCTCGAACCTGCTGCCGTGGCGGACGGTGCTCGACAACGTGCTGCTGCCGCTCGAAATCGTGCAGCCGCATCGCTCGCGTATTCGCCGGAAC
>JAPXTA010000103.1:0-14232 GCA_033812735.1 Hyphomicrobiaceae bacterium | reverse complement strand
GCCAAAGCCGAGGCGCTACTTCATCAGGTCGGTCTCAAGGGCTTCACGGGTAAGATGCCGTGGGAGCTTTCGGGCGGCATGCAGCAGCGGACGTCGATCTGCCGCGCGCTGGTACACGAGCCTGAAATCCTGATGCTCGACGAGCCGTTCGGCGCGCTCGACGCCTTCACGCGCGAAGAGCTGTGGCAGGCCCTGCGCGACATCCAGCAGGCGCGCAAGGTGACAGTCATGCTCGTCACGCACGATCTGCGCGAAGCGGTGTTCCTCGCCGATACCGTCTACGTGATGTCGAACAGGCCAGGCAAAGTCGTGAAGGTGCAGCCGATCACGCTGCCACGTCCGCGCGACATCGAGGTGACCTACACACAAGAGTTCCAGGATCTGGTGCACGAACTGCGGTCGCACATCGGGGGGAAACACTGATGCGCAACCGCGTCACCGAAATTGCCGCGCCCATCGCGCTGACGATCGCTATCTTCGCGATCTGGGAATTCGCCTGCTGGTTCTTCCAGACGCCGGTCACGGTGCTGCCCGCGCCGAGCAAGATCTTCGAGGCGCTGATCCAGTTCCAGAAACCGATCATCGACAACACCATCCGCACGCTGTGGACGACGATCGCGGGCTTCCTGCTCGCGACCGTGTTCGGGCTGGCGCTCGGCATCGCGGTCGGCTGGCACAAGTCGATCTATGCCGCGGTCTATCCGGTCCTGATTGGCTTCAACTCGATCCCGAAGGTGGCGATCGTGCCGATCCTCATCATGTGGTTTCGCCCCGGCTCGATTCCTGCCGTACTGACCGCCTTCCTGATCTCGTTCTTCCCGATCGTCGTCAACGTCGCGACGGGACTTGCGACGATGGAACCGGAACTCGAGGACGTGCTGCGCGCGCTCGGCGCCTCGAAGCTCGACATCATGCGCAAAGTCGGTATCCCGCGCTCGATGCCGTATTTCTTCGGGTCGCTGAAGGTTGCGATCACGCTCGCGTTCGTCGGCGCGGTCGTCGCGGAGACGGTCGGCACGGACCTCGGGCTCGGCAAGCTGATGCTCGACGCATCCGCCGGCTTCCAGGTGCCGATCGTATGGGCGTGCCTGCTCGTCCTTGCCGTGCTCGGCATCATCCTCTACGCCATCACGGCGCTGATCGAGATGCGCTTCACCGGCTGGGCGTTTCGCGGGCAGAACAGGTGAGGAGCGGGCCGGGATCACTCCTGGCGCCGTCAACCTGCTGTGCTCTCACTCAGAAAAGCACGAAATTATACGTGTTCAGCTGAGACAATGAGATGTTTTGCAGGATTACCTGGTCAGTGCCATGCTCCAATACGACGTCGGTTCCGGCTTGCTGGCATGATGCCAACGCTGCCGCCGTGTCTGCGAACCCCCAGCCCACGAGCCAAATCTGATCGAAGTCGGCGATGCCGAAGTCGGCGACGCGCTGCACGCCATTTTCGTTCGCGGTACTGACAATGATGTCCTGCCCACCGCCGAGACTGATCGTGTTCACACCGGCGCCACCGACAACGTAGTCGCCTCCTGAGCCGGCGGATATCGTGTCGTTGTTGGCTTCGCCAAAGATCGCGTCAGCGCCATTGTCGCCATACAGCGTATCGAACCCGTCGCCGCCGCCGATGACATCGTCGCCCGCGCCGCCGTTCAGCGTGTCGTTGCCAGCAAAGCCATAAAGCCAATCACGGTCCGCATCGCCGAAGCCGATATCGACACCTGCATCGCCGAAAATCACATCGAGGCCGTCACCGCCGTAAAACGAATTGTTGCCGACATCTCCCGACAGGAAATCGTCCCCGCCGTCACCTGCAAGTATGTCATTGCCGGCTTGGCCGTACAGGAGGTCGCGATCATCGCCGCCATAGACCTGATCGTCGCCGTCCTCTGCGAGGACGAAGTCGAGGCCCGCACCCGCATTAATCCAATCCGAACCCAATCCGCCGGCAACGATGTCGTCACCAGCTTCGGCAACAACAACATCATGACCGCTCGCCGCGAAGATGGTGTCGTTTCCATCTCCCGCGTAGATCGTATCGCTGCCGCCGGCATCGATAACGACGTCATGGCCGAATCCTAGACGCAGGCGATTGCCGTTCACGTCGGAATAGACGAGATCGTTGCCCGCCCCCGTCGTCACATTCTCAATATTCAAGATCGTGTCCGTACCGACGTCGGTCCCGCTGGCCATGTGGATCGCCGCATCGAGCCAAACCGTCACGCTGGCCGTCGCTTCCGAGTAGTCGGCCGTATCCCCAAATGCACTCTGCAAGCCGCCATCGAGGCTATCGTTTCCTCCGCCGCCTGACAGCATGTCATCATCAGTTCCGCCAATCAGCGTGTCAGTTCCGTCGCCGCCGAAAAGCGTGTCGTCACCTCCGCGACCTTCGAGACGGTCGTTGCCGGCCTCACCGTAAGCCTTGTCATGGCCGGCCGAGCCGTTGACGACATCGTTGCCGACGTTGGTGCGCACCTCATCGATGTTAGTGAAGGTCATTACTTCAGTCGTCACCCCGCCGTTCAGTGTGTAGCGCGCCACGCGGCTTGACGTGCCGGACTGCAGGTCCACGGTATCGTCAGCGTTGACGAAACCGCTGAGAGCCAAGGCATTCTGCACTTGAGCCGCAAGGTACAGACGATCGTAGCCGGAGACGCCATCGAAGTGATTGTTGTTGCCTCGCGTATAGAATTCGTCGTCGCCATTCGACCCGAAGGCGTTTTCGATGCCGATCAGCCGATCAGTCTCAAAGATGAACAAATTCGGGCTTCCAAGCGGTGCGTTTGCAATTATGGACGTGGCGAGGTTGGTGATCATGTTGATCGTCCAGCCGCGTTGCAGCGCGCCGAAATGGTCGTCGAAGTAGGCCGTATCCGTCTCGGTGCCGCCGTCGAGGGTGTCGTCGCCAGTGCCGCCACGAAGAAGATCGTTGCCCTGTTCGCCGAAGAGCCGATCCAAATCGGCGCCGCCGTCGAGTACATCGCCTTCGCTGCGACCGTAGAGCACGTCGTTGCCAGAGGCCCCGAATATGAGATCTCCGCTCGCTCCACCTGCGACCGTATCGTTGCCGGCGCCAGCGTCCACCTGCGAGCTCACCGTTGTCGCTGTCCCGAGGCGCAAGTCATCAGCAGCAGCGGACAACTCAAACCGGTCAAGCACATTCTGCGTGAAGATGACCCGCAGGGTTTGACCCAAAAAGATGTTGTTTTCCCAATCCAGAACCATCTGCTGGTCGAACCGGATGGTGTCGAAACCGGAGGCGTCGTAGATCGACGTCACGCCGGTCGTGCCGGAAAAGAGGTAGAGGTCGTCGCCGGTTTCTCCGTACAACGCATTCGTGCCGTCGCCACCGGTCAGCGTGTCGTTGCCCGTGCCGCCGTATACTGCGTCATTGCCCTCGGCACCAGTTAACAGATCATCGCCACTCCCGCCTATCACAGCGTCATCGCCAGCCTCCCCGGCAATTGTATCGTTGCCATCTTCTCCGAAGAGTCCGTCGTTGCCGGCACCGCCGATTAGAGAATCGTTCCCGCCGTCGCCATGCAGGCTGTCGGCACCGCCGCCGCCATAGATCGTGTCGTTGCCACCCCATCCGAAGAGGGTGTCGGCACCGCCGCGCCCATCAATCACATCGTTGTTGCCATAGCCGTGGAAGTCATCGGCGCCATCGGTGAGACTTGCGTCCAGCGGCGCGCGGCCGAAGAGCGCGTATAGTGGCGCCGCGTTGCCTACCCTTAGCTGTGCCGAAGCTTGAAGGAATTCTTCGGTGCTCCACGGCAGGTTTGCCTGCGCCATGGTCGTCGGATCATAGAAACTGAAGAATACCGGAAGCGCCCCGGACGTTACGAAATAAGTCTCCGAATAATCCGGATCTTCCCGCAACGTCCGGCCGCCGAACAAGGTCGAGGGAAGTGGCACGGGCGACGAGAATGTCGTGAAGTCCGCTGTCCCGAAATAGAGGGTCGAGTAGGTCACAGAGGCGTTGAACGCAGAAGGTGCTTGGACCATCTCCAAGCCGGTAATCGTGTAATCGTCATTCGAATTGCTGCCGAAGACGTGAATGTTGTCGATGAGGGATACCCCATTGCCACCACGATTGAATGAAATCGTATTTGTGTCGGCGAGGTCCGCCTGATCATCGAGGATCAGCCAACCCGTCACGAAGTCATAATTTGAATTGGACGTCCGGCTGATAAAATCACCACTCGTCGTGATCGACGCGTCCGTTCGCGCGTTGAGAATGTAGTATTCGGGATTGAGGGACGGCCAGCTGCCGATGCCTGTGGCACGAACTGCGATTGGCATGGGGCACTCCGGAATCAGTGTCTTTGTCGGGCTCTCGCGCGATGCGGGCGTGCGCCACGTATGCAGGCGGCACGGCTGCAATGAGCAGCGAAGCACGCGCATTTAGCGCGTGTCGTCATTCGATCGGATGACGACGGACGATTTCCATGCAATATCTTGTCCACCGGTCATCGGCTAATTGGAGCTGGCGACCTCGATTGAGACCCGCGGGCCCTCGAGCGGTGCTTGCAGCGGCGACCAGGGACTGCAGCATGGCATTCAAGTCAATTGATGATTTTTCAGCTATCGTCGAAGGTATTTATGATTGCGCACTGGCACCGGACAAATGGCGAGAGATGCTACCGCGGATCGCGCGGTATATGGATAGCGACACCTCGACTTTCGCCATCTACGACACGCTGAACGGCGAACGACATCGCTATTATGACTATGGCATCGCCGAAGCCGCCGTCAGATCGTATTTCGAAGTATTCGCGCCGTTAAATCCGACGCTTGAAGCGAAAGCGGTGTTCGGTGTCGGAGAGCCATACACACTGAGGATGGTTTTGGACGAGGCAGAGTACCTTGACAGCCGCTTTTACAAGGAGTGGGCAAAACCCAACGGGCAAGGCGATATTATGGGCGTAACCGCCATGCGGGTCGGCTCGCGCATGGCAACCCATGCGGTCAGCCGGCTGGATCATCGCCCGAACTATTCGAAAGACGATTTGCAACGCTATCGCCTCCTCGTCCCGCACGTGTGCCGATCACTCAGCATTTCCGACGCCATCGAATTGAAGACCGTCACGTCCCTGTCGCTTGCGGACGCACTCGATGCGGTGCGTGCCGGTGTGTTTCTGCTCGGACGAAATCAACAGCTGCTGCACATGAATGAAGCGGGGGCGCGAATGACCGCGCGTGGCGATGCGATAACGATCGCGAACGGCCGTCTTCTGGCGGTGGACGGCGGCAGCAGGACGGCGCTTCATGACGCGATCGCCACTGCCTCGGCGGTAGACCAAACCGGTGTTACCGTTCCACCTACCGTCGCTCTGCACTCTCCGAACGCCAGCGGGCTCATTGCGAACGTACTGCCATTGCGGGACGGGCGTCGGTTCGATGTGGCGAAGCCGGTAGCAGCCGTCGTCGCCGTTTTCGTTCATTCTCCCGAGGATGCCACGCCGTTCCCAGGACAAGCCTTCGCGCAGCTCTATGGGCTGACGGCAGGTGAACTCCGCGTCGCCCTCGCAATCGCGCCCGGCCTCGGTGTCCAGGAGACGGCCGAGGCACTCGGCGTATCGACCACGACGGTCAAGACCCATCTCGCGCGGATTTTCGTGAAGACGGGATCGAGAGGCCAGACGGAATTGATTGCCCTTTTGCAACGGGCGACAGGTCCGGTCCGGCAATGACCGCGCGGCCGTCGCCTGTGTGGGACACCGATAAGTTTGCGCCGCCAGCAAGTCGTTGCGGCGTACGACGCGGATTGGGGATGCGCGATTGTCGCGTTCGTGCAAACGCACAAGGCTCGATGCGAGGCGCGTCGCGACGTCGGATGTGATGTGAGTATTGCGGGATCGGCAGCAGGCAATGCCCGGGAGACCTTTGACAAGGCGCAACGGGCCTAGGGCACAACGCTTTCGTCAGCGCCGTCACGGCGCTGATCGAGATGCGCTTCACCGGCTGGGCGTTTCGCGGGCAGAATAGGTGAGGGGATGGTGGTGAGTAGCTCTCGCGAGGCAAAAAAACACGTGGGCTACACCGAAGAATCGCCCCTGATAAGCACGATGGCGGCTAAATCTCTAGCGGAGACAAAGATCACATCGAAACGACTTCATGGAAGTAAACTCCACTGAAACCACGCTCAACTATCTTTCGCTTCAGCTCTGGGCCAACCACTATTATCGCACCCTTCCGATCGCCGCTACCCAAGCGAGCATCTGTTCGATAGATTCCATTCGCATCCACGCACTTGTCGAGGACGAATAGTGGCGTAGTTCCAGCAACCTGATCCTGAAACTGACCGCACGCAGGGCATTGCCCGTCGCCACGACTGTGCGAGTGGGCATGATCAAGAGCTACCACCTCAATCGGCTCAATTAAGCAAAAGCCGTTTTGGCTGACCGGAACTTTTTCGAACTTTGTTGTTGCGTTGTCTTTCAGGAAATTCGCAAATTGCGGCGATGCGATTTTTTGCAAATCATGCGTCCAAAGCAGATCCCATTTTGCTTCAGATTTCTTTAGTTCAATCCGGACCGGGGAATAGTCGATTCGGGTCGGTAGGCCGCACCTTTTGCAGGCATCAACAATCGCGCCTCCGACCAACAATGGGTCGGTGGGGCCGCAGTTTGACCACATCGAAAAGCCCACTCGAATGAAAGGTGATGTGTTCTTTTCAGACGCAGGCATTCACCAAAGGACCCTTGCGCTCGTGGATTGATTTCCGTTCTGACAAACTGCCAATCTAGGCTGGTTTGAGCCCGAGCAAAATGAGCGCTTGTTCGTAGCGCCGCCTCAACACCCTGGACGAATTTCGCTCGAACTCCGACCGATCAAGTGGCTCCTTCGTTACGTTTCCTGTCGCTCGATCGACCACGAACAGCCAAATCATCCCGCCATTATCAATCGCTGTAAATGTTTCTTCCAACTGATCGGGGACGATGCCAATGACGACTAATCGTTGAACATGCTCGGCCATATCAACATTGCTGCGCACGCTAGTGATGAGCAATGCCTTTAGCTTGGCAAGATCGCTTCGTATGGCGGAGTTGGAGTTCATGAGATCGGGGCTCCCTGAACGCGCCCCGTTCATTGGGAGAATGCGTTGACCGGTGCCGCTGTCGGGAAAAAATCTGGCGGAGACGATAGGATTCGAACCTACGGTACCCTTTAGGGGTACAACGCTTTAGCAAAGCGCCGCCTTCAGCCACTCGGCCACGTCTCCATCAGGCGACCCGTATAGGACCCGCACCGGCTAAAAGCAAGGCGGAAGGCCGCTTCGGCCCCTTTCCGCGCGCAGGATTGTCGTGGCGGCTCAATCGTGGGCGCCGTGGGGGCGGCGGAGGTGAATATAGAGCGCGCCCTCGCCGCCGTGGCGGATGCTGGCGGTCGTGTAGGAGACGACGATGCGGGCTAAATCGGGCTCGGCCAGCCAGCGGGGCACGTTGCGGCGCAGAACGCCCGGCTCGCGGCGGTCGTCGCCCATGGAGAACGGGCGGTACGGGTCGTCGTCGACGCGGCCTTTGCCGGTTATGACCAGAACGGTGCGTTTGCCGGCCGCGTGGGCCTGGCGGAGGAAGCCCGCGAGCCGCATGTGGGCCTCGTGCTCGCGCAGGCCGTGCAGGTCGATGCGGGCTTCGATCTCGACGCGGCCCTTGGCGATCTGGCGGGCCTTTCGGCGATCGAACGGGGCATGGACCGGGGCGACGCGGGTCGGCGCGCGCGGCGTCGCGACCGGTTCGAGTTTCTGCCATTTGCGCTCGCGGGCCGGCTGGATCTCTTCGTGGCGGGGCGCTACTCGAGGTTTGACACTGGCTGGCGTCTCGGGCGCGTCCAAGTCGACACCAATGGCGAGCGGGCCGCCGCGCGGCGATAGGGGCTCGACCTGTTCGGTCACGAATTCCCAAAGCGTGCGGTCTTCGCCGCTCAGTCCGTTAGACCTGTCATTCGATCTGCGGCGGGTCATGGCTTGCCCGCGGTGTCGAGCGCGCCGGATTCCAGGCGCGGGCGCAGGACGTAGAACGTGACGGGGTGCTTCGTCTCGCCAGCGAGACGGCCCGCCGCATCGCCCGATCCGAAAAAGAGATCGCCCCGCATCGGGCCCTTGATCGCCGATCCCACGTCTTGCGCCACGACGAGCCGCGCGAGGCCCCTCGTCCCGTCCGCTTGCGGCAGCGTCGGCGCATCGAGGTAGATCGGCGTGCCGAGGTCATGAAAGCGGGGATCGACGGCGAGGCTGCGACCTGCGGTCAAAGGGATTTCGAGGACGCCGAGCGGCGCTGACGCATCGCCCAACTCCCGAAAGAACACATACGATTTGTTCAGCCACATGACGTCGCGGGCGCGGGCGGGGTTGCCGCGCAGCCAATCGCCGAGAGTGGCGAGCGACATGCGGTCTGCTGTGATGTGGCCTTCATCGATGAGGTGGCGGCCGATCGAGGTGTAGGGGTGGCCGTTCTTGCCGTCATAGGAGACGCGAACCGACGATCCGTCGGGGAAGACGATGCGGCCGGAGCCCTGCACTTGCAGGAAGAACTTCTCGACCTCGTCGGCGAGGTAGACGAATTCGAGGTTCTGCCCGGCGAGCGCGCCCTGGTCGATGTCGGCGCGGGTGGCATAGGGCTCGGTCCCGGCCGGCGTCTTGCGGGCATGGGTCAGCCCATCGGACGGCGTGGCCCGCGCGCTTTCGGCAACGAGATTGACAAGGTCGGACGGGCGGCGGCGCAGTGGGATCGGAAAGTTCGATGACCTTTCACGCGAGCCTTTGATCTCCGGCTCGTAGTAGCCGGTCAACAGACCACCGCCCTCGGACCGAACGCGGGCGGGACAGAACGACGCCTCGAAGAACGCTTTGGCGGCGTCGCGCGGGACGTGGCCGCGATGGCTCTGGCCAAGGGCGACGGCCTTTTCGAAAAGCGCGCGCGATACAGCGGAACTGCTCGTGGGCTCACTTCCAGCAAGTATCTCGAGGCGCTCGCACGATTTCAAGTACGCGGCGAATGCGGCAGCGTGATCGTCCGCGCTCCAGCCCGGCAACGCTGAGAACGGCAACGGCTCGTAGTCGATCTCAGCCTTTGACATAGCGGCGCAAGCGCGTGCCTCGGATCAGCTCGCGGCCTGCGTCGCGACCAAACGCCAATTCGGATTGCCCGAGGTGACATCACGCGCGAAGGTCCAGATGTCGGTCACTTCCTTGATGCGTTTCGGGTCGCCGCTGACCACGTCGCCCGTCGCCGACCGGGTCGCGGAAATGAGTTCGCTGACGAACTTGACGGTCATCTGGGCGACGTTGCCCTTCAGTTCGGCCTCGATGAGTTCGGCGGACGAGATGCCGACAAAGCTCTGTTCGATCGTCTCCTTGCGGCTTTCGCGATCGGTGATGGCCGCAGCGAAGCCCTGATTGACCTCGGGGCCGAGCAGTTCGGACAAAAGCTTGCGATTGCCCTCGGCGAACGCCATCACGATCATCTCGTAGGCGGCGCTGGCGCCCTTCATGAACTCGGCCGGGTCGAACGCGTTGTCGGCGTTGCCGATGTCGATAAGGCCACCCGCGATGGCGGAATCGCCGCCCGCGAACTTGGTCATGCGCTGGCTGCGGTCGGCATCGCTTTCGCGGGCCGCCGGCTCAGGCTTCACCTCTTCGCGATCACGGCGCGGCAAGGTCACGATTTTTTCGCTGGCCGGGGCTGCCTGTTGCTGCGCCGTCCGCTGGCTCTTGTAGCGGTCCATCCGGGCTTGTTCGTCGCCCGTTCGACGGCCTAGAACGCTGCGCAGTTTGAGAAAGACCACGACTGCCAAGATCAGGAAGAAGATGGCCGTGGGATCGAATCTACCGTCCATGTCGCCTTGCTTTCGAGTGCCGTCGCCGCATTACGGCCCAGTGCCGGCAATATAGCCGACCGCCCGGAGGCGGTTAGTGCCTGCTAACTTAGTGTCTCGGCGGCGGCAAGCCAACACCTCAACAAGACGACTTTACTGATATAGTTTGGCGCTAAGGCGTTTGGACCCATCCAGGCGACTAAATGCTCTCCGGTCCAGGCACCGGGGTAACCGAACCGGATGTGCTGCCCATGCCGATCCTTCTGGTCGCGCTATTCATCGTGTTTCCGATCGTCGAGATCGCCGTTCTGGTCCAATTCGGCCAGGCGTTCGGGTTCTGGTGGACGCTGCTGCTGATCGTTGCGACCGCGTTCATCGGCGGCGCGGTCATGAATCTGCAGGGATTTCAGGTCATGAACCGGGCGATGGAATCGCTGAATGCCGGGCGCGCGCCGATCGGCCCGGTGGTCGACGGCGCCTTCATCATGCTGGCCGGGGTTCTACTCATTACGCCCGGCGTGATCAGCGATGCGCTCGGGGCGCTGCTGCTGGTGCCCTGGATCCGGCATCGGGTGGCCGCCTGGAGTGTTGGCAAGGCGCTAAAGGCGGGCCGTGTTCACATGGACGTGTTCACGGCGCAGAGGACAGCGACAGCGGCCGAGGCAAGCGGCGAGCCGCATTTCGGGTCCCGCCCACCGCCACCGCAACAGGCGGGTACGGACGCCGGGCCGATTATCGAGGGCGATTTCGAGCGCATCGACGAGCGGCCGCTCGATCGCCGCCGCGGCGGCGATGCCGGTGGTCAGGCGCCGCCACGCAGCTGACCCTTTGAGGTGGCCATTGCGATGACCTTGCCGGCCGGTACGGCGAACCAGATTGTAGGGCCGTTCCGCCTGTGGTAGGCGGCATGCGAATTTCAGGGGTCAAAGCCGGTGCGCCCGGCAGCGAAGGACAGAGACGAGATGGCACAATCAACTGGCACCGGGGCAACGGGCAACGGGGCGAACGGCAACGGTGGCGCACCGGCGCAGAAGAGCGGCTCTGGCGAATTGCAGGTTCGCATCCTGAACCAGTACATCAAGGATATGTCGTTCGAGAATCCGAGCGTGACCAAGCCGGTGCTGGCTCAGGGCGAACAGCCGAACATCCAGGTCGAAGTCAACGTCAATGCCCAGCGCCTCGGCGAAGCGGTCTATGAAAGCGCGATCACGCTGCGCTCGCAGTGCACCGCCAAGGCCGGCGCGGTCTATGAGATCGAAGTCGTCTATGGCGGCATCTTCGAAGTGAACAATCTGCCGGAGCCGCAGCTCGAGCCATTCCTGTTGGTGCAGTGCCCTGCCCTGCTGTTCCCGTTCCTGCGCCGTATCGTCGCCGACACCACGCGCGAAGGCGGCTTCCCGCCGCTGCTGCTCGATCCGATCGATTTCGCTTCGCTCTACATGCGCCGCCAGCAAGTTCCGGCCGCAGGTAAGGGTCCGGCTACCGTTTGAGGATAAGGCGTGCCTGGTCCATCCGGTAGCATCGACCGCATGGCCGTCCGCCTGGGGGAGGCGGACTTCGAGGTGCGTGCGGCTTGTGCCGGTGCTCTCGCCGCGCTGCGCGAGCGCGCGCCGCGGGTGCAATGCCTGACCAACACCGTGGCACAACCGATCACAGCCAATTTGCTGTTGGCAGCGGGCGCCCGTGTCTCGATGGCGGCGCATCCCGACGAGGTCGTGGACATGACGCGGACGGCGGATGCCGTGCTGATCAATCTCGGCACGCTGGACGCGGCGCGTGAGGCAGCGATCGGGCGGTTGACGGAGCCGAACGGCCAGCTGCCGCATCATGCGGTACTCGACCCCGTCTTCGTCGAGCTATCGCCACTCAGAATGCGCCTTGCGGAACGCGTCATCCGGCACTGCGGCGTCATCGTCAAAGGCAATGGCCGCGAGATGTCGGCTTTGCGCGCAACGATGCCTCGCCTCGGTACTGTCACGCCCGCCCTCGTCACGACCGGGCCGGTCGATCTCGTCGAGAGTGGCGGACACCGCTGGCGCTGCGCCAACGGGCACCACTGGATGAGCGAGGTGTCGGGCGTCGGGTGCGCGGCGGGTGCGCTGATCGCCGCCATGCGGACCGTCGTCCCAAACCCGGCCGTTGCGGCGCTGGCGGGGATCGCGGCATTGGCGATCGCCGGTGAGATCGCCGCCGAGCGATCCGCGGGGCCGGGTTCCTTCGCCGTGCATCTGATCGATGCCCTCGGCCGTTTAGATGCGGCGACGTTCTTGAACAGGGTTCGGATCGATGTCGACCAGAGCTAACCGCAACGCGGGCGTCAGCCGCCGCCGCTTCTTCGCCGGGGTTAGTGCGGCTGTCATCGCCGCACCCGCCGTTGCGCGCGGCCAAGGCGCCCGCAAATGGCGTTGCGTGACGTCGTGGATCAAGAACATGCCGGGGCCCGGCGTGTCGGCGCGACGCATAGCCGAGCGCATCAACGTGATGAGCGACGGTGCGCTTCATATCGACGTGTTCGGCGCGGGCGAGATCGTGCCGGCGTTTCAAGTGCTCGATGCCGTCAGCCAAGGCAGCGTCGAGATGGGGCACACCGCCGCGATCTTCTGGGGCGGCAAGATGCCGGCCGCTCCCTTGTTCACGACGCAGCCGTTCGGCATGACCGCACACGAGCATACCGCGTGGCTTGCGGCCGGCGGGCAGGCACTGTGGGAAGAGCTTTACCGGCCGTTCAAGGTGCAGCCGTTCGTTGCCGGCAATACCGGGCCGTCATCGGCCGGATGGTTTCGCAAGCCGGTCCGCTCGCTTGCCGACATCAAGGGCCTGCGCATCCGTTCGACCGGGATCGGCGGCGAGGTCTATCAAGCACTCGGTCTGACAGCTATGGCGATTCCGCCGGGCGATACGTATGCCGCCCTCGAACGTGGCGTCATCGATGCGGTCGAGTTGCTGGCACCGGCGAACGATCTGCCGCTCGGCCTCCACAAGGTCGCGCCCTACGGCTACTTCCCCGGCTTCAACAAGCCGAACGGGGCGAGCGAGGCGCTGATCAATCAGGCCGCGTGGTCGGCACTGCCGCCGTCGCTGCAGACGATCGTCGAGACGGCCTGCCGCGCGGAGCACGACATCGCCGTCGGGGAGGCTTTCGATGCCAATGTGAAGGCGATCGAGGTGCTCGCGGCGCAGGGCGTAACGCTGCAACGGCTGCCGGCCGATGTTCTCGTCGCAGCACAGACCGCTGCCGGCACCGTGATGGATCGGATCGCCGGTACGAGTGAGCTCGCGCGCCGCATCGTCGACAGCCAGCGCGGTTTTCTCAGCCGCAGCGCCCCCTGGAAATCCCTTACCGCGTGAGACGAACGATGGGCCGCACGGTCGTTCTGCTGACGGCCTTTGGGCCATTTCCGAGCCAACCCGTCAACGCGTCGATGTCGCTCGTCGGCGAGCTCGTGGGCACCGCCAAGCGGGCGTTTCCCGACGTGACGTTCGTGACCGAAGTGCTTGCGACGGAATGGCATACGGCTCCGCGACGTGTGTCGGAGCTGGTCGACACGCACGAACCCGATATCGCGCTTCATTTCGGTGTGTCGTCTCGGGCGCGAGGCTTCGAGATCGAGGCGCGTGGACGCAATGCCTGCGGCGATGTTGAAGATGCGGCCGGTGTCAGGCCGCTGGCTCCTTGGCTGTCCGCCGATGGTCCCGACTGGCTGTCGACCAACCTACCCGCGACGGCGATCGTGTCACGTCTCAGGCGGCGCGGCATTCCGGCGTTCGTCAGTTGGGATGCCGGCAGCTATCTCTGCAATGCGCTGCTCTATCACGCGCTCGTTCTTGCGCGGCACAAGCCGGCGCTGCGCCGCAACGGTTTCATCCACGTCCCGCACGACCTGCCGACGCCCGCCCGCCGGGTGAGTTCGCGGCCACGGTCAAGTCCGATGACGTTCGATCAAGCGATCGACGGCGGCGTCGAGATCATCGCTGCGTGCTTGGGCCGGCGGTTGCGACTACAGGCGCCGAAGCGCTGAATGATGCCTTCGCGGGCGAGCGCGCGACTTGCGATCCGGCTCGCCGTGCCGCAGCAAGTCGCCATCATCAGAGCGAGAGCCGGGATCACGTCGGTGGCGTTAGGTGAGAGCGCCGCCAAATCCTTTGCCGACGCGACCCCGGCTCGCGGCTCATCGCTGCGCATGAGCCTTGGCCGGGGACGCATGGTGTGGTGAACGAGCGTGAGGTTCGGTCACCCAACTGATTGTCATGGCGGGCCGTGTGCCCGTCCTTCATCGCGTCCAGTTCACCGCTCCCAATCTCATGCTTTCCCGGCCGAGCGCAGCGAGAGCCGGGATCACGTCGGTGGCGTTAGGTGAGAGCGCTGCCAAGTCCATTGCCGACGCGACCCCGGCTCGCGGCTCATTGCTGCGC
>JAPXTA010000102.1:0-19570 GCA_033812735.1 Hyphomicrobiaceae bacterium | reverse complement strand
CCGCCTTGCCGGAGTTGTAGTCGGACGTTTGTGCGCCATCGCCATTTTTCTTCGAGACGATCAGCAGATTTGACAGATCGTTGGGCACCAGGGGCGCCGGGGCGGACGTTGTAATTTGGACCGTCAGGTCGTCGATCTTCTTGAGCGTCTTGCCCTTGACTGCGGACGCGAAGCTCGAGGGGCTGTTCGGCACGTTCGGCGCACGCGCGAACGTGAAAAGCACATCGTCGGCGGTGAACGGCGAGCCGTCATGCCACTTCACGTTGGCTCTGAGCTTGATCTCCCACGTCGTATCGCTGACGGCCTTCCAGCTCTCTGCCAATCCCGGAATGAGTTTGTTGTCCGGCGCACTCTCCACCAGCCGCTCGAACACATGTGAGAGCAGCGAACTGTTCGGTGTGAGGTTGTGGAAGTGCGGATCCATCGCCGAGGGCTCTGCGGCAAGCCCGATCTTGAGCTCTTGCGCGCTAACCGATGCGGTGGGAAGGGCGGTGGCGGAAAGAGCGGCGGCCAGAAAGCCGAATTTCAGAATGCTCGCGCGGAACATAGGGACTCCAGAAAGCGATGCTGTGCGACCGCCCGTTGCGGAAGGTCGAAGTAACGAAACTTTAGCACATCGCCGACCGGTGCACCAACTGGCCTCGTAGAGGTTGTATCCCGCCGCGCGTCTCGATCGGAAACGTTGCTTAATCCTCTTTCAACCATTCTCCGGCACGATCGCCTCAAGAAACAGGAAGTGCACGTCGCACGCCGTTTCCGTCGGCCGGTGTGATGCTTGCCCGGCTTCAGGAAAGATAGAGGGAATCTCAATGAACTTTCTGGGCACAATTCTCGCCGGCACTGCCGCCATTCTGCTGTCGTCGGTCAGCGTCCTCGCTGCCGACCTCGGCGGCATGAAGGGCGGTAGCATCAAGGACGGCTACATTCCCGCCGAGCCGCAACATCATGGTCGTCTAACCGGTCTCTACCTCCGTGGCGACTTCACGTGGGCAAGCCAGGATCTGGGCTCGATCCATGAGCCGCCGGCTTATGACCTGCACTCGACCTCGATCGATACGACGACGGCCTTCGGCGGCGGCGTCGGCTACTACTTCTCGAAGAACGTCCGCGCCGACTTCACCTACGATTGGCGCCGCGAGGCGGACGTCCGCGGCACCGTGTCGGATACACACGCGACCGTTCAGGGCGAGCGTCAGTTCGGCGTCAAGAGCGCGGTTGGCCTCTTCAACGTCTACTACGACTTCGACATCCGCAGCCACTTCACGCCCTACATTGGCGTCGGCCTCGGCTTTGCCCGCAACACGACGTCGGCTGGTAACGTCGCCGTGACCTGCCCGACCGATTGCGTCGCCACGTTCGAAGGTGCGACCGAATGGAGCGCTGCCGGCGCACTGATGGCCGGCTTCTCGGCACGTCTGCACGATCGTCTGCACTTCGACGCTGGCTATCGCTTCCTGTATCTCGGTGATGCCCATACCGGCAACATCCAGGTGGCTTGCCCCACGGCGACGCCGGGCTGCACGCCAGCCGATAGCACCGACCCGCTGGTCAAGGACATGCACGCCCACGAACTGCGCGTCGGCCTCCGCTGGGACATTAAGTAAGGCGCGCGACTTGCGATCCGGTGCGCAGCACCGCAGCAGGTCGCACCGCAAAAATGCAATTCCGGGTGAAAGCCCGGTCTGAGACGGGGACCAGGCGGCCGCAAGTCTGGCTGGTCCCTCGAATACCGCGGCAGGCGACATACGCCGGTCGCGCATTGAATCTACCGAGCCGACCGCCGAGGTGGCGGTGGTCTCCTACGTTCGAGCTGGCGACGTATTGCCGGCTCTGATCCTGGTACTGTGTGCGTCAGTGGCGCCCCGTCGGCACCCCAGGATGCGTCATCCCTGAACGTTCGATCCCATCGTGACCGGTCCGGACCGGAAACGCAGCCATTCGGCTGCAGCGTTGAGGTGCGTTCGCCCGGCCTTCGGCTGCGAACAAAGCGAGGGATCGACTCCTATGAAATTCGCGACGACCGGCCAATCCATTGGCTTGATTTCCAGTGGCCTGATTTCCTTAGCGGCGCTGATGAGCGTCGCGAATGCTGCCGATATGCCCGGCCATCGCGGATCGGCCAAAGACTATGGCCAGGCGGCAGTCCCAGTCCCTGCTCCCGTTCCCTATGAGGAGCACTACAAGTGGTACATGGGCGCGGGCGTCGGCTACACGGTCCGCGGCGACAGCAACATCACGTCATCGGTCACAAATCTGTGCTGCGGCGGCATCTCGACCATCAACGCGGAAGATGGCCCGGTATATGGCTCGGTATTCGCTGGCCGCTATCTGACACCGTCTTTGCGCGTCGAACTCAGCGCCGATTTCCGCGCCAAGCAGAAGATCGTAACCGGTGAGCACAGCTATCGGACCCGCTACACGAGCGCCCCGACCGTCGTCGGCACGGACGCCAATTATGCCGTGTACGACGTCGTTCACGACGAAAAATCGCATCTGACGACGAACACCTATATGTTGAACGCCTTCTACGAGTTCGGACAGGGCCGCAAGATCCGTCCCTACGTCGGCGCTGGTATCGGCTTTGCCACGCACTATCTGCGCCGCGAGCTGACTGAGACGAGCGCCGCGTTCGAATGCGGAACGGTCACAGGCGGCGTCGACACCTCGACCGGCATGTGCGATGGCGCATTGCCCGCGGGCGGCCTGGCAGTCGGCGCTGCCTCCACCACCGGCTTCGGTCTTGCCGCCGCCCTCATGGCCGGCGCAACCGTCGATCTCGGACCGCGCACCCACCTCGATATCGGCTATCGTCTCATGTACATGGGCTCGAAGACCGCCGTCGCATTGCCGGACTCACTCGCCGGCATGACGACGATCGACGTCGGCGCCCGCACCGATCACGAACTGCGCACCGCGATCCGCGTGGACCTCTGGTAAGCACTCGGATCTGCGATCTGAGTAGTAAAAAACAACAGACGCGGAGCCCGCCCTGGGTTCCGCGTTTTGCGTTCTGAGCTGGCAATCCCGGTGCTGTCTCGCTAGCTTGCAGCCGACCGCAATCAGTGAGGCGCCATGGATACGTTCGACAAGCTTTGGGAAATCGCCGAGCGCAACCGTCGCGACCTGCTCGCGTCGGGTGAAACCACAGGCTTCGTGACGGGCTACGCCGCATCGGTGCAGCCGGTCATGGCCGGCACCATGATCGTGACCGAACCGGTCGGCCTCGAGCAGGGCATGATCGAAATTCCGACTGCGACCGGCCCGATCCCGGCATATCGCGCCATGCCGTCAGGCGCGCAGAAACGGCCGCTGATCCTCGTCGTCCAGGAAATCTTCGGACTGCACGAACACATCAAGGATATCTGTCGCCGCTTTGCCAAGCTCGGCTACGTCGCGATCGCCCCATCAATGTACCATCGCCAAGGCGACGTGACGAAGTTGACCTCTTTCGACGAGATCCGCCCCATCGTCGCAACCGTCCCCGACGCACAAGTGATGTCTGATTTGGATGCGACCGTCGCGTGGGCGTCGGCCGCCGGCATTGCCGACACCGGCAAAATCGCCGTCACGGGCTTCTGCTGGGGCGGCCGCATCACATGGCTCTATGTCGCCCACAATCCCGCGGTCCGTTGCGGCGTTGCCTGGTACGGCCGACTTGTCGGCGACAAGACGGCCAATCAACCCGCGCACCCCGTCGACCTCGCAATCAAGATCAAGGCGCCGGTACTTGGCCTTTATGGCGGCCAGGACGCCGGCATTCCCGTTTCGACAGTGGACGAAATGCGCTCCGCACTCGGATCGGCATCCGCTTCGAAAATTCACGTCTATCCCGATAGCCCGCACGCCTTCTTCGCCGATTACCGGCCAAGCTATCGCGAAGCCGATGCGAAGGATGCCTGGCAGCGCTGCCTCGATTGGATGAAAGCGAACGGGATCGCGTGACCGAAGCCACTCGACCTGAGAGGTTTGATCCGCTCGTGCTTGGCTGGCGCGAGTGGGTCGCGCTGCCCGATCTCGGTCTCCCCGCACTCAAGGCGAAGATCGATACCGGCGCGCGCACCTCCGCCCTGCACGCGGCTTCTGTTGTCGACGTTTCAGGCGATCGCGTCCGCTTCACGGTTCAGCCGGTGCCACGTCGCGCCGACTTCTTCGTCGAGGTCGAAGCACCGGTCATAGATCGTCGCGAAGTGACGAGTTCCAACGGCGACCAGGAGATGCGGCCTGTCATTGCAACCCATCTGGAAATCGCAGGCCGCAAATGGCTGATCGAAGTGACATTGACGAACCGCGATGCGATGCGCTCGCGCATGCTGCTCGGCCGTCAGGCGCTTCAGCACGGCATCTTGATCGATCCGTCGGCGCGCTTCCGCCAGCCGCGCCTGAGCTTCAAGCTCTACGACGGCTATCGCGCCCGCAAACGTCTAGCGAAGTAACTACGGCTTGGACGGCTGTGGCGCAGGCGATGCGTGCCCCTCGGCAATCGCACGTTCCGCTTCGTCCGCGGCGAACTGCGCCTCGAGTTCCTCGGCATAGGCCTTGGCAAGCTCAACCATCTTCTGCTCGTCGGAAAAGTTCCCGTAACCTTCGATCAAGCGCTTCTCGTCTTGGCGCTTGAAGATCTCGACCGTGCGCGCCGCATCGGCCTTGCTATAGCCAAGCCCTTTGAGCACATCCTCGGTCATGTCTAGTGCCGATTGGAAGGTCTCGCGGTGAATGATTTTGACGCCGAGATCCATCAACCGGTGCACATGATTGCGATTGCGTGCACGGGCGTAGATCGGAAGGTCGGGAAAGTGCCGCCGCACCACCTCGGCCGTCCGGATGGACGCTTCCACATCATCGATGGCGAGCACGAACGCCGTCGCTTTCGCCGCTTGGGCCGCTTCGAGAATGTCGACGCGGCTTGCGTCACCGAAGTAGATCTTGTTGCCGAACTTCCGGATGGACTCGATGTGCGTCGGGTCGACATCGAGGGCCGTAAAGGGAATGCCCTTGCCGCGCAGCACGCGCGACACGATTTGCCCGACACGGCCAAGTCCCGCGATGATGACATGCTGCTCTTTGGCTGGCATCTCGTCGTAGGAAACAAGCGCCGCCGCTGGCTTTGCAAAAAGCGTCCGCTCGAGCATCAAGACAGCCGGCGTCGCAATCATCGACAGCGTCACGAGCACCGCGCCGAGCGACGCCTGCTCTGAAGTCAGAACGCCTGCGGCGAGGCCCGTCGAGAACAATACGAACGCAAACTCGCCCCCCTGTGACAGCGATCCCGCCATCCGCCGTGCGGGCTGCGCCTGCAAGCCCTGCCATCGCCCGACGAGATAGAGGACAACGGCTTTGACAGATACCAGTGCGGCGACCAGGGCGAGGATCAGCAGCGGCTTCGCCTGCAACAGCTTGAGATCGAGCGACATGCCGATCGCAGTGAAAAATAGGCCAAGTAGCAGCCCTTCGAATGGTTTGATGTCAGCTTCGATCTCGTGGCGATAGACGCTGTCGGCAAGGAGAACACCGGCAAGGAAAGCACCGAGGGAGGCCGACAAACCCGCTGCCTCCATCACAAGAACAATAACGACGACCACGAGCAACGCCGAAGCCGTCATCGCTTCGTGCAGCTTCGCTGTCGCGATCATGCGAAAGACGTGATCGATAACGTACCGGCCGACGATGACGACGCCGCCGATGACAGCCGCCATCTTCACCGCTTGCATTGGATCGAAGGCGGGCCCTGCCGCGACTTTCGAGACGGCAAACACCGAGGCGAGCGCCATCAATGGGATCGCCGCGATATCCTGGAACAATAGAATGGCGAAACCCAGCCGGCCATGCCGCGCCGTGAGCTCACCGTTCTCCTCCATCACTTGGACCGCGAAGGCCGTCGACGAAAGGGCGAGCGACAACCCGATGAACAACGCCGGCAGAAATCCCGCGCCAAGCCCCCAGCCGATGAGCCCGAGCGCAACGCCTGTCACTGCGACCTGAACGCCGCCGGCCCCGAAGATGGCATGCCGCATCGCCCAGAGACGATTGATGCGCAACTCGAGGCCGATCAGGAACAGCAGCAGGATCACGCCGAACTCGGCGAAATGCAGGATAGACTGCGCGCTGTAGAGGTCTCCGACGCCGAGACCGGAGAGAGACCCAAGTCCATATGGGCCGATCAGTATGCCGGCAAACAGATAGCCGAGCACGGTGCCGATGCGCAGCAGTTTTGCCAGTGGCGCTGCAACCGCCGCCGCCGCAAGAAACAGCGCGATGTGACCGAGTGTGATGTCTTTCATGGACGAGCGCCCACCGGCTGACTGTTAGCGCCGCGGCGGGCAGGTGCGAATGCCGGTCCCGGACATCGCATAGTGAAGCATCTTCGCAGCGAGCTGAGCCGCCGTGAAGTCATATGCGTGAAAGCCCTTGATCGGCGCGAACTCGACCAGGTCCATGCCGACGACAGAACCGGCTGCCTCAATCGCGCGCCTCAGAATGGCGAGCGCGTGGAGATACGAGAGGCCCCCCGGAACCGGTGTGCCTGTCGCAGGCATGACGTGCGGCTCCAAGGCGTCGATGTCGAACGTGATGTAGACGGGCCGGCCGCGCAGCGGCGCGACGATCTGATCGATGTCCCAGCGTGCCTGATCCTTGCCGAAGTGAACATGCAGCCGATCGCGGTTCTGCTCGTAGAACTGCGCTTCCGGCGTCGAGAATGCGCGGATGCCGACGGACACGAGCGTAATGTTGCGGTGATCGAGAACCCGCCGCATTGCCGCCGCGTGTGAGTAGTGCTCGCCGAGATACCCGTCGCGCAAATCCCAATGGGCATCGAATTGAAGAACCACGAGATCCTCGTGCAGCCGCGCGAATGGCCGGATCGCCCCCGCCGTGATCGAGTGCTCGCCGCCAAGGATGAATGGAAATTTGCCGGCCTCGAGCACCGCTTCGACGAGACCTTCGATCTGGTCCATCGCCGCTTCTTGTCCGCGGGCGATCTCAGGTTCGCGGATCGCCGCAATCCCGTAGTCCTTGTAGGGCTCGCGCCAAAGCTCCTCATCGAAGAGTTCGAGTTGTTGGCTCGCCGCGAGGATGGCTTGCGGTCCGGCCACGGTGCCCCCGCCATAGCTCACCGACGCTTCAAGTCCGAACGGAATAACGACAGCGCGCGCGTCTGCTGGTCTGTCAGCGTCGTCGCGCAGACTGTCGAGAAAGCTCTCTGAGCCAGGGAGATAGTCGAGATTCGGCAGTGTCTTCGCGCGCGGCTTCTTGGTCGGCATGGAGATCCTCGGGGCATGAACTGGCCCCATCCATACCAGACTGGCGCGCTATGTCAGCGCCCGCGCACGCGAATGTGCTCAGCTCATCGCATCGATGATGACTTTGCCGAGGCGATTGCCGCTCTCGAAGGCATGCTCGGCAAGACGCCCGAGGCACCAGTCTCCGCAGACGCCGACCATGTGCTCGCTCGAGAACAGAAACGTCTCGCCAAGCGACGTCTCGACAAGTCCGTTCTTCCATAAATGCGCCGACAGTTGCGCTGGCCGCGTCGGCGGCAAGCTGAGCGCATGGCTCACTTCGGCCCAAAGTTCTTCCGCGACGACTTCCGGCTCCGCGTCCTCGGTTTCACGGCTGAAGCCGGGAGACGCATGAATGACGATCTGGTCACCGCGCGGATTGCGGCCCGGTTTCGCGTTGTTGCGCGCAACCCATCGGATGATTTCGGACATGTCCGAGAACACGTCCTGCTCCGGCAATACGCGCTCTTCGAGCCGCACCATGACCGCCCAGGTCGGAGACATGCGAACACGCTGAATGGGATCTGCAAGGCTTTCGAGCCGGCCAAGCAGCAGCAACGCTTCTTTCGATGGCACCGCGACGACGACAGCATGGAACGGCCCGGCGGACGTTTCGTCCTCGAACCACAGATGCCAACCCTTGTCGGCCCGCTGCAGCGTGTGAACGCGCCGGCCCGTATGGATACGTACGCTCTCGGCCAAGGGCCGAAGAATGGAACTCATACCGGGGGTGCCGACGTACCAGGCGTGCATGGTCGCAGCGCCTTCGCCGCTCGTCGCCTTCGGCGTCCAGCGCGCGGCATAACCGGTGTCGCAAAGCTCTTCGATGTATTTTTGAAAGACGGTGCTGCGGGCAGTGACGTAGGGCGCGCCGTGATCGAAACTGTTGAGGCCGATGCGTGTGGTCGCTACGCGGCCGCCGATGATGCGGTCTTGCTCGAACACCTCGACGTAGCAGCCGGCGCGGCGCAGAACACGCGCGCAGGCCAGTCCGGCCATTCCAGCACCTATGACTGCAACTCGCTTGGTCACCAGGCATTCGCAACACGCGGCCTACCGCCTGCTACGCCCTTCATACGCTACTGCTACGATGTGGAGCGTATGGTCATGCAACTTCGGCCCCACTTCAGTCAGCGTACGCTCGAAACATTAATAAGCCGCTTCATAGAGTTATCGAAACCCTTGCGGCCCAGATCGGCGCTGCTGGCAGCGGTTTACCAGTCGTTTATCTTATGCCGGCTCAGCGCGGCATCGCGACCCACATATCGAGATCGAGGATCACGCCATCGGTCGTTGCATCTCCGCTCTTCAGCGCCACGCCCTCGGTCGGAAGATTTTTGGTCGCGACGAGACGCGTCCTGACCGCGCCGATGTCGCCGCGCCCTGCGATCTCCGCTGTCTCCAGGATCTCCGACCACGCATAGACCGTATCGCCGGCAAAGAGTGGCGCAACGTGCCGGCCGCCGTTGATTGCGGCGACGTGGAAAGCATTCCCAAGACCGTTGAATGATATCGCGCGCGCAAGCGAAATCACGACACCCCCGTAGATGAGGCGGCGGCCGAAACGCGTGCCTTTGGCCGCGTGGCCGTCGAAATGAACTTTCGCTGTGTTCTGATAGAGCCGGGTCGCGATCTGGTGTTCGGCTTCCTCGATCGTCACGCCATCGATGTGATCGATGCGCTCGCCAGCCTTGTAGTCGCCGAAGCGGAATGGGCTTCCCGCCAGTCCGGCGTCGTAGGCGTCGGATTTGAGCGCTGGGACGGCGCCCCCGATGGTCGCGGGATCGACCCGATCTGCAAGTTTCGGAACGACGGGTTCGGGTGCAGGGCTCGCCTTGTCGCGCTTGCGCACCATCACCCAGCGAACATAGCTGAGAACCGCATCGCCATGCTGGTTCGTGCCGGTCGTGCGGACATACACGACGCCTGATTCCTTGTTGGCGTTCTCCCGCACGCCGATCACTTCGGAAGACGATGCGAGCGTGTCGCCGGCGTATACCGGCTTGAGGAAGCGGCACTCCGCGTAGCCGAGGTTGGCGACGGCATTGAGTGAGATATCGGGAACGGTCTTGCCGAATACGATGTGGAACACGAGCAGGTCGTCGATCGGAGCGCGCGGATAGCCGATCGCCTGTGCGAACGCTGACGAAGACTGCACCGCAAAGCGATTGCCGTAGAGGGCCGTATAAAGCGCAACGTCACCCTCGGTCACGGTCCGTGGTGTTGCATGGCGCAACACGCGCCCAACCGCGAAATCCTCGAAGAAATTGCCCGCGCTCGTCTTGCTCATGGCGATCGTCTCACGATTTTGCTGCGATGCACAAAGTTCGTTCGCAGTACCAGAGAAACGTCATGAAGCCAATGAGGCCCGCGGCTGTGCTGGCCGGCACTGCGCAGGCGGCCACCAGCATGGATGCTGTCCCCATCGCAATCTACCGATGGAGATCGACATGTCTGCTCTCAAAATCCCTCACCTCGCTGCCATGACCTTGGCTCTCGGATTGCCCCTGGCTCTCGGCTTGCCCATGACCGCCAACGCCCAGGGTATCGAACTGATCAATCGCTGCGACCGCGTCTGCGCCGCGAGCCCGAAGGCCATCTGCTACAAGGCATGCTTTGCTGGCGGCGGACACGCCTACCAGAAAAAGGCGCCGCCGCGTCCCCAGCCCGTCAGCGTGCTGCGCGCCCAGGAAGCCGACTGGAAACAGGCCGTCTACAACCATTCCTTCAATAGCCGCGGCGGTACCGGCGGAAACGGCGGCGGCGGTGGCGGCAAGGGCAAGTAGTCAGGCCTATCGCGGCACCTTGGGGCATGCCATCCTCCGGGGGGCATGCCTGCGGGTGCTGCGAACGCCGTTGAGCTTGCGCCCTTGGACGGCTATGAGGCCACGCCGGTGCGCCTTCCGCATCGCGGCGGACACTTAGGCGCACCTGACACCGATGGCGACCACGGAAACCTTCAGCTTTGATTTCCTGAAACAAGAGGGCAACGCGCGGCTTGGCCTCGTCAGGACGCCACGCGGCGACATCCGCACGCCCGCGTTCATGCCGGTTGGAACGGCGGCGACCGTCAAGGCGCTCTACCTCGATCAAGTCGCAGCGGCGGGCGCCGACATCCTGCTCGGCAACACTTATCATCTGATGCTGCGCCCCGGCGCCGAGCGTGTCGCTCGCCTCGGCGGCCTGCACAAGTTCATGGGCTGGACGAAGCCGATCCTGACGGACTCGGGCGGCTTCCAGGTCATGAGCCTGTCGAAGATCCGCAAGATGACAGAGGAAGGCGCGACCTTTCAGTCGCATCTCGATGGCTCGAAGCACGTTCTAACGCCCGAGCGCTCGATCGAGATCCAGTGCCTTCTCGGCTCTGACATCCAGATGCAACTCGACGAATGCATCGAGTTGCCGGCCGACTTCAAGCGCACGCGCGAGGCGATGGAGTTGTCCCTGCGCTGGGCCGAGCGATCGAAGCGCGCGTTCGATCAATACGGCAGCAAGGGCCAGGCGCTGTTCGGCATCGTCCAAGGCGGCACGGAGCCAACCCTGCGCCGCCAGTCCGCCGAAGCGCTCGCCGCAATGGATCTGCCCGGTTATTCGGTCGGCGGCCTAGCCGTCGGCGAGGGCCACGAGACGATGCTGCGCGTGCTTGAAGAGACGCTTCCGTTCTTGCCGGCGCAAAAGCCCCGCTACCTCATGGGCGTCGGCACACCACAAGACCTCATCGAAAGCGTTGCCCGCGGCATCGACATGTTCGACTGCGTTCTCCCCACCCGCTCCGGCCGCCATGGCACGGCTTACACGTGGGCCGGCAAGGTCAACATCAAGAACGCCAAGCACGCCGAGGACATGCGGCCACTCGACCCGCAGTCCTCATGCCCCGCTTGCCGCGACTACTCGCGCGCCTACCTCCATCACTTGGTGCGCTCCGGCGAATACTTGGGCGCCATGCTGATGAGCTGGGCCAACACGCACTTTTATCAGGAACTGATGCAAGCCATGCGTCAGGCCTTGGCCGAAGGCCGCTTCGCCTCCTGGCGCGAGGACACCCTCCGTCGCCTGGCGGGCAACGGCGATCCGCTCGAGCCGTGAGGCGGCTGGACGCCTCGCTAGTCCCATGTTTACGTCAAGCCCTGACTTCCTGATGGAGCCGTCTCCATGACCCGCTCGCCTCGCTTCGACACGCTCGCGCTGCACGCCGGGCAACGGCCTGATCCGGTCCACGGTGCCCGCGCCGTGCCGATCTACCAAACGACCTCCTACGTCTTCAAAGACACCGAACATGCCGCCGGGCTCTTCAATCTCGAACGCTCTGGCCATCTCTATTCGCGGATATCCAACCCGACGGTTGCGGTCTTCGAGGAACGCATCGCCGCGCTCGAAGGCGGTGTCGGCGCGGTCGCGACCGCGAGCGGGCAGGCAGCCCTCCACCTCGCCATCGTCACGTTGATGGGCGCCGGTGGCCACATCGTCGCCTCGTCGCGCCTTTACGGCGGCTCGCACAACATGTTCGTGCACACGCTGCCGCGCTTCGGCATCGAGACGACACTGGTTGACCCGCGCAATCCGACCAACTTTGCGAAGGCAATTCAGAAGAACACTCGCCTCGTCTATGCCGAGACGCTCGGCAACCCGGGCCTCGAAGTGCTCGATATCCCGGCCGTAGCCGACATCGCCCACGGCCACGGCCTGCCGCTGATGATCGACTCGACCTTCGCCACGCCCTACCTTTGCAAGCCGATCGACCACGGCGCCGACATTGTCATGCACTCTGCGACGAAGTTCATCGGCGGCCACGGCGTCGCTATCGGCGGCGTCATCGTCGATGCCGGTCGCTTCGATTGGGCGAAGTCCGACAAATTCCCAACGCTGACGAAACCGTATGCCGGCTATCACGGCATCGTCTTTGCCGACGAATATGGTCCTGCGGCTTTCATCATGCGCGCTCGCAACGAGGGCATCCGCGACTTCGGCGCCTGCATGGCACCGCAGACCGCCTTCTACCTGCTCCAAGGCCTCGAAACGCTGCCTGTCCGAATGGAGCGCCACACGTCGAACGCCAAGGCCGTCGCTCAGTTCTTGGATCGCCACGCGAGCGTCGCCTGGGTGAAATATCCCGGCCTCGAAAGCCATCCCGATCACGCGCTCGCGCAGCGGCTTCTCCCCAAAGGCTGCGGCGCGATGATGAGCTTTGGCATCAAGGGCGGCCGCGCGGCTGGCGCGAAACTGATCGAGCGTCTGCAAGTCTTCTCGCATCTCGCCAACGTCGGTGACGCCAAGTCGCTCGTCATTCATCCCGCCAGCACGACCCATCAGCAGATGGACGCAGCCGAGCTGAAGGCCGCTGGCATCGGCGAGGAGCTGGTACGTCTCTCCATCGGTCTTGAGGACATTGCCGACCTGACCGAAGACCTCGATCAGGCCCTCAAGTACGCGACCAAGGAGTAAAGGCTATGGAGATCGTCGTCGGCGGACATAAGACATTCGTGGCAACTGGCGGGCGCGAGTTCGACGCATCGAAACCATGTATCGTGTTCGTGCATGGCGCAGGCTGCGATCACATGTCTTGGGTGCTTCAAGCGCGCTGGTTCGCGCATCATGGCTGGTCGGTGCTATCGCCGGATCTTCCCGGCCATGGCCGCTCCGAAGGCAGATCGCCCGAAAGCATCGCTGCGATGGCCGATTGGATTGAGCAGCTCATGGACGCCGCTGGCGTCGCCAAAGCTGCCATCGCAGGGCACTCCATGGGCGGCGCCATCGCACTCGAACTAGCCGGTCGGCCGAACGCCCGCGTGACGCATCTCGCGCTGATCGGAACGGCAGCCGCGATCCCGGTCGGCAAAGCCCTGCTCGAAGCAGCCGTGAACAGCCCTCAAGCCGCCTACGACATGATGACGACCTGGGCGCACGCACCGGCCGCTCGAGTCGGTGGTTGTGTCACTCCCGGCATCTGGCTGACGGGCGTGTCCCGCCGCATTTTCGACCGCAACGCGCCGGGCGTTCTCGCCAACGATTTGGCGCTCTGCAATGTTTGGACGACGGGCAAGGACAGCGCCGCCCGTGTCACATGTCCGACCGCTGTAATCTTGGGTTCCCTCGACGTGATGACGCCGCCGAAACGTGGCGCGGAACTCGCGTCCCTGATCAAAGGCGCCCGCGTGACGACACTGTCTGGCACCGGGCACATGATCATGTTCGAGGCGCCCGATCCCTGCCTGGATGCGTTGATAGCGTTGGTAACCCCGCGCGCCTGAACGGCTGTGCTGAAGCCGCGGCGAACGCGATAGCCCCTACGTAGCCGCACGCGACCGCAAGCCGCGATCGCGAGCGAGCAGAACAACGAGCGCGAAGATCGCGGCCGACGCCACGAGTTCGAATGTCGTGTGGTAGCCGAACCTCGGAATCATCCAACCGACGACCGGCGGCGCAAGCAGATAAGCGGTAAACGTGAAAACCGACGATCCCGCCGTGGCTTCACCAACCTCAGCGGCTGGTGCGAGGCGCGCAACCTCCGCCAGGTAAAGACCATTCCAAGTCCCGACCGTCATCCCGATGGTGGCGGCAGCCAGCATATGTGCGGCATCGCCCCAGTCGGCGGCGATGTTGGCAAGCATGACAGCGGAGCAGGCCGACATCGGTGCAAGTAGCCGGAGAACACGCACTGGCGAACCGAGCCAATCGGCGATTCCGCCAAATAGAATACGCCCGAATACCGCGCAGCCCTGCACGATGGCGAACAGGAACGCGGCTCGGGCAAGAGGCAACCCGACGCCCGCGCTCAAGAAAATGACGAAGAAGGAGGTCACGGTCGCATGCACGAAGGCAAGCGACCAGCCAACCACCACCAGACTGCCAAGGCCTTTGATGCTGCGAACGGTGGTGAGCGGCCGCGCCAAGTTTCCGGGATCGAAAATGCGGCCGATTCGGAATGGCTTGAGCGGACGGCTCTCGTTGTATCGGGACGGCAGCAGAAGCAGCACCAATCCAAGCAGTGCACAAATGATCATGACGATTTCGAGTGGGAGGCGCCAGCCACTGCTGGAGACCAGCCAACTACCCATCACGCCCGAGATCACGCCTCCAACCGGAACGGCCGCCTGTCTCATAGAGAAGAGCGTCCCCCACATATGCCGCGGCGTGAAGTCCGCCAGCACCTGGCTTCCCGCAGGAGTCGTGGTCCCGTAGCCGAACCCGATAAGGACGCCGCCTGCGATCATATGCGGCCAAGTCCCGACCAGCATCAGCCCAATGCCACAGATCGCGGCGAGCAATCCGAGCCGCAAAGTTCTGAGGGGACCGAGACTGGGGAGAATGGCGTGATTGCAGAGCAGAAAGACAATCGTGCCGAAGCCGATAGAGCCGCCAATCCATCCATAGGCCTCTGGCGCCCGCCCGACCTCACTGGTCAATAGAGGACCAAGCACCGGCAGAACGAATTGAAGTATGGCCACGCCGACGAGAGGCAGGACGGCGATCAGCAATGGAACGACGATAGTGGACATCAGGCTTGGGCACGCAGTGAATTGTCTCGTCCCACCTATACATCCTGAGGTCGTACCAGCAAGCGCGATACAGCGTGAAGCGCTTCGCCACGAACGCATGCTGTCTATTAGAGAAAAATAAACCCCGCACCCTGGGGCGGGGTGCGGGGTTTCATTTGGAGCGGATTGGGGGAAGATCCGCCCCGGCAGTCAGGCGCAGGCGTTACTTGCGGTCGGCAAGCGTGTCGCCGTTGGCCGGGCCTTCGAAGCTGCGGATGTCGGCCGGGCCGTAGCCGGGGCCGTCGAAGCTCGTCACGTCCTTCGGACCGAAGCCCGGGCCGTCGAAGGTGCGGACGTCAGACGGGCCGAAACCCGGGCCGTCGAACGAGGGGACATCCTTCGGGCCGAACGCGGCGGAGGCCGGCAGGGACGCCGTCAGGCCGAGGCTGAGGGCAACGATGGCGGTCGCGATGGTCTTGTTCATGGTCGGGTGCTCCGTTTTCTCTGGTTTGCTCGAGCACACCGTTGATTCGGCGGGCTCATGATCATCTCTTTTTTGTCGGGCTCGGCTCAGCGCCGCGCCATGACCAGCTATGTACGCTGATCCTTGGGCGATATCAATACGGCTCGTAACGTATCATAATCACGGTTTGGTGAGGACGTTGTGTTCGCCGCACTATGGCCTGGGACAGGTGAGGGCTCAAATTAAAATCAATGAAATCAATAGAGAAGACTTGGACTTCGCACGGGGCCGAGAGGCTTCACAATCTGGATTTATAAGACTGTCCGTAACGAATGCTCGGATTGGGCGGAATTGGATGACGAGATTTCTCCAACCTGTGATGAGGATCACGGGATCGTCACCTAAGTCGGGAGAGGGGCGGGCACCGTTGACCAATCTTCCATCGGATCAGCATTTTCGATGGGTCCCACCTTGACGGATCCACCCGCTGAAACCTATATCACCGCCAGCGATTAGCACTCGCCAAGACTGAGTGCTAGCGCATCATCTTCCTTCCTAGACACATGACGCGGTCGGCCTCACCCGATCGGTTGAATTTGGAGCAAGAGTCCTCATGAAATTCCGCCCTCTGCACGACCGCGTGGTCGTCAAGCGCGTCGACAGCGAGACCAAGTCGGCTGGTGGCATCATTATCCCCGACACCGCCGCCGAGAAGCCCCAGCAGGGTGAAATCATCGCCGTCGGCCCCGGCGCCCGCGACGAATCCGGCAAGATCGTTCCCCTCGACGTCAAGAAGGGCGACAAGGTCCTGTTCGGCAAGTGGTCGGGCACTGAAGTCAAGATCGACGGCAAAGAGCTGCTGATCATGAAAGAGAGCGACATCATGGGCGTTCTGGACAAGTAAGTCCGGCCCGTCTCGCCTCCCCAATCGACACCCTCAATTCTTTCAGGAGTAGCCACTGATGGCCGCGAAAGACGTAAAGTTTTCCGTTGAAGCCCGCGAGCGCATGCTGCGCGGCGTCGACATCCTTGCCAACGCCGTAAAGGTCACGCTCGGCCCGAAGGGTCGTAACGTCGTGATCGAGAAGTCGTTCGGCGCCCCGCGTATCACCAAGGACGGCGTCACCGTCGCCAAGGAGATCGAGCTTGAGGACAAGTTCGAGAACATGGGCGCACAGATGGTCAAGGACGTCGCCCAGAAGACCAACGACATCGCCGGCGACGGCACCACCACCGCGACCGTTCTGACCCAGGCGATCGTCCGTGAGGGCATGAAGGCGGTTGCCGCCGGCATGAACCCGATGGATCTCAAGCGCGGTATCGACAAGGCTGTCGGCCAGGTCGTCGAGGACATCACCAAGAAGGCCAAGAAGGTCAAGAACTCGGGCGAAATCGCTCAGGTCGGCACCATCTCCGCCAACGGTGAGAAGTCGATCGGCGCCATGATCGCCGAGGCGATGCAGAAGGTCGGCAACGAAGGCGTCATCACCGTTGAAGAGGCCAAGAGCCTCGAGAGCGAGCTGAGCGTCGTCGAAGGCATGCAGTTCGATCGCGGCTACCTCTCGCCGTACTTCATCACCAACGCCGACAAGATGATCGCCGAGCTTGACGATCCCTACATCCTCATCCACGAGAAGAAGCTTGCCTCGCTCCAGCCGCTGCTCCCGGTCCTCGAGTCCGTCGTGCAGACCGGCAAGCCGCTGCTGATCATCGCCGAGGAAGTCGAGGGTGAGGCTCTAGCCACGCTCGTCGTCAACAAGCTGCGCGGCGGCCTCAAGGTCGCAGCCGTCAAGGCACCGGGCTTCGGCGATCGCCGCAAGGCCATGCTCGAAGACATCGCCGTTCTCACCAACGGTCAGGTGATCTCGGAAGACCTCGGAATCAAGCTCGAGAACGTCGACCTCACGATGCTCGGCCGTGCAAAGCGCGTCCGCATCGAGAAGGAGAACACCACGATCGTCGACGGCACCGGCAAGAAGAAGGACATCGAAGCTCGCGTCGGCCAGATCAAGGCCCAGATCGAAGAGACGACGTCCGACTACGATCGTGAGAAGCTCCAGGAGCGTCTCGCGAAGCTGGCTGGCGGCGTTGCCGTGATCAAGGTTGGCGGCGCCACCGAAGTTGAAGTCAAGGAGCGCAAGGACCGCGTCGACGACGCGCTCAACGCGACCCGCGCTGCCGTTGAAGAAGGCATCGTGCCGGGTGGTGGCGTTGCTCTCCTCCGCGCCGCTGCCGCGATCAGCGTCAAGGGAGAAAACGACGACCAGGATGCTGGCATCCAGATCGTCCGCAAGGCTCTGCAGGCTCCGATCCGTCAGATCGCCGAGAACGCAGGCGTCGAAGGCTCGATCGTCGTCGGCAAGGTCTCCGAAGGCAAAGGCGCTTCGTTCGGCTACGACGCTCAGAACGACGAGTACGGCGACATGATCGACAAGGGCATCATCGATCCCGCGAAGGTCGTCCGCACGGCTCTCCAGGACGCAGCCTCGATCGCTGGCCTCATCATCACCACCGAAGCCGGTATCGCTGAAGCCCCGAAGAAGGGCGGCGCAGGCGGCGGCGGCATGCCGGGCGGCATGGGCGGAATGGGCGGCATGGACGGCATGATGTAAGCGGTCCACGTAGTCCTAAGACGACTGAACCGCCCCGGAGAGCAATCTCCGGGGCGGTTTTGCAATATCAGCTGCTGTCAGTTGCGGTTGGCAATAGTCGGAAAGGTCTTTTCCAACCAGTCGATGAACGGCCCGAGCCAGGCGAACTTTGGCCCCCCGAGCGTCGCAATCTGTCGGAATTGCTCGGCATGATTCACGAAGAACGCCGCCGCCTGAAAAGCAGCGCCGTTGGTACCGAATGCTGTGTCAATGGCCGCCGCCCCAGTCGCGATCACCGCTTTACCCGCTGCGGATACCGCGAATGCACTACCAGCAGCAGCTGTTGCCACGCCCCCGATCGATTTTTTGCCAATCGTCTTAGCCGCGCGCTGCGGCGTCGAAAACGACGTGCGGATCCATCTCTGGATAAGTTCGGCAAAGCCCTTGTTCTTGTTGTTGATTGCATTGCGACCAAACGCGAAACTTCGATCGGGCACCTCACCCAGACCCATGGCTTCAGTCGTCTCGCGCGCCAGTTCCTCGGCAGCAGCAGTCATCACCTGTGGCGAGATTTGTGCCATTGCGCCGTGCAATTCGAGTTCCTTCTCCTTCAGAGCAAGGTCATCTTCGCGGCGACGTCGATCACGGTCGGCGGCATCATAGAGGGCATTGCCGTGCGTTGTACCCTGTAGGAATGGGCCATGCAGTGAGAGCAAAACCTCTAGCGGGCCACTGACTCGGCGGTCAGACTCCTCGGTGTCCCCCTGCCTGATCTTGGCCGCTAGATCGATCGCGGCTTGCTGCATGCGAATGCCACGCGAAAACAAGATCTCGATGTCGCCTTCGCGGAGTTCCGCAAGTGGTCTGGTCAGCGCAGCCCGATACTTCGCAACATGCGGCGCAAGGTCGGTGAACCCATTGCTCTTGCCCGCGAATGTCTCGAGTTCTTCTGCGGCCTCCAGCATCTCGGCCTGCTTCACCGCTTGGGAAGCACGTTCATTCTCGGGCAGTTCTTCGCCCGCGAGTAGGTCCAGTTGCCCGGCCGAGTTCTGGCCGAAGCGGATCGCCTCGCCTTGAGCGGGAACAGTAGGGCCGTCGTCCGCCTCGTCGAATGATGGCTCTGGCGGATTGTAGGCCGTCAGCGGCGGTGTTCGTTCGCGTCGCAGGAGATTGATGGCATCAACTGTGCGCTTGGGGTTGCCATAGCCGGCGATAACTTTAAACTTTCCTACCGCCGCTGGTGTGCCTTCGAACGAGAGACCATCATATTGGTTTTTCATGGCAGCGTCGGACAGGCTTGTCTTTGCTGCTAGCGGGCCGAGATCGGCCACCATTGTGCCGTCGAGGATGAGCTTTTGCAAACCGTTGCAGGCAGCGAGCGGACCGAGGTCGGCGACCATCGTGCGATCGAGGCTGAGCGTCTGCAGCCCGGTGCAGCCAGCGAGCGGGCTGAGATCGGCGACCATCGTGCTGTCGAGGCTAAGCGTCTGCAGCCCGGTGCAGGCAGCGAGCGGGCTGAGATCGGCGACCATCGTGCGGTCGAGGCTAAGCCTCCGCAGGCCGGCACAGGCGGCGAGCGGGCCGAGGTCGGCGACCTTCGTTGCATTAATGATGAGCGTCTGCAGATCGGCGCAGGCTGTGAGCGGACCAAGGTCGGTGACCTGCGTGCCATCGATGGTGAGCGTCTGCAGGCCGGTGCAGGCGGCAAGCGGACTGAGGTCGACGACCTCCGTTCGGGTGAGGCGGAGCGTTCGAAGGCCGGTG
>JAPXTA010000101.1:0-19786 GCA_033812735.1 Hyphomicrobiaceae bacterium | reverse complement strand
GCTTCGTCCGCTTCTTCTTCGACGCAAAGTCGAGCGACGCAAAGCTCAGCTGATCGGACATCGTCGGTCCCCTCGAATCAATCAAACCAGTGTGCCATGTTCGAGGCGTTGTTCAGAGGTTCCCTAAGAGTGTTCCCACCAAGCATCCTGGGCATTATTCTTTTCCTCGCCGGTGCGGAACTTGCCATGAGCGGACGCGACCCCGGCCCCCGACAAAATCGACCGCTTTATCATCCTTACAACCGCCGCCCTGGCAGTTTGGAATGTCGGCGTCGCCGTCATTTTTGGCTTCGTCGGCTACCACGCATCGAAACGCGGATGGCTCGATCTATAGACTGGTCCCTGGTTTCCGCAATGTCGACGCTGTTGGCTGCGATGCCCGAGCGGACGCGAGGGGTCACGCGATGGCAGCGGGTCGAGCAGAACCAATTTGTGTTTGCGCGCGGCGACATGCCTCGCGCCATGTATTTTGTCGTCTCCGGCGAAGTGAAGCTGATCCGCCCGTCGCAGGTAGGCGGGGAAATCGTGCTGCAACGTGCGCGGCGCGGATTTCTAGCAGAGGCAAGTCTCGATCAACGCGCTTATCATTGTGATGCAGTCGCAACAGAATTGACTGAGCTGTTTGCGATCCCGCGAAGAGCCTTCTGTGACGCGCTGGACGACACACTCTTTCGAACACAGTGGATCGGGCATCTCGCCCGCGAACTTCGAACTGCCCGCGCGCACAGCGAACGGCTTAGTTTGCGCACGGTCCGTGAGCGCATCACTCACTATATCGAGGTCGAAGGTGAGGGTGGTTCCGTAACCTTGACTGAATCCAAGAAGGATTGGGCAGCAGCCCTTGGGTTGACGCATGAAGCGCTCTATCGCGCTTTGTCGCAGATGCAGAAGGACGACCAGCTGTCCGTGGATGGCGCGACGCTGCGGCTCAAGGCGTAGGTCTGAATAGGTATGAGTTGACGCAGGTTGAAAACGCGCATGGCCTCCATTTACGACTTTGCTTTTAGGTTTCTCTTCCATGACAAGCAAGGCGTAGGCCGGTAGTATGTATCCATGAACCATCATGCCGTTGTCCTCGCTTGCATCTCGGCCGCTCTATTCGGTGTTTCGACGCCGGCAGCAAAGGCGCTGCTGGGCTCGATTGATCCAGCCGTTTTGGCTGGACTATTGTATTGTGGGGCGGGCATCGGCATTGCGATTGTGCGCCGGATTGGCAAACCGCTGATCGCTCCGAATGCTACGCCCGAGGCGCCTTTGTCGGCGACGGACATGCCCTGGCTGGCCGGAGCCATAGCCGCTGGTGGTGTCGTTGGTCCGCTCCTGCTCATGGTCGGTCTGTCACGCACGGATGCGGCGGCGGCGTCGCTGCTGCTGACCCTTGAAGGCGTGGCAACCGCGTTGCTCGCTTGGTTTGTGTTCCACGAAAATTTCGATCGTCGCATTGCGCTCGGCATGGCGTGCCTCGTGGCTGGCGCCATCGTCTTGTCCTGGACGGGCCAGCCTGCGCTTTCCAACCTCGTCGGTCCCTTGGCCATTGCCGGCGCGTGCATCGCCTGGGGCCTCGATAACAATCTGACGCGCAAAGTGTCGCTCGCTGATCCTCTTCAAATCGTCGAGTTGAAGGGGTTGATTGCCGGCCCGGTCAACCTGGCCTTAGGATTGTGGGTGGGTGGCAGCTTGCCAGCCCTTTCGCCGTTACTGATCGCAGGCGTCGTTGGCTTTCTGGGATACGGCGTCAGCCTAGCGCTGTTCGTACTAGCCTTGCGTCACTTGGGAACGGCGCGTACCGGGGCCTATTTCTCGACGGCGCCGTTCCTCGGCACGATAGCAGCCATCCTGCTTTTGCGAGAGCCGATCACAACGCAATTGATGATCGCCGGCGTTCTGATGGGGTTTGGTGTGTGGCTGCACCTGACCGAGGACCACGAGCATGACCATGAACACGAGCCCATGGAGCATGCGCATGCACATGTTCACGACGCCCACCATCAACACGAGCACGGCCCCGATGATCCGCCCGGCGAGCCGCATTCGCACCTGCATCGCCATCAGCGACTAAGGCACCGCCATCCGCATGTCCCGGATATGCACCACGCTCATCGGCACTGAAAATGCCGAAGTATTGCGTTACTATTGGTGCCTATGGCAGTGCCGGCCCTTCGACCGGCAATCCGGCCGCGCGCCATTCGGGCATTCCGTCTTCAAGTCTACGGACCTTGAATCCCTTTTTTCGCAGGATGGCGACTGTCTCAAACGACAGCACGCAGTAGGCGCCGCGACAGTAGGCAATGATTTCCTTCTTCGGATCGAGCAGTGCGAGTTTCCGCGTCAGCTTGTCGAGTGGGACATTGATGGCGCCCGGCACATGCCCCAGGGCGAACTCGTCCTCGGGCCTGACGTCGATTACCTGCACCAGGCCCTTTTTCATCCTGGCGAGCAGCTCTGAGCGGGTGACCGGCTCCATGGCATCGCGGTTCTGGAAGTACGCGTGCACGACCTTCCCGACCTCGGCGACATGGCGTTCGCCTATTCGGGTGAGCGCTGCGATGAGGTCGAGCACAGCTCCATCCGTCAGTCGATAATAGACAAACTTACCGCTGCGGCGGGATTCGATCAGTCCGGCGCGCCGCATCTGCTGGAGGTGCTGCGATGCATTTGCCAGCGAAAGTCCGGTGCGTCCTGCCAGAACCTCGACGCTTCGCTCACCCTGCGCCATTGCCTCCAACAATTCGAGCCGATGCTCGTGCGCGACCGCTTTCGCAATCGCGGCGAACTGGCGGAACAATAGTCGCTTAGGGCTCTCGCTTGACACGGCTCGCCTCGATCCATACATCATTCAAGCGAATATTTGATTGTCTGGTGAACTTATGTCAAGCATCGACGCTCACCTATCCCGAAGATCGAAACGGCAAAAGCCCTGCGAGGTGTGCCATGAATCGCCTAACCATCCTTGCCTTCGGAACATTTCTCGGGGCAACCCTGCCAGCCGCAGCCCAGCAGGAGTACGGGCCCTGGCGCATGCACGAATGGATGGGGTGGGGATGGGGCGGCATGTGGTTGGGGCCATTGTTCATGTTGGTTGTTCTCGGGCTTCTTGTCGCCTTCGTGGTCGCACTGGCGCGATGGTTCGGCGGAGATCGCGGATCGCCATCGGTGACCCTCCGCGGCGCCCGCGAAATCCTCGATGAACGCTATGCCCGGGGTGAGATCGATCGCGACGAATACCTGAAGCGTCGGCAGGATATTTCTGCGGCTTGATTGTGCGCAAGTTGGAACTGGGGTTGCTGATGGACGATTTCCTTCTTGCGCATGAGCCGGCAATTCGCCTTGCGGTATTTGCCAGCGTGTTTGCCGTAATGGCTCTATGGGAGGTGCTGGCGCCGCGTCGGCCACAATCCGTCAATCGCATGGCGCATTGGCCGAGTAATGTCGGTATCGTCGCTCTGGATGCGGTGATTGTGCGCATCATCTTCCCGACAGGCGCTGTGGCGTTGGCGATGCTGAGCGAATGCAAGGGGTGGGGACTTCTCAACGCGTGGGCAGTGCCGACATGGCTGGCTGTGCCACTCGCGGTCATCGTTCTGGACCTCGTCATCTATCTGCAGCATGTGCTGTTTCATGCCGTTCCCGCATTATGGCGGCTTCATCGCATGCATCATGCTGATCTCGAATTCGACGTGACGACGGGTGCGCGCTTCCACCCCATAGAGATTGCGCTGTCGATGCTCATCAAGCTCGCCATGGTGGCAGCACTTGGTGCGCCGGCGCTCGCCGTCCTGATCTTCGAGGTGTTGCTCAATGCAACAGCAATGTTCAATCATTCAAACGTGCGATTGCCGACGACTATCGACCGTGTCGTGCGCTGGTTTGTCGTAACACCTGATATGCACCAGGTGCACCATTCGGTCGTCGTGCAAGAGACCAACTCGAATTTTGGGTTCAACCTGCCCTGGTGGGATCGCTTATTCGGCACCTATCGGGCTCAGCCCGCATCGGGTCACGAGGCCATGACGATTGGCATTGAAGACTTCCGCGACCCCGCCGAGCAGCGGCTCGATCGCATGTTGACGCAGCCGTTCCGTGGCGGTGAGGACCACTACGCGCTTGGAAGCGGTGAAATTGGGAAGCCAGCGCGGAGCGATGTCGCGCCTACAGACGGCAGGACGCCAGTATGACCAAATTGACCAAACTTGTTGTGGCCCTTGGACTTATTGCGGCGTGCGCCTTTCCGGCGCAGGCCGAGAGTCCTGCCGTGAAGGCGATGCAGGAGTACATGGAGTTCGCTCCCTACGACGCGGGCATCATCCTGCCGCAACAGCTCGCGAAGGACGTCTTCGAGACAGTGGTCTTCATCGACACGCGCGACAAAGAGCAATTTGCAAAGGGTTCGATCCCCGGCGCGCGCAATATCGAGTGGCGCGAAGTTCTGGGACGCATGAGCGAGATCCCGAAGGACAAGAAGGTCATCCTGTTCTGCAATACCGGTAGCCTGTCAGCGCAGGCGGCATTCGCGCTGCGCGTTGCCGGCTACGACAATGTGCTCGTGCTGCAAACCGGCATCGAGGGCTGGAAGAGAGACGCAGCCTACAAGCCGTGAAGATGGCGACGTTCGACTGACGGGTGAGGAGATCAGCCATGAAGACCTTGTTCATTCTAAACGATCCGCCATACGGCACCGAGCGGGTCTACAACGGATTGCGTCTCGCGCACGCACTCGCCAAGAATGATGCCGAGGCGCAGATCACAGTGTTTCTGATGGCCGATGCCGTCCTGTCCGCAAAGGCCGGTCAAAAGACACCCGACGGGTTCTATAATGTCGAGCGGATGTTGAAGCGGGTCGTCGCAAGTAAAGGACAGGTGCTGCTGTGCGGCACGTGTCTCGATGCACGGGGCATCACCGAGGCCGAGATCATGGCAGGCGCGCGCCGGAGCACGATGGATGAACTCGCCGCTGCGACCATCGCTTCCGACAAGGTCCTGGTGTTCTGAAATGACCCGCATCTATCTCGACTACAATGCCAGCACACCGATCGCGCCCGAAGTCGCGGCGGCCATGCGTCCCTTCCTCGATGTTGCATATGGAAACCCATCGAGTGCGCATTGGGCTGGAAGGCCGGCCCGGGAGGCCGTCGAGGCGGCGCGCGAGCAACTCGCAACACTCCTGGGATGCTCCAGCGACGAGGTCGTGTTCACCAGCGGCGGCAGCGAAGCCAACAATCATGCAATCAAGGGTGCAGCTTTTGCGTTGCGCGACAAAGGCGATCACATCGTGACATCGACCGTCGAGCATCCGGCAACCCTCGTGCCATGCGAGTACCTCGCCAAGCTCGGTTACAAGGTGACACACATCCCAGTGGACAGCTTTGGACGTATCAACCCCGATGACGTTCGCCGTGCGCTGACTTCGAGAACCATCCTCGTCAGCATCATGCACGCCAACAACGAGGTTGGTACGATCCAGCCCATCACGGAGATCAGCCACATCACGCGTGAGCGCGGCATCGTCTTGCACACGGATGCCGCGCAGTCTGTCGGCAAGATTCCGACCAAGGTCAGCGAGCTTGGCGTCGATTTGCTGTCGATCGCCGGACATAAGCTCTATGCCCCAAAGGGCGTCGGTGCCCTTTACATCCGCCGGGGGACACCGATCGAACCGTTGATCCACGGCGCTGGCCATGAGCGCGGACAACGTGCTGGCACGGAAAGCGCTTTGATGACGGCAGCTCTTGGCGCGGCTGCCACGCTTGCAACTAACTTCGAACCGATGCGGCACATACAGGCCTTGCGGGATAGATTCTGGCAGCAACTTCAGTCAGCGTTCGGCAATCGCATCGCCTTGAACGGACATCCGCAGCTCCGCCTCCCGAACACGCTCAACGTCTCGTTCGTTGGGAAGATTGGAGCGGATGTTCTTGCAGGGATTGACGGCGTTGCTGCGTCGACCGGTTCTGCGTGTCACAGCGGGATCGTCGAATTGTCCCCCGTCCTGCGAGCGATGGGAGTAACCCCCGAGGTCGGTATGGGGGCAATACGGTTCAGCCTTGGCCGCGGAACGACCGATGCTGAGATCGACGCAGTCGTTGCCCGGCTCCGCCGAACCGCCAGCGCGCAAGGCGGTTGAAATGGATGCGGCGCCAGCGACCGAGCTTGCCGCTCTTCCTGCAGTGTATCGAGCTTGGCGCGCGAGTGATCTCGGTCGCATCACCGATCAGATCGAAGAAGAGCTGATCCTTGCCCTCATAGGTTCGACCGGCAACGCCCGCATACTTGATGTTGGTTGCGGCGACGGCGTGCTCAGCATTCGCCTGGCACAGCGGGGGGCTCACGTCACTGGACTCGATGCCGATCAGGGGATGATCGATGCCGCCCGCGATCGTGCGAGCAAAGCGCATGCCGCCATTACATTCGTCCAAGGGAATGCAGGTTCGCTGCCATTTGCTGATGGCACATTCGATGTTGTCGTCGCAGTCACCGTCCTCTGCTTTGTGCCCGACGGCCAGAGCGCCGTGAGGGAAATGGCGCGGGTATTGCGACCCGGTGGACGCCTGATCCTTGGCGAACTTGGTCGATATTCGACTTGGGCAGCAAAGCGCCGAATATCCGGATGGCTCGGTTCAAGAGTTTGGCGGGCTGCAACTTTCCGATCGGCCGGCGATTTGGAGCAGATTGCAATCAACGCCAAGCTCAAGATTGCGGCAGTTCGAGGTGCAATTTACTATCCGCCCTACAGTCTGTGCGCCCGTTGGCTGGCGCCTTTTGATCGGCATCTGGCGGCGATGACAACTTTGGGGGCGGCCTTTATTGCTCTCGCTTCGACGAAGCCGTCAGCTGATGGACAAAGAGACGAATGACCAAGCCAGTTCTGCCTCCAATACTCGACAATAAGCACTATGAGGAGACTTCCGCATTTGCGCCGGAGAACCTATTGCGCGAGGCACGACGGCAGAAGGGACTGAATGTTGGCGCCGTCCCTAAAGTGTGCGTCCTCGATCCGGACGGGGATATTGTACGCCACGCCAAGGCGAGCGGCGAGGCGATCCGTGATCCAGAGTGGGCCTGCTACCACACCGAGCTTTTCCGTATGGCGCACGCCAGCATCGAACTCGGCATCGTGCCGTGCGCTGTTGGCGCGTCCTTCGCAGTCCTGGTTGCGGAGCAATTGTTTGCAGCCGGTTGCCAACTGCTGGTGAGCATGACCTCTTCGGGCCAACTCGTCGAACTGCGGTCGCCGCCGTACTTTATTCTAATCGAGAAGGCCTTGCGCGACGAAGGCACAAGTTACCACTATCTTCCGGCTTCCGAGTTCAGCGCGATATCACCACAACTCATTGAGGCTCTGAAAGGAGCATTCGATGGTGAGCGGATTGCCGTCGAGCGCGGAGCGACGTGGACGACCGACGCTCCCTTCCGCGAAACGCTTGCCACTATCACGGCCATGAAGGCAAAAGGACTGCTCGCGGTTGAGATGGAAGCCTCAGCCCTTTACGCGTTCGCGGCGGCTCGCCGCAAGCCGGTAATCTGCTTCGCACACGTCACCAACCAGATGGCAATGACTGAAGGCGACTTCGAGAAGGGTGAGGCAGACGGTTCGGTTGACGCGCTAGCGGTCATCGCGACCGCAGCCTCGGCGTGGTTAAATGCGTAGATGAAGGTGTGGTTGCCGGCTGCTGTAAACCAACAGCACAACGAACCGATTATACTGAAGATTTCCGATGTTCCGCTGTTGCAGCCCCCGCAACCATCTATATCGGACTCGCCGGAGTTCCGGTTCCAAGCCTAGGAAAAACAAGGTATTTCCCTGCTTCGCGGATCGGGAAAGCTATCGGCTTTTCGACTGGATAAGGCGACAGGCCAAGCTACGCTCTCCCCATATCGTCGCAAACGCATCTGACACGACGAACCAAGCCCCTGCAGGGCTTTGGGTCCCATGATGGGCTCCCATACATGAGCATTCACACTCATGTCCCTCGGCTCGCCAGCAGGCAGGCGCGCAAGCTTCGCGCTCGCGATAGGGCTGAATTACGTAGATGCTCCCCCAACGCTCAATGCCTCTATCGACGAGGTCATTGAACCAACTGGCTGGCAGCTCCCAATAGCTTTTGGGAGGTGGAACCCAGGACGGCCTTCGGCGGCGGCCCGCTTGCAGCCATGCCCGGTTGTCGACGGCGAATGGAAGACGCATCACCAGCGGGTGGCCTTTGCCGCGCCGATAACAAACGGGAATTGCGCGCTGTCGCCACACCTGCTCGAGCCGGTGCTGGCTGTGAACGGGGGGCGCGAGTGGCGGCATAGTCGACCTCCGGACATTGAGCGCAGGATGCCGGAGATCGCTTGGCGCGCGGCAGCCGCGTCGAGCAAATTCCTGTGGACAATCGCGCCGCCCCCAATGTCGCATCGAGCATGGGGGTATGATAGCGATATGCGAATCAACCCGCGGACATTGCCGAATCTCGAAGACATTTTCGAGCTGGATGATCAATTTCTTTTGTCACCCCACGCTGGAGCGTGGCGACCGGCCCTGATCTGTGGTCGTCGATTGAGCGACGGGTCGACTGTCGTCCTCAAGTATTGGAAAAAGGCCCGCACTTCGATCGATGCCGATCTCCGCGACTTGTGGCGCCGCGAGGTGCGACATGCGGAGCGCTTGCGTGCGCGTCCCGGCGCCGACGGTCTGCTCGTGCCGATGCTCGAGGCGTCCGAAGCGGACGACGCCTTCTATGTGGTGATGCCTGGCGAGTGGGTTCCGCTCAAGGTCAAGCTTCGAGATTGCGGTTCACAGCATTGGTGCCGTGGCCTGCAGGTCGAGCGCCACAGGCAGATCCTGTGGCGGAATCTTCGGCGCCTAGTACAGGGCTTGGATGTCATCCATGCGCAGCGTGTGGTGCATGGCGGCCTCGACGAAGATGTTGTCTTCACCGCGAGCGACCACGAGGCCGATTTTCGGATCGGCGGCTTCGAGTGGTGTTTCCACGTCTCGGAGGGCGCTTCGGGACCGTCGCGACCGTTCGCATCCTCGCTGACGGACGACTTTGCGTCCGTGGGTGGTCTCCTCGCTCGGATGCTCGGCCTAGGCATGTGTCGCAGACATTTGTTTTGACTGTCCACGCGGGCGGTCCATAGTGGGTCCTCTGTCGAAAGGACGCAGAAACTGCCTCACGTGCGAGCCATATTTGCGGTTTTGATCGCCTTGTCGCTGACGTTCGCGCCGATCACTTCGGCCCGGGCGGCGATGCAGATGCACGTCGACATGGCGACCGAGGATGCGGTCACCGAGCATCACGGCATGCAGTCCGGCGCGGAGATCACCGACTGCATGAAGGCGATGCAGGGCGTGAACGGCGAAAAGGGATCCAGTGACAAGAATTGTCCTTGTTGCGACACGCCGGCCAAGGGCACCTGCCCGGATATCGCAGGCTGCCTCGCCAAGTGCAGCATCAACGTAGCGCTCATACTTCTTCCATCGAGCAGCAACGCTCCCGAGAGGCAGCATTACGGCGGACCGCCGGAACCACAGAAGCTACCTGACTGGTCCTTCAAGCCACCTGCACCTCCCCCAAAAGCCTGATCCTTTGACGGTGATCGCCTCCGACTGCCGTTCCGCGGTGGTCGTGAGGCGTCGATTGCGTATTGCCGCAGCCAAAGAGGCCCGCGGCCGTCCTCGCTTCATCAAGGATCAAATCATGAAATCGAACATTTTTGCTGCCGCAGCCTTCGGGTTCGCGGTTTTCGCCGGCGCAACAGTGAGCCTCGCTGCTGCCTCCGACTACGAGTTCCAACCTGTCAGCGCCGATGTCAGAAACGGATCGGGAAGCGATCTTGCGGTTCGCCTGATCGACAAGAAGTCCGGAAAGCCGGTCGATGGGGCCGTCCTCTTCCGCACGCGCCTCGACATGTCTCCCGAGAGCATGGGCGATATGACCGCCAAACACAGTGCCGCGCCTGTCTCGGAGCCTGGCGTCTATCGGTTCAGGGCGGATTTCACGATGGCGGGCGGCTGGGCGCTGAAATTGCAGGCAAAGGTACCCGGCGAACCCGAAACGGTCGAAGGCACCGTCGTCTTCAACGCGAAGTGAAGGCGGCGTTACATGTCACGCTCATTGTTCGTTTGGGTCGCCCTCGCTGCGGCCCTGCTCGGCGTTGCCAGCGGCTATCACGCCGGCGCCGGGTCGTGGCCGTTCGCCAAAAAGCCAACGTCCATCCATGCGACGTCACAGCCAACGCAAATGGTGGAACGCAAGGTGCTCTACTGGAAGCACCCGGATGGCGTGCCCGATTATTCGCCTGCCCCCAAGAAGTCCGACGACGGTCGAGAGTATCTCCCCGTCTACGACGAAGAGGAGAAGTCGATCGCCGGAGCCGAGCCGAAGACGGCGTCGACCGGTGTGAAGGGCAAGCTGCTTTACTACCGCAATCCCATGGGGCTCGCGGATACGTCCCCGGTGCCGAAAAAGGACTGGATGGGGATGGATTACATCCCAGTCTACGAGGGAGAGGATCAAGGCGGCAGCACCGTCAAGGTCAGTCTCGACCGCGTGCAACGTGCGGGCGTGCGAAGTGAACCCGTTGCATCACGCGTACTGGCAAGACTGGTCCGGGCGCCAGGCATTGCTAAGCCCGATGAACGCACCTTGCGTTCGGTGTCGCTGCGATCGGATGGCTTCATCGAGAAACTTTACGTCGATCAGACGGGTCAGCATGTCGACAATGGCGCGGCGATGTTTAGGGTCTATAGCCCCCAGTTAGTTGCAGTGCAGACGGATTATCTGGTCGCTTTGTCGACGGGAAATCGCGATCAACGCGGCCCCCTGCAACGGTTGAAAAATCTCGCGATGCCGGCCGCGGCAATCGAGGAGATGCAAAGAACGCGCGCGCAGGTGCTGTCGATGGACTGGCCATCGCCGATCAACGGTGTTGTGCTCGACAAGAAGGTCATCCAGGGCCAGATGGCCAAAGCTGGTGAGGAGCTTTATCGCCTCGCCGATCTCTCCAGCATCTGGGTCATTGCCGACGTGTCGGAACAGGACCTCGGTCAAGTCAGGGTCGGGGAGCCGGCGCGTATTAGCTTCAAGGCGTTCCCTGGTGAGAGCTTCAAAGGCTCAGTCACCTTCATTCTGCACGAACTCGATGCAGCGACGCGTACCGGCAAGGTGCGGATCGAGGTGGCGAACCCCGATCATCGCATCAAGCATGAAATGTTCGCAGATGTCGTGATCGATACCGGCGCTGGTTCGGCGGCACGTTTGGCGGTTCCTGCCTCTGCTGTCATCGACAGTGGCAATCGACAGGTCGCGATCATCGACAAAGGGCAGGGCTTGTTCGAACCGCGTGCGATCAAGATTGGCGCACGCAGTGATGGGTTTGTCGAGGTTCTGGAGGGCGTGAAGGAAGGGGAGGCCGTCGTCGTTGCTGCGAATTTCCTCATCGATGCGGAAAGCAACCTGAAAGCGGCATTGGCCGGCTTCACGGCCGAACAGGCCGCCAAACAGGAGGGTAAGCCATGATCGCGCGTCTGATCCGGTGGGCGGCCCACAATCTGGCCCTTGTGCTCATCGGCGCCGCAATGGCGACGGCGGCGGGACTATACGCCGTCGCCCATGTGCCGCTCGATGCCATCCCCGATCTCTCCGACACCCAGGTGATCATTTACACCGAGTATTCCGGGCAAGCGCCGCAGGTGGTCGAGGACCAGATCACCTATCCGCTTTCCACATCCATGCTTTCGGTGCCGCGATCGAAGGTGGTCCGGGGCTTCTCGTTCTTTGGCGTGTCCTTCGTCTACGTCATCTTCGAGGAAGGCGCGGATATCTACTGGGCGCGTTCGCGTGTACTCGAATACCTTTCGGCGGCCGCGCGCAATCTCCCGTCCGGCGTAACACCGAGCCTTGGCCCGGATGCGACGGGCGTGGGATGGGTCTACCAATACGCTGTCATGGCGGCTAAGCGAAACCTCGCCGAGCTGCGCGCGACACAGGACTGGCAGGTGCGGTTTGCGCTGGCCAAAGCGGAAGGTGTCGCCGAAGTCGCGAGCGTTGGCGGCTTCGTCAAACAATACAGCGTGATCGTCGATCCGCTGCGCCTCAAGAGTTTCGATATTCCACTCTCGAAGATCAAGGACGCCATCCGTGCCTCCAACATCGACGTCGGTGGCCGCGTCGTCGAACTGGCTGAGACCGAGTTCATGGTGCGCGGCAAAGGCTACCTGCGCGGCGTGTCCGACATCGAGCATATCGTTCTCAAGGCCGATCGCGGTACGCCGGTTCTGCTCAAGGATGTCGCGCGCGTGGAGTTGACGCCGGACGAGCGTCGCGGCGTGACGGAGCTCAATGGAGAAGGCGAGGTTGCGGCCGGAATCGCCGTGCAGCGCTACGGTCAGAACGCATTGTCGGTCATCGCCAACATCAAGCAGCGCATTGCGGAAATGTCGACGAGTTTGCCTGAAGGAACCGCCATCGTTCCGGTTTACGACCGCTCCAACCTGATCAACCGGGCGATCGATACTCTGAAGCGAACGCTGATCGAAGAAAGTGCGATCGTGGCGCTGGTCTGCGTCGTGTTCCTGCTACATGTTCGCAGTGCGCTGGTGGCCATCATCACGCTGCCGCTCGGCGTGCTCATCGCCTATAGCTTCATGCACGCGCTCGGCCTCTCGTCCAACATCATGAGCCTCGGCGGGATTGCGATCGCCATCGGCGCGATGGTCGATGCGGCCATCGTCATGATCGAGAACGCGCACAAGCACCTGGAGCGCGCGTCGCACGACAAGTCCCGTATCGAAGTGCTGATCGAGGCGGCATCGGAAGTCGGACCGGCGCTGTTCTTCTCGCTATTGATCATCACCGTTTCATTTCTGCCGATTTTCACGCTGGAAGCGCAGGAAGGGCGCCTCTTCAAACCGCTCGCCTTCACCAAGACCTTTGCCATGGCGGCGGCGGCGTTCCTGTCGGTCACGCTGGTGCCGGCGCTGATGGTGATCTTCGTGCGCGGGCGCATTGTGCCGGAGCACAGGAACCCTGTGAACCGCTTCCTGATCTGGATCTATCGGCCGGTGATCGCGACCGTGCTGAAGGCCCGCGGCCTCACGATTGGCATCGCGGTTTTGGTGCTCGCGATCAGCGTCTATCCCGCCACCCGGCTCGGCTCCGAGTTCATGCCTAACCTCAATGAAGGTACGCTGATGTACATGCCGACGACCCTGCCCGGCATCTCCATCACCAAATCCGCCGAATTGATGCAGACCATGAACAAGATCATCAAGACGTTTCCCGAAGTGGAATCGGTGTTCGGCAAGGCGGGACGGGCGGCGACCGCGACCGATCCCGCGCCGACCGAAATGTTCGAGACCATCATCAACCTGAAGCCCGAAAAGGACTGGCGGACCGGCACGACTCTCGAGGCCCTTATCAACGAGATGGACAAGGCCTTGCAGTTCCCGGGCGTCTCCAACGCCTGGACCATGCCGATCAAGGCCCGCATCGACATGCTGGCGACCGGCATCCGCACGCCGGTGGGCGTCAAGGTCATCGGGCGGGACTTGAAGGTTATCGAAGGCCTGGCGCGCGAGATCGAGGCGGCGATCAAAACCGTGCCCGGAACGTCCAGTGCCTTCGCCGAACGCATCATCGGCGGTTACTACCTCGATATCGAGCCGGATCGGACGCAACTCGCCCGTTACGGGTTGATGGTTGGCGATGTACAGGCCGTCATCGCTTCGGGGCTCGGCGCCGAGACAATCACGACGACCGTGGAGGGCCGAGAGCGCTACGGTGTAAGTGTCCGCTACCCGCGTGACCTCAGAAGCGATCCCGATGCTATCGCGCGCAACGTCTGGGTGCCGCTGCCCAACGGCGCATCCGTGCCGCTCGGTCAGCTGGCGACTGTGCGCCTCACGCAAGGTCCCGCATCAATTCGAACTGAGAACGCGCAACTTGCCGCCTATATCTATGTCGATGCTCGCGATCGGGATCTCGCGGGCTATGTGACGGATGCCAAGAGAGCTGTGGCAGCGAGCGTCAAGTTCCCGGCGGGCTACTTTGCCGTCTGGAGCGGTCAATACGAATACTACGAGCGGGCCAAGCAGCGGCTGGTGCTCGTCGTGCCACTCACCCTCGCGCTGATTTTTCTGCTGCTCTATCTCAACTTCGGCCGCTTGACCGAGACGTTGATCGTCATGCTGTCGCTGCCCTTCGCTCTCGTTGGCGGGCTGTGGATGCTGTGGGCCATGGGCTTCAACCTGTCGGTCGCTGTGGCGGTTGGCTTCATCGCGCTTGCGGGTGTCGCTGCGGAGACCGGCGTCGTCATGCTGATCTATCTCGATCATGCTCTGGAAGCATGGCGCAAGAAGGCCGCAACCGCGGGGCGTGCCTTCACTGCGGACGATCTGCGGGCGGCCATCATGGAAGGCGCCGTCGAGCGCGTGCGACCGAAAATGATGACCGTGGTTGCGATCATGGCAGGGCTTTTGCCAATCTTGTGGAGCCACGGCACAGGCGCCGAAGTCATGCAGCGCATCGCGGTACCCATGATCGGCGGCATGGTATCTTCGACGATCCTCACGCTGGTCGTCATTCCGGCCATCTATGCACTGGTGAAGGGGCGCGAGATGGTCGGTGCATCAGCGCCGACTGCGCATCACATGGAGGTCTACCATGATGTCTGATCAAATGTTCTGGGGCATGGGCACGGTGCACCTCATCGGCGCAGCGATCGTGATCTTGATCATCGCGGCATTGATAAAGTACGTGTTCTTCCGCTGATCGGCCGCGGCCGTCTGCGAACGATATCCGGGCTCTTCAGTGGATCAGTGTGCCGTGCTGACGCATTTCGGATGATCCGCCAGCACCTCGATCACCCGGCAGTCTGCGACGTGTCCCGACTTGCAACCGGCCAGCATGCGCTCGAGTTCACGCTTGAGCGCTCGCAGGCTTTTCAACCGCCATTCGACCTCATCGAGGCGGTGACGGGCGATCTCGTCGGCTTGTGCGCACGATTTCGCGGGATCGTCCTGCAGGTCGAGCAGCGCGCGAATGGCGTCCAGTTCGAACCCAAGGTCGCGGGCGTGCCTGATGAACGCGAGGCGGCGGATGTCTGCATTCGCTTCTCGCCGGCAATCCTTCCGCCCTACATGCGCCGCTCGAAGTCGATCGGGACGCTGCTGCCGATCTTGAACCTGAAGGGCCTCTCGGCCGGCGACTTCTCCAAGGCGCTCACCTGCCTACTAGGCTAGGATGCCGTGGGACTTTCGGTGTCCGCGATCGGCCGCCTGAAGGACGGCTGGCAGGACGAGCACGCTGGGTGGCGGAAGCGCGAACTGTCGACTCGGCGCTACGTCTACGTCTGAGCGGACGGCATCCACGTTGAAGCGCGCCTCGAAGACGAGAAGCAGTGCATCCTCGTCATCATCGGCGCGACGCCGGAAGGCCGCAAGAAACCCGTCGATTTTACCGACGGCGCACGCGAGAGCGCGCACGACTGGCGCGAGCTGCTGCTCGATCTCGAGCGCCGCGGGCTCGACGTGGCACCGGAGCTGATGATCGCCGACGCCGCGCTCAGCTTCTGGGAGGCGGCCGGCGAGGTCTGGCCGAAAGCTGCTGAGCAACGCTGCTGGGTGCACAAGACGGCGAACGTGCTCGGCAAACTCCCCGTAAGCCAGCAGCCGAAAGCCAAACGGGCATGCCAAAAAATTCTGGATGGCCGGGACCAAGGCCGCCGCCACGACCGCGTTCGACGCCTTCGTCGAGAGCTACGAGTTGAAATACGAGAAGGCCGCCGACTGCCTGGCCAAGGATCGCGATGCGCTGCTGGCGTTCTATGACTTCCCCGCTCAGCACTGGAAGCAATTGAGGACGACTGATCGAGAGCACGTTCGCAACCGTGCGCCACCGCACGATCAGCTCGAAGGGCCGCCTCTCGAACAAGACCGCGCTCGCCATGGTCTTCAAGCTCGTCGAGACCGCGCAGAAAAGCTGGCGGCGTCTCGACGGTCATACCCAATTGCCAAAACTGATCCTGGGTGTGAAGTTCTCCGACGCGCTGGAAGTCGCCGCCAAGTCGATCTGTCAGCCCGCAACCGCCGCCGCCTGTCCGGACCCGCCGTCACCAACAATCGGCGTTAGCTCCTGAATTGCTTCCAGAACACAAGTTGAGGATCGTCTCCGACCTTAAAGCCCAAGGTCGCGTCGTCGCCAAGGTCGGCGACGGCATCAACGATGCACCGGCGCTCGCCGCCGCCGACATTGGCATCGCGATAGTCGGCCGCACCGATGTCGCGCTCGAAACGGCGGATGCAGCGGTCTTGCACGGTCGCGTCCCGGATGTGGCAGCGATGATCGACCTGTCGAAGCGCACCATGGGTAACATCACCGAGAACATCGTGATATCGCTTGGCCTCAAGCCGGTGTTTCTGGCGACAACCCTGATCGGCGTGACGGGGTTCTGGCCCGCCATCCTCGCCGACACCGGTGCAACCGTTCTGGTGACGATGAACGCTGCGACTGTTGGGTCAGCGACCCGACTAGTGGCAGAAGTTGCACAATCGACATGCGGCACTTCCCAAAGACTGGCAATCAAACCGCGAGTGCAGATGTTCTCATACCGCCCCGCCATTCATTTGACCGCTGCAATCCAGGGGTATGAGGACAGCGAGGTCAAGCGACCTGCTTCGGCGACGAGGCGGTTCCACGCCTGTGACGCGGCGTCTGCGATGGAGTCGTAATCGGCGTGAAGGCGGTGGGAGAGGAAGCGCTCTTTCAGATAGAGCCATACGCGTTCGATCGGGTTGAGTTCGGGCGAGTATGGCGGCAGCGGCACGAGCGTTATGTTCGACGGCATCACGAGGGCTTTCGCGCCGTGCCAACCGGCCTGGTCGAGCACCATCGCAACGTGCTCGTCCTCTGCGAGCGTCGTGCTGAAGCGATCGAGGAACAGCTGCATCGCTTCGGTGTTCACGTAAGGCAGGACCAGCGCGAAGGCGTTGTCGGTTCCCGGCTCGACGGCTGCGAAGATGTAGGCGAACGTGAAGCGCTTGTCGGCGAGCCCGCGCGGACGTACGCCGCGTCTCCGCCAGACGTGGCAGGTACGGCCTTTCTGACCGATGCGCGCCTCGTCCTGGAAGAACACCCGGACACGCTTTTGGGTGCGTTTACGGATTAATCGCAGGGTGCGCGGGGCGTTTTTTAAAAGCCGCCGCAGCGACCGGGTCCGTCTCGGGATGGACGGGCCTCGTCTTCTGTCGCGACAGACCGAGCTTCGTCAGCAATCGTCCCAGCGACCAGGGATGCATGCGCTTGCCGAACCGCTTCTCGCAGATCCCGGCGAGGTCCTCGAGCGTATAGGCCGACAGCCCGCTCGCTTCGACATCAGTGTGAACCGGCGTGCAATTTTGCCCCCTGTCTGGGGTGGATCGGCGCGCAATTTTGACCCCACCCACGAAGCGCTGAAGATGGTGTCCTGTGCGTGCGTCGGCACGGGACGGGCGGGGGATGTTGACGGTGGAGACGATCGGACGCGTGCGGCACGCCTTTCTGGTGAAGGGCAAGGGGATCAAGGAGATCGCGCGGGATCTGCGGCTGTCGCGGAACACGGTTCGGACGATCGTTCGCGGGGAAGAGACGGAGCATCGCTACGTGCGGCGTTCGCAGCCGCTACCGCAGCTCGGCGCTCATGCGGCGACGCTCGATACGCTTCTGGCTGAGAATGTCGCCAAGCCTGCGCGTGAGCGTCTGACGTTCCAGCGTCTCTACGAAGCGCTGCGGCTCGAAGGGTATGCCGGCGGCTACGATGCCATCAGGCGCTATGGTCGAGCGTGGGAGCGCCGGCATGCCGGAACACAAGCCGAAGCATACGTGCCGCTCTCGTTTGCGCCGGGCGAGGCGTACCAGTTCGATTGGAGCCACGAATGCGTCGTCATCGACGGCGTGACGACGATGGCCAAGGTGGCGCACATGCGGCTCTGCCACAGCCGGATGCCGTTCGTGCGCGCTTATCCTCGTGAACGTCAGGAGATGGTGTTCGACGCGCACGAGAAGGCGTTCCTGTTCTTCAAAGGCGCCTGCCAGCGCGGCATCTACGACAACATGAAGACCGCCGTCGATGCTGTCTTCATCGGCAAGGAACGTCAGTTCAACCGTCGCTTCCTGCAGATGCTGAGCCACCACACCGTCGATCCGACCGCGTGCACGCCGGCGGCTGGCTGGGAGAAGGGCCAAGTCGAGAACCAGGTCGGCACGTTGCGCGACCGCTTCTTCACGCCGCGCCTCAAGTTCAAGAGCTATGACGAACTGAACGCGTGGCTGCTCGACCGCTGCGTCGCCTATGCGAAGGAACAACCGCATCCCGAGCAGAAGGATCGCACGGTGTTCGAGGTGTTCGAGGCCGAGAGGCCTATGCTGGTGCCGTATCGCGGGCCGTTCGACGGCTTCCATGCGACGACGGTCGCGGTCTCGAAGACCTGTCTCGTGCGCTTCGACACCAACAAGTACTCGGTGATGGCGAAGGCCGTCAGGCGTCCCGTCGATGTGCACGCCTATGCCGAGCGCATCGTCATCAAGCAGGACGGCATCGTCGTGGCTGAGCATCCCCGCCGTTTCGGCAGCGGGCAAGTGATCTACGACCCCTGGCATTACGTGCCCGTCCTGGCGCGCGCCACCGGAGCGCTGAGGAACGGCGCGCCGTTCAAGGACTGGGTGCTGCCGGCTTCGCTGGAACGCGTGCGTCGCAAGCTGAAGGGTTCTGATGAGCTATGCGCGGAAGTTGGTGACGGCTTGAAGGGGTGAAGGCGGCGTATCATGGGGGTGCTCGACGCCTCCACTTCTCCACCGAAGGAGCGATACGCCGTGACCGACTATAACGTCATCAAGCTCGCACAGCCAGGGTCGTTCGAGGACCCACTGACGGAAGTCCTGCGCAACGGGGCGCGCGCCTTGCTCGCCCAGGCCGTCGAGGCCGAGGTGGCCGAGTTCCTGGCCAAGCACACCGATCTGAAGACCACAGAGGGCTGCCAAAGGGTTGTCCGCCACGGGCATCTGCCCGGGCGCGAAGTCATGACCGGTATCGGCCCGGTCGCGGTTCAACAGCCGCGCGTGCGTGACCGCGGTGCCGCTGCCGATGATGCCGATCGCATCCGCTTCACCTCTGCGATCCTGCCGCCCTACGCGCGCCGCACCAGGAGCCTCGACGTGCTGCTGCCGGTTCCCTACCTGCGCGGCATCTCGACCGGCGACTTCCAGGAGGCGCTGACGGCGCTGCTCGGCAAGGACGCGCCCGGTCTGTCGGCGTCGACCATCGCGCGGCTGAGAGAAATCTGGACCGAGGAATACCTGCGCTGGAAGCGGCGCGATCTGTCGGCGCGGCGCTACGTCTACGTCTGGGCTGACGGCATCTACCTGCAAGCTCGGCTGGAGGACGAGAAGCAGTGCATTCTCGTGCTCATCGGCGCCACACCGGAGAGCAAGAAGGAGCTGCTGGGCTTCACCGACGGCGCCCGCGAGAGCGCGCAGGACTGGCGCGAACTGCTGATCGACTTGAAGAACCGAGGCCTCGCCATCGCACCCAAGATCGCGGTGGCCGATGGCGCGCTCGGGTTCTGGAAGGCGGTCGGCGAGCTGTGGCCGACGTGCGCCGAGCAGCGCTGTTGGGTGCACAAGACTGCGAACGTGCTGAACAAGCTGCCGAAGAGCCAGCAGCCGAAGGCCAAGCGCGCGCTCCAGGACATCTGGATGGCCGCAACACGCAAGGAAGCGGACAAGGCCTTCGACGCCTTCATCGCCACCTACGAGCTGAAATTCGACAA
>JAPXTA010000100.1:0-19858 GCA_033812735.1 Hyphomicrobiaceae bacterium | reverse complement strand
GTTTCGCCGTGGACACGGCGTCGTTTCGGCGCGTCACCGGCTTGCGATCAATTTGCCGATCTCGCATCGGCTATGGAAGACGGCGGACGTGGTGCTTGCGATCGGCACGCGGCTGCATTGGCAGCAAGCCAATTGGGGCCTCGACGACAAGATCAAGATCGTGCGGATTGATGCCGACCCTGACACGCCGGATCGATTCAAGCGGGCCGCGGTCGGGATGGCCGGCGATGCGCGCGACTACGCCGCGGCGCTTGTTGCGGCATTGCCGGAGCACAATCGGCAGCGTGAACCGCGTGATACCGATCTCAAACCGCATCGCGACTGGTTTGCCGAGCGTCTCAAGTCCTTCGAGCCGCAGATGAGCTTCCTCAAGGCGATGCGCAAGGCGCTGCCCGAGGATGGCATCTTCGTCGACGAAGTCACACAACTCGGTTTCGCCGCGCGGCTCGCTTTCCCCGTTTACAAGCCGCGCACGTTCCTCTCGGCCGGACATCAGGACAGTCTCGGCTGGGGGCTCGGTACTGCGCTCGGCGCAAAAGTCGCGTGTCCCGACAAGCCGGTGCTCGCGATCGCTGGCGACGGCGGCTTCATGTATCAGATCGGCGATCTCGCAACGGCGGTACAGCACCAGATCGGTGTCGTCGTCGTGGTGTTCGACAATGGCATCTTCGGTAACGTGAAGCGTATCCAGGAGGAGCAATACGGCGGTCGCACGATCGCGTCGGATCTCGTCAATCCGGATTTTGCGAAGGTGGCGCGCGAGTTCGGTGCTGCCGGTGTGACGGCGACTACCGCCGACGAGGTCGAACGCGAAATCGTGGCTGGCTTCAAGCGGAAGGGGCCGACGGTCGTGCACGTGCCGTGCGGGGTGATGCCGAGCCCTTGGGATATGATTTTGATGCCGCGGGTGCGGGGGTAGGCGCGTTGGCGCACCGCCAGACTTGATGCTGCTTCAGCGTCTGGCCGCAAGCCAGACATGGCGGCGCGGTGGACGGCGCTTCTTACCGGTCGCGGTTGTCTTCCGGCTGGTCGGGCGGTTCATCAGTGTTGGGTTGCGACGTGCTGGCGTCTGCGATGCCCGGCGTTTCGAAGGAGTGGCCGTCTTGGCTCGTTTGCGCGCGGGGCCACGACGTAGATGGCGCTGCACCATGAGCTGCCGGGCGAGCGGATGCGGGCGGGTCTGACGGGGCTGAGTTGGGGAGGGTTCCGGCAGTTGGGCCGGTGCTGCGGCAACTGGTTCAGCCGGCCCGAAAACGAGTTCAAATTGCGCGTTCGGTAACGACAGCCCGGACAGCGGCTCGCCGCGGGCGAGGGCATCGTCCGACTTTAAAAATACGTCTGGACACAACGGCCACAAGAGAACGCGCATGCGACATCCCCGACGAGACGAATAATCGCGCGCACCCCGCTGGCACGCCTGAGAACATTGATTGGTCTCGACTTTCTAACGGGTTAAGTGATGTTTCTTATTGCGCCAAATTTGCCAAGCGCTGGGATAAGCGACGGAATGTGCGCAATCCAGGATTATTGCACTGATTGCAATTCTCGGTTGGCGTGTGGTCCGATCAATCCGCAGCAGCAGCTAACTCAGCCATCTGCCGCGCGATCATTCTATCGAGATGGCCTTCGAAAGGGACCGTAAAGAAGGTACCGCCGCGATCGTCGTCGTTCCAGGTTTCAAAGGCCGCCAGGAAGTTCTCCGGCAAGTCGGCTTCGCCTGAGAGCGATACAACGCTGCGGCGGAGCGCGTCCTCGGTCAGTGGCAGGAGGGAGATCGTTCCCTTGACGACGCGCCCGTCGGCAAGGCGCTGGGGGGCGTCGGTCACTGCAGCAGCAACCAGCCGGTCGCCGCTGGCGAATTCGAGGATGGCGCCGATATGGATGCGGGATGTCTCGTAGCCGGCCGGCGCCCGATAGGTCCAGGCCTGGCCAGCAGCGAAATCAGGGACGTGAGGTGTGGTGGTCGACACGACGGGCCTCTTGCGAGCAGACCGGGGGCGGGGAGATCCAAATCGGGGCCAAGTAGTGCGACAATAAATGGGGCGGCAATGGGGGCCGCCCCGGCTTGTGAACAGAAACGTCAGGTGATGCGGGTGGTGGTCAGGCCGCCTGCGGCAACTCGCTGAAGCCAATGAGACGGCGGCGAGCCGGGTCCCACAGCGTCAGGCGCACGCACGACAGGCTCTCCATCAGTGTCAGGCGATTGATGGTTGCCAGAGCCGGCATGGCGTCCATGCACTCTTGCAAGCGGTAGTTCGGGATCATGCTGTTGAGGTGATGGATGTGGTGCAGGCCGATGTTGCCCGTGAACCACTGCAAGACCTTAGGCAGCACGTAATAGGACGACCCGTGGACTGCCGCTACCTGGAAATCCCAGTCTTCCTTGCGGTCCCAGAGTGTGTCCTCGAACTGGTGTTGGATGAAGAAGAGCCAGCCCCCTGCCGCCGATGCGAGAACGATGATGGGGAGCGCGACTTTCAACAGTGTCAGGGGCCCGATCAGGTAGGCGAGGCCGCCGTAGAATACTGCCATCGCCAAATTCAAGCCGAGGACGCTTTTCCAGCTGTCCTTCACGGCAACGCCATGGAACCAAGGCAGGCGCTGCAAGACGAGGAAATAGAAGGGAACGCCGAAGCCGAAAAGGAACAGGGGGTTGCGATAGACACGATATCGCATGCGCGCGAACCAGCTCTTCGACATGTACTCGTCGACGGTCAACGTTTCGATGTCGCCGACGCCGCGGCGTTCGAGATTGCCACAACCTGCGTGGTGGATCGCATGTTCCCGGCGCCACAGCGCATAGGGCGTGATCGTGAAAATGCTCATGATCCGGCCGATCGCGTCGTTCATGGTGCGCGTCGGCGTGAACGAGCCGTGACCGCAGTCATGCTGGACAATGAAAAAGCGGACCAGCAATCCACTCGCGGGGATCGCAAGAAGAAGGGTTGCCCAGTAGGCGGTGTTTGCCAAAGCGATCATCGCCGCCACGAGAATGACGAACGGAATTGTCGTCGTGGCAATCTGCATGAACGCGCGGGCCGTATCGGCTTCGCGAAATTTGGCGCAATGCGCTGCGTATTCCGAAACCGATTTTTTGAGCTCGGTCCGGCGCGCACGCTCAGCCGCGCTCAGGTGGGGCGTCGCCATTTGATTTGAGTGCGCCCGATCGGCCACGTCGAAGGCCGGGTCTGTGTGTGTCTTCAACTTTTCCCCCCGTCGGTCGGCAACGCCGATCACGAGCGATTCGTAGATTCCCCCGCAGCTGGGTAGCATAAACCACCCGGGCTGTAGATATGCGACACGTGGCGCTGCGACGATTTTGCGGCTGATTTTTTTGAGCGTATGGCTGGCGGAACACGCTTGCCGGATTTTAGATGTGCTTGAGGCGTTTTCTTGGTTTTCGAAGCTGGAACAATGCTTTGCGGCGTCAGTTGCGGCCGAGTAGGACGTCCTTTGCCTCGTTCACTTTGGCGGCGAGCGTGTGTGATCCGCCACGGTCGGGGTGAAGTTTCAACATCAGCCGCTTATGAGACGCGCGGATTTCGTCCTCGCTTGCGTCTTCGCTTACACCGAGGATGTCGCGCGCTTCCTCGACGCTCATGGCACGTCGGCCGCCGGGTCGATCGGTGCTGCCGCTGCCGCCCGGATGGCTGCCGCGCGCCATGTCGTCGCGCCAGGTCGGATGGAGGCGGTCGAGATAGGCTTCGAGGATCTGGGCCGACTGGGGGTCCTCGAACTGGCAGTCCGACCACAGGTGCGCGACCTCGACGGGGCGGAGCGTTTCCAGATCGCGTCCCTGGAAAAAGCCTTTGATGACGCGGCCGCGGATCGCGCCGCTGTCATGTTCGAGTTCGACTTCGAGAAAGTCGGTGGTGACGCGGGAAACGCGGTCGCTTGCCGCTGTGCGCCCCGGCCAATTGCCGGGCCAGGACCGGCCATGGCTGAGGAGAAGCCAGGAGCCGAGGGCTGCCAGCGAGAGGCCATACTGCGCCATGCCGCGATACATGAGGACGCCGCCTGCTCCCAAGGCTACGACGCCGGCGCTCCAACGGAGGTTTTTCGCCAAGGCGGCGGGATTGGCGGCGACGAATTTCTTCGAGGCCATCAGAACAAGGAGCAGGGCGACGAGGCCGAGGAGGAAGTACTGCATGGGCGCGGCCCGATCTCCTTTACCGCATCTGCTGGAGAAGCAGCTGGGCCTGCTTGTTGCGGCGCTCGTCGCCCAATTGCTGTAGAGCCTTGCGACCACCGCTGGCGTAGACGGCGACGGCTGTCAGCAAGTCTTTCAGCTGCGAGGCCGAACCAGCATCGAAGCGGCAATAGGCGCCTTTGGTCAGTCTGGCAATCTCACGGAACGCTTGCTCGGCCTGGCGGTCGTTTCCCTCCTGGAACAGGAACATCGGCACGCCGAGGAGGCCGAGTTCGCCGGCCCGGCCGCAAAGGTCGTCAACTTGTTCCTCCATGCAGTCGCCGACATATACGACAGCACTGATGCGGCGCTCCGTCGCCTCGCGGCGCGCATGGGTCAGCACTTTGCCGATCTGCGTGAAGCCGCCGGCACAGCGCACGGTCGTCATGAGGCGGGCGAGTGCGTCGGGATCGGCGACCCATTTCGAAGCGCGGCACTCACCGGCGCCGCGGAAAAAGACGAGTTGCACGTCGAGGCCGCCGATTGCCTTCACGGCGTGGAACATTTCCGATTGCAGCGCGAGCGCCATGTCCCACGTCGGCTGGCGGCTCATCGTGGCGTCCATGGCGAACACGAGCCTGCCCCGATTGCCCGTTTGCGGTTCGAGGGATCGCAAGCGTTTTACGAAATCGGCAACGTCGGACGAGGCGCTGCGGTTCGTTGACGGCGTTGTTTGACCCGCTCGTCCGGGCACCGTACCGCCCGCTTGGGGCTCGTTCGCGGCCGTGGCGTTTTTTGCAGCTGCGACGGGGCGGCGGTCGTCAGGATCGCGATCGGACATGGTCCCACCTCGGGCTCGACATGGGCTTGGCATCAGGCGTGGCGTGGAAGCCGCGCCAACTTACCCTAGACGCCAGGAAGATGGTCGTTCCACGGCTTGATGACAACGGCCGAGGGTGGATCGAGGTTTCCGAAGGGGTAACGGGGCGTATGGGCGTTAGGATTTTGGGCGCCGCGCGGCCCGGAAATCGGGCTTGCGCTTTTCGCGGAAGGCGGCGACCCCTTCGAGAATTTCCGGGCTCTTGAAGGCGGCGGCCTGAGCCTGTTCCTCGAGTTCGAGATAATCGGCGAAGGACCGCGTGCGGCCCTGGCGGAGCAGGGCTTTGGTGAGGCCCATGGCCGTGCGGGGCGCATCGGCGAGTGCGGCGGCGACTTTTTGAACCTCGGCCTCGAAGTGGTCAGCCGGTACAACGCGGGTCACCATGCCGTATGCGAGCGCCTCTTCGGCCGAAAGCTCGCGATTGGTCAGCAACAGTTCACGCGCACGGACTTCGCCGATCAGACGCGGCAGGGTATAGCCGAGGCCGAGATCGGGTGCCGCGCCGAGCGCGATGAACGCGGGGCGAAACTTTGCAGCCGAAGACACGATCGAGAGATCGCCGAGCAGCGCGATGCCGAATCCCGCGCCCGCTGCGACGCCGTTGACTGCCGTGATGACCGGCAGATGGGATTCGATCAGCAAGCGAATGCCGCGCTGGGCGACGTCGAGCAGCTTCGATCCGCCACGCTCGGCGCCACTCTTGATGCCGCCCATGTCGCCGCCGGCGCAGAACGCGCGGCCGGTTCCGGTCAGCACGACGCATTCGACGCTGTCGTCCTTGATCAACGCGCGCGCCATGTCGTCCATGGCGTAGGCCATATCGATATTGAGCGCGTTCAAGTTCGCGGGACGGTTCATGCGCAGCGTGACGACGCCGCCCGATTGAGTTTTGACGAGTGTGTCGGACATGGCTTATTTCCGCCGATCAAAGCTTTGGTTTCCCGGCCGAAGCGAACAACGATGTTGTGAGCGCAGAGCCGGGATCTTCAACAGGGCAAGGCCCCGGATACCTCTCGCCGCTCGGCGGCTCGATGTTCCGGGGGACCGATAGTTAGTACAATCCACCCGCGCAGATGAGCAGCTGCCCGGTGACGTAGTTCGATTCAGGCGTGCAGAGCAGATAGACGGCATTGGCGGCTTCCGATGGCGTGCCGGCGCGGCCCAAGGGGATGCCGGCTTCGGCGGCCTTGAGGAAATCGGGATTGACGCCGACGGCGAGTTTGCGGCCCTCGATATCGATGGTCGAGCCGCCCTTTGCGGCGACGGTCAGGCGCGTCGAGATGAGGCCGAAGGCGACCGTGTTGACGTTGACTTTGTAGCGGCCCCATTCGCGCATCATGGTGCGGGTGAGGCCATGCACACCGGCTTTGGCGGCCGCGTAGTTCGCCTGGCCGGGATTGCCCATGAAGCCGGCGATGGACGAGATATTGACGACCTTGCGGAAGTTCTCGACGCCTTCTGCTGCTTCCTTTTTCGAGGCGATGCGGATGTATTCGCTCGCCGCGCGCATGATGCGGAACGGCGCCTTCATGTGCACGTCGACAATGGCGTCCCACTGCTCGTCGGTCATTTTCTGGATCACGCTGTCCCAGGTATAGCCGGCGTTGTTGACGATGATGTCGAGGCCGCCGAACTGATCGACGGCGGTTGCAACGAATTTGTCGGCGAAGTCCTTGGCGGTGACGGAGCCGACGCAGGCGATGGCTTGTCCGCCTGCCGCCTTTATGTCGGCGACGGTTTGCGCGGCGGGCGCTTCGTCGAGATCGTTGATGACGACCTTGGCGCCTTCGCGAGCGAGCTTCATGGCGATCTCGCGGCCGATGCCGCGGCCGGAGCCCGAGACGATGGCGACTTTACCTGCGAGATTGGGCATTGGGTGGCTCGTTGTCGAGGGATTGCAATCTGTCGCCTTCTCCCCGCGGGCGGGGAGACGGGATTTTACGGCAACGCCACCACGGCATCGCCGACGAGGGTGACGACACCTTTTTGATTGGCGGCTTGGAGCGCCAGCTTGACTCGCTTTTCGCCGTCTGCCTCGAACTTCTCGACGATTTTGCCGGTGCAGGCGACGGCATCACCAACTTGGGTGATGGCGGAGAAGCGAACGCCGTAACTGCGGATCTGCTTTTGCGGCACCCACCCCGTCAGGACGCGGCCGAGATAGCCCATCGACAGCATGCCGTGGGCAAACACGTCTGATACGCCCGCCTTCTTGGCGAAGTCGATATCGATGTGCATCGGATTGTGATCGCCGGATGCGCCGGCATAGAGCGCGAGCGTCGTGCGCGAGATCGGCGGCGTCGTGAGCGGCGGGATCTCGTCGCCCACCTTTAAGTCGTCATAGCGAATGGATTGTTTGGCCATGATGGTTCTCACATGTTTTCGCGGACGACGGCGATGCCGTTGAGCTTGGCGACCAGTTCGCCCTTGGCGTTTGTCACGTCGGTCTCGCGCACGAAGAAGCCGAGTTCGCCGCCCTTTTTCGAGTAGGTATTCGTGACCGTCGTCTGGAATGTCAGCCTGTCACCGGCGTATGCGGGTTTGATGTACGTGAACGACTGTTCGCCGTGCAGCAGCTGCTCGACGCGAATGCCCATCTGCTGGATGAGGTCATACGGGTTGGGCTGCTCCATGTTGAGGCAGAACAGAAACGTAGGCGGCGCTGGAATGGTCGGATGACCGGCTGCTTTCGCGGCGGCTTCGTCCGAATAGACGGGATCGGTTTCGCCAATCGCCTTGGCGAAGAACTTCAGCCGCCCCTTTTCTACGTCGGCCGTAAACGGCTCGCTCTTCAATCCGATGAAACGCGTTCGATCGACGGCGGCCATTCGCTCCTCCCGGAGTGTTTTGTCGGTATTACTCATAGTGAGGCAGGAAGCGCCGAAAAGCGCAAGGCCCTCGCGATCACCCGTGGCGCTTCGGCGCGCGGCGGCTTATGAAGTGCGGCTTCGAGAAGGGAGATGCCAGCGTGTCGTCGGCCGAAGAAATCATGCGCCTGCTCAACACAGTCGAGGGGGTACGTCTCGGCCAGAGCCGGGGCGGTCTCGTCATCGACGTCGCGACGCGGGCTGCAGCGGCGACGATCGCCATACAAGGCGCGCAAGTCTTGAGCTTTGCCCCGCGCGGGCACGACGACCTGCTTTGGTGTTCGCCGGTGTCTCCGCTCGGCGGCGGCAAGGCGATCCGTGGCGGCATTCCGATCTGCTGGCCCTGGTTCGGTCCGCACGCCGACACGGCCCAAGGGCAGGTTAGGCCGCAGCACGGCTTCGCGCGCAACCTGAATTGGGATCTGATCGATGCTGCTGAACTCGACGATGATGGCGGGCATATCGTCCTCACGTTCCGTCTGCCGCAGCGGGCGAAGGAGCGAGAGTTGTTCACCGTGGGCGCCAATGCGACGCTGTTCATCGATATCGGCCGGACACTGTCGCTTCGCTTGGAAACGGACAACGAGGGCGACGAGCCGTTCACGATCCGCGAGGCATTGCACACCTATTTCAGCGTCGGCGCGGCGTCGGCGATCGAGATCGATGGGCTATCGGGTTCGACGTATCGCGACAACACCGACAGCGGCCGGGCGAAGACGCAGACGGGCGCGATGTCGATACGATCGGAAACGATTGCGCTGTTCGACAAATCGCCTGACGTCTTGTCGATTGCCGATCCTGTACTCAAGCGCCGGATCGAGATCGTGCGCGACGCCGGCAGCCAGTCGACGATCGTTTGGAATCCGGGCGCATCGGCTGCCGGCATGATCGAAATTCCCAAAGGCGACGAGACGCGCTTTGTCTGCGTCGAGAGCGGTAACATCGGCGCGTGCGCGATTTCGCTCGCGCCGGGAGACAGTCATTCGTGCGGCGTCAGCTACCGGCTGGCTCCGCTATGACGACGACTACCATCAGAGGATGACACATGGCGACGATCGACTACTACCTGACGCTCAACAGTCCGTGGGCTTTCCTCGGGTCCGCCGAGTTCATGGCCATCGCCAAGCGGCGTGGGGTGGAGGTGAACGTGAAGCCTGCGAAGTTTGGCGAGATTTTCGCTCAGACGGGTGGCCTGCCGTTGCCGAAGCGTTCGCCGGAGCGGCGGGCCTACCGGATTATGGAGTTGAAGCGGTGGCGTGCTCGGCGCGGCATCCCCATGGTTCTGGAGCCGAAGTTTTTTCCGGCCGAGGAGACTGCTGCGGCGCGGCTCGTGATCGCGGCGGCGCGGCAGGGGCTCGATGCCTTGCGGCTGGCGAGTGAGATCGGCGCGTCGCTCTGGGGCCGCGACGAGAACATGGCCGAACCGGCGGTGCTTGCTGCGGCGGCTGCCCGCGCGGGCCTCGATGCAGCGGCGATCAGAGCTGGCGGTCCCGACGACGCGGCCCTCGATACGGCTTGGAACGGAAATACGGCCGAGGCCCTGTCGCGGGGCGTGTTCGGTGCGCCGAGCTATGTGCTTGCATCGGGCGAAATCTTCTGGGGTCAGGACCGTCTCGATTTTCTCGACGCGGCGCTGGCGGCCTGATAGGCGACGTCCAACCACCTGCCGAAGGCCATATCCATGACACTGTTCTCGCTGGCTGACCTTGAGGCTGCAGCTGCGCTGGTTCACAGCCATATGCCGCCAACGCTTCAGTATGCTTGGCCGCTGCTTGCGAAGCGGACCGGTGCGGAAGTGTGGGTCAAGCACGAGAACCATACGCCGACCGGTGCCTTCAAGGTGCGCGGCGGCCTCGTCTACATGGACAGGCTGGTGAAATCGGGCGCCAAGGTCGTGGGGGTCGTGTCTGCGACGCGCGGCAATCATGGCCAATCGATCGCGCTTGCCGCGGCGAAGCAGGGGTTGCGCGCGGTGATCTATGTGCCGCGCGGCAACTCGGTCGAGAAGAATGCCGCCATGCGGGCGTTCGGTGCCGAACTCGTCGAGTTTGGGGCGGACTTCGACGAGGCGCGGCAAGAGGCCGCAAGGGTAGCGGCCGCGGACGGGCTGCACATGGTGCCATCGTTCCATGCAGATCTGGTCAAGGGTGTTGCCACATACGCGCTGGAGTTGTTCCGGGCGGCTGGGGAATTGGATACCGTCTACGTTCCCATCGGTTTGGGTTCCGGTATCTGCGGCGTGATCACTGCGCGTGACTTGCTCGGCCTCAAAACCGAAGTGGTCGGCGTGGTCAGCGAGAACGCGAATGCCTACGCGCAATCGGTCGCGGCGGGGCGGGTGATCGCCACCAACTCGGCGCGGACGTTTGCCGACGGGATGGCCGTGCGGGTGCCCGATCCACAGGCGCTGGCGATCATCAGCAAGGGCGCCCAGCGGATTGTTCAGCTCTCGGACGAGGAGATCGGCGCCGCAATTCGGGCTTACTACGAAGATACGCACAACCTTGCGGAGGGGGCCGGGGCGGCGCCGCTCGCGGCGTTGCTCCAGGAGCGCGATCGCATGGCTGGGCGCCGCGTGGGCGTGATCCTTTGTGGAGGCAACATCGATCGGCCCTGGATTCAGCAGGTGCTGGCCGGTAGTGTTCCGCAGGTCTAGCACAGCGTCGTGAAGTCTGCGGTTTCGGATCGCCAGGGGGCGATCGGTTTGATAGGTTGAAGTTACAAGAATCACTTCGAGCCCGCGCGCCCGTCAGCGCGAAAGAGGTTGCATGCAATCGTTTTCTGTCCGCCCTGGCCGCCTCGCGGTAAGACCTGCCGCGCGCTGGGCCGGTATTGCGGCCTCGCTGGCGGTTGGCGTTCATGCAATTCCCGCCGTTGCCGCCGGTAAGCCCGAAGCGGCTCAGACAACCACACAATACGAGGCGAAGTCGCAGCTCGGCAGTTATCTTGCGGGACGCGTCGCGCGGTCCGACAACGATATCGGCGCTGCCGCCGCATTCTATGAAACCGCGCTGGCACGCGATCCCGGCAACGGCGTGTTGCTCGGACAGACGTTCGAGATGGAGGCGACCGAGGGCAATTGGAACGAAGCGCAGGTTTTGGCGCTTCGCCTTTCCAAGGAAAACCCCGAACACCGGATGTCCCGGCTGTTTCTCGGCATCAAGGCGTTCAAGGACAAGAAGCCAGCCGAAGCGGAAGAGCATTTCAAGGCGACCGCCGTCAATCCGATCGGTGAGCTGACGTCGAACATCGCGCGTGCCTGGCTCAGGCAGGCGGAGGGCAAGACCAAGGACGCGACGGATCTGCTCGAGCAGCCGAAGCAGCCGGACTGGGCCCAGCGGTTCTATCGCTATCACAAGGCGTTGTTGCTCGACGTTGCCGGCAAAGCCGGTGAGGCGCGTGCGGTTTACGACCGCGCCTACAAGACCGATGGCGCGGTGCTCCGTTCCACGCTCGCCTATGCGCAGCATCTTTCCAACGCGGGTGACGCCAAGGCGGCGGTTGGCGTGCTCAAGGCCAATCTCGAGAAGGCGAAAGGCGAGGGGCACCCGAATGTTCGCGCTCTCTTGCAGCAGATCGAGGCCGGGGAAGTTTCTCAGCTGCTCGTCTCCAATCCGTCGGAGGGCATGTCGGAGTTGTTCTTCGGCCTTGGGGAAGCGCTGACCGGCGAGGGTGGGATCGGCCCTGGTGCGATGTTCCTCCAGTACGCGCTCTATCTGCAGCCGCGCTTCCCGTTCGCGCTGGCGACGCTGGCAAACGTCTATGAAAGCGCGCGCAAACACGAGCGCGCCATCGCCGCGTATGACCGCATACCCAAGGGATCGCCGCTCGATCAGGCGATCGAGATCCGCAAGGCGATGAACCTCAATTCGCTCGACCGGGTGGACGAGGCACGGAAGCTGCTCGAGGCGGGTGCTGCCGCAGACCCGCGCGATCTCAAGCCGCTCGATGCGCTCGGCTCGATCATGCGCGGACATAAGCGATACGAGGAAGCCGTCGGCTATTACACGCGCGCCATCAGCTTGATTGCCAAACCCGATGCGCGCCATTGGTCCTATTTCTATGCACGTGGGACGAGTTATGAACGCCTCAAGAAGTGGAGCCAGGCGGAAGCCGATCTGCAAACGGCGCTGAAGCTCGCGCCGGATCAGCCGCTGGTGCTCAACTATCTTGGCTATTCCTGGATCGACCAGGGGCGCAATCTCAAGCAGGGCATGGCTCTGATCGAGAAAGCAGTGCGGCTAAAACCCGATGACGGTTATATCGTCGACAGCCTCGGTTGGGCTCATTTCCGGCAGGGCAACTTCAAGGAAGCCGTGAAGTGGCTCGAGCGCGCCGTGGAGCTGCGGCCAGAGGATCCCGTTCTCAACGATCATCTCGGCGATGCTTTTTGGCGCAATGGCCGGGAGCGCGAAGCGCGGTTCCAGTGGGAGCAGGCGTTGACGCTGAAACCTGAGCCCGAGGATGCCGAGAAGATCGCGCGCAAGCTCAAGGATGGGATGCCGCCGCTGACACAGGCGAGGCAACAGCGAGCGGTGCGTCAGGTTCAGCCTGCGACCAATGGCAAGCGCAATACGGCCGTGCGGACACAACAACCGTTCAATCCGTTTCAGTAAGATCGTCGCTTGAGCTGCGTTCGGCGGCGCGGCGCGCGCGTGGCCGTGCGCCTCAGCGCTTGTCCCACAAGCCGAGCATCAGGCTCGACATGGCGGCCATGGCACCGCCGCAGATCATGAGGATAGGGGCATAGATATACCCGCGGCGCCTTAACTCAGCGCTTATGGCGTTTTCGCGGTTGGCGGAGGCGGCTTTGACGCAGAGGATGCGGCCGATACGCAGATCGACGACCTGCAGGTTTCCGTCGTGGACGACGTCCACCGGCTTGCCACGGATCATGTCGAGATTGTAGTCGCCAAGGCCGCAGCGGCGCTCGAGGTCGCGGGCGACGAAGAAGCCGGTGTCGAAGGAGACCCAAACCGGATCGGTTCCCGTCGGTTTGACGCGGATCCGTACCTTCGACAGGCTCACGTGTGTTTTGGGTGGTTCTGCTCCCGGCGTCACGCCTGCGACATCGATGACGATGCCAGTGATGCGCGGCAGCTCGCCGATCGGCGCCAACGGCTCCATCGTCATCGCCGGGATGACTGCCAATGCCACGCCGCCGGCAATCGCCGATCCAAGCCCGATCGACAGAAAGGTCCAGCCGCCGGCCCGCTGCAGGCGGCCGGTAAAGCGTGTGGGAGGCTTTCGCGGCGTCAAGGTCGTCTGTTCGGACATCGGCGGTCCCGAGCTGCTGGCGGGATCGAGCCCCGTCTCAATCCGACCGTGTAATCCGCTTTCCTGAGCGTGGGAAGCCGGAGACAGGCGTCTGGTTACATTCCTGTCGCCGCCGCGGTTTGTCGGTCTCGCAGGCGCTGGATCTGGCGACGGGCTGGTTCGTCCTGCGGAAAGCGCTGTAAATGCACCTCGAGGGCAGCGAGGGCTTGGTCGGGCGGCATGTCTGGTATGGCGATTAATTGGCTGCGGATATCGCGATCGAAGGCGGCCGGCCATGTCGTGAAGACGTTTTGCTTCTCGCTGCGGCCGCGGATCTCGAGCAGGCCGAGCGGCCTCAGTTGGTCTGCCGGCAGTCTTGCCGCCGCGCCGGGGCCGATGGCGATGGCTGTACCGAGCTGCTTGTTGGCGGCTTCGAGGCGGGCTGCGGCATTCATTGCGTTGCCGTGGGCGGTGTAGTCGAGTTTGCGCGAACCGCCGACGTCGCCGACGATGGCGGGACCGGTTTCAAAGCCGATCCGCGTCATGCCGAAGCCCAACTGCTTGGGGAGAGCGCGCTCTCGAAATGTGCGCGAGAAGGCTTCGACCGCGAGGGCGCAGTCGAGGGCGCGCGAGGGGTGGTCGGGGAGATCGAACGGCGCGTTGAAAATCGCATGCACGGCGTCGCCGACGATCTTGTCGACGAGGCCGCCGTGAGCCACCACGATGCTGCTCATCTCGTCGAAGTAGGCGTCGAGGACTTCGATCAACTGATGCGGTTCGGCGCGGTCCGTCATGGCGGTGAAGCCTTCGACGTCTGTGAAGAAGGCGGTGATTTCGCGGACCTCGCCGGCGAGCTTCAAGGCGTCGGGACGGTCGATGATCTGCTGCACGACGGCCGGGGCTAGGTGCTGCTCGAAGCGATGGCGGATCGCGGTTTCGCGGCGCAACGTCTGGGCCGCTGTGAGGATCGCTGTTGCGGTGAACGTCGCCGCGGCTGACGAAGGCAGCAGCAACGGATCGACGAGTAAATGGCGCCATCGCGCGGCCAAGATGGCGGCGATCATCCAGAATGCGATCAGGGCCGTGGTCGCGAGCGCGCCGCGCGCCGGGGCGAACGACATTCCGAATACGCCAGCAGCAAGGATTGCCAGTGCGAGGGCTGCGGTCTCGAACATGCCTAGCAAAGCGGGACGCAACGGAACGATGCCCGCCAGGAGTTGTGCCACGGCGTCGGCTTGAAGCTGGACGCTCGGCGCGAGGTCGCCGTTCGATGCCGAGCGCAAGCCGCCGACTTCCGGCGCCGAGCTGCCGACCAGGACGAGGCTCGATGCGAGCTGGCGTATCGCACCGGGATTGCGGGAGATTACGTCTCCTGCCGTCAGCGTGCGTGCCTGCCATGCCGCCGTCAGGCCAGGAACGAGGCGCAGCATGCCGTCATTGGAGAGCGGCGTGCGTGATGGGCCGAACAGCAATGAGCGGGGCTTGCCGTCGACGGCGAGAAGTGGCGCCGCCTTGGCGATACGTGCGAGTTCCGTGGCCAATCCCGGTACGAGTTGCGACCCGCCGACAACCAGAATCGGAATGCGGCGGACGTTGCCGTCGGCGTCACCAGGGACGGCGATGATGCCTATGCCAGCCGCTGCATCCCGGAGGGCTTCTGGTGGCGCGATGACGCCGGCTTCCTGCCAAAGCGCCGTCGGATCGAAGGCGTTTCGCGCGAGTATCGGGCGCAGCATCGGCTCCGCCGTTTCGCGGCCGGGGTCGAGCAGCGCGCCGAGCACCGTCGGCACTGCGCCCATGCTGGCAACAATCCGCGCATCGCCATCGGGGAGTGATTGCGCGAGCTTCGCCACGGCAGGATCGGCGACGGCGCGAGCGAGTTTACGTGCGAGGGCTGCGGGCGACTGTTCGTCGGGGCCGTCGAAGAGGACGTCGAGGCCGACCGCGATTGGTTTGGCTGCGGCGAGTTCATCGAGCAGTTGGGCGAGCTTTTCGCGGCTCCAGGGCCAAGGGCCATGCGTTTCGAGAGCGGCACGGTCGATATCGACCACGACGATGCGCGGGCGGGTTTCGTTGGCGGCCGGCACGTTGGCGGACAGCAAGGCATCGAACGCCCGTTCGCGCAGGGTGTCGAACCAGCCGGTTCGCGATACGAGGAGCGATAGGGCGAGCACGGCCAGCATGATCGCGGCAGCCGAGGCTGCGCGCGATTCCGTCAGCCGCCGCACCGCGCTCTTGACCGCTTGCCGGGGCTGCGGGGACGTCAAAGGGTTTCGTCCTCGGCGATTGCGTTGAGGGCGTCTTCATCCAGGATGACGAGGCCGCCGCCAGCGGTGGAGATGACGCCTGCTTCCGACAGTGTGCCGAGCTGGCGGCTGGTGTTTTCTCGCGAGAGGGCGAGGTAGTTGCCAAGGTCGCGTTGATTGACGCCGAGGTCGATTTCGATCCCCGCTTTGGTTTTCTTGCCGTGCTGGCGGGCGAGACGAAGAAGGCCACGGGCGGCGCGGCCGCGCATCGAGCGCTGGCTGTCCTCGACGATCTCCGAGGTGGCGCGCAGCTTGTCGCAGAGAATCTGGATGATCTCGACGAGCGTATCGGGATGTTGCGACAGCAAAGGCATCAGATCGCGCCGATAGACGACGAAGGCGACGGACGGTTCGAGCGCCATGGCCGTCGCGGTGCGTTCGCGCCCATCGAGGACTGCAATCTCGCCGTTGACGTCGCCGGGGCCTAGGAAGTTCAGCACGACTTCGCGGGCGTCGATCGTGGTGTTGAAGATCTTCACCTTGCCCGAGATGATCAGCAGCAGGCTGTCGCCCTCGTCGCCGCGCTCGTAGATGATCTCGTTCTTCTTGAAGCGGGCGATGTGGCCGCGTTTGACGAGTTGATCGAGTGCCTCGGGTTTCAAGCTGCCGAGGAACGTACTCGCCTCCAGAAAGCTTCGGGCTTGCTGGTCCAGTTGGGCGTCGCGTGGGGCGCCAGCGGCTGGTTTGGATGCTGATGTCATCGGTTGAGACCCCAGAGAGCAATGGTGACGGCAGCATGCGGGCAATGCAGGTGCACAACATGTGCTGGAGAGCACGGCGGACTCAAGCCCCGATCGGTAGGGTCCTAAACATGAGGTCGCGAAACGAACGGCCTCAAGACCAGACAGCAACCAGCGCCAACTCATCCATCAAGGAGATCTGTCATGAGCAAGACCATCAAAGCCCTCGCCGTCGCCGCCGTCGCCACCGCCGCTCTGTCGGGTGTGGCCAGGGATGCCGAGGCGTCCTCGTTCAAGAAATTCCACGTCATCAAGATCGGCCACGTTCATAAGCCGATCTTCCACAAGCCGTACGTGCACTTCGGCTTCAAGCCCTATGGCTTCTACAAGGCTGGGTACGTCGCGCCGGTCTATCATGCGGCGGGCTGCGGCTTTTACCTGCACAAATGGCAGGCAACCGGCCTGTGGTTCTGGAAGCATAAGTACCTGAACTGCAAGTACTGAGGCCTTTTGGTCTCCGCAGAGGCCGGCGCCCGCCGTCTCGTTCCGAGGCGGCGGGCGCTGTTCGTACCGTGTGTATGCAAGCAGCGCGGCGATTGGGCCACACTGGCACGACAACGGAATCGGATTATCGTGATTTCGTGTCCGTGACGGCTATGTGGCGGCTTCCCCAGCGACGCTCACGATGCGCCTAAGTGCTTGGCTGGATTAGGGTTGCGCCCCCGCCATCCACAGGTTGCCCCACTTGATCCCCATAACACCAGATGTAGTGGCGACTTGCTGCTGCGACCCACAAGACATGGTGACGAGAGGGGAGAATCGCGGCTAAGTGTGTCCATCAGATCCGGCGCCATTGTCTGTTGTAGACCCGGGTTGCACCTCAACATTCCAGACAAACAATCGCAACGGAGCTTGTCTCCGTGACCGGTTGCGTGCGCCGCCAGGCATTCAGTCAACAACCCTCGTCGGGTCAGGACGTCCTAAAGCCTCGTATCTCGTACTTATGATTTCATGATCCGCGAATAGAAATTCGCGGGACCAGAACTATGAAGATTACGCGGCGCTTCACCGAGGCCGGCAAGTCGCCCTACGACGCGATTCCGTTCCGTCGTGCGACCTCGGAGATCAAGAATCCCGATGGTTCGATCGTGTTCCGTTGCGCCGATTTCGACGTTCCCGCGCATTGGAGCCAGGTGGCGGCTGACATTCTCGCGCAGAAGTATTTCCGCAAGGCCGGCGTGCCGAAGGCGATGCGGAAGGTCGAGGAGAACGCGGTACCGTCGTGGCTGTGGCGCTCGTGCCTCGACGAGAAGGCGCTCGCGGCTACGCCCGAGAAGGATCGCTATGAGGGCGAGAAGGATGCCCGCCAGGTGTTCGACCGTCTTGCCGGTACGTGGACGTACTGGGGCTGGAAGGGCGGCTATTTCACGACCGAAGAGGATGCCCGCGCGTTCTTCGACGAGCACCGCTACATGCTCGCCATGCAGATGGCGGCGCCGAACTCGCCGCAGTGGTTCAACACCGGCCTGCACTGGGCTTATGGCATCGATGGTCCCGGCCAAGGCCACTACTACGTCGACTACCGCACCGGTCAGCTGACGAAATCGCAGTCGGCCTACGAGCATCCGCAACCGCATGCCTGCTTCATCCAGTCGGTCGACGACGATCTCGTCAACGAGAACGGCATCATGGACCTGTGGGTCCGCGAGGCGCGTCTCTTCAAGTACGGTTCGGGCACCGGTTCGAACTTCTCGAGCCTACGCGCCGAGAACGAGAAACTTTCGGGCGGCGGCAAGTCGTCGGGCCTGATGAGCTTCCTCAAGATCGGCGACCGCGCGGCGGGCGCGATCAAGTCGGGCGGCACCACGCGGCGCGCGGCGAAGATGGTCGTCGTCGACGTCGATCATCCGGATATCGAGGCCTACATCGACTGGAAGGTAAAGGAAGAGCAGAAGGTCGCGGCGCTCGTGACCGGCTCGAAGATCTGCCAGAAGCGCCTCAAGGCGATCATGAAGGCCTGCGTCAACTGCGAGGCCGATGCCGGCGACTGCTTCGACCCCGCGAAGAATCCCAAGCTCAAGCAGGCGATCCGCGAAGCCAAGCGCGATCTCGTGCCGCAGAACTACGTGCTGCGCGTGATCCAGTTCGCTCGCCAGGGCTACACCGATATCGACTTCGCGACCTATGACACGGATTGGGACAGCGAAGCCTACCTGACGGTGTCGGGCCAGAACTCGAACAACTCAGTGCGTGTCACCGACGAGTTCCTGAACGCCGTCGTCGACGACAAGGACTGGAGCCTCACAGGCCGCCTCAGCGGCAAGGCCGTGAAGACGCTCAAGGCACGCGATCTGTGGGAAAAGATCGGCCATGCCGCTTGGGCCTCGGCCGATCCGGGCATCCAGTTCCACACCACGATCAACGATTGGCACACCTGCCCGCAGTCCGGTCCGATCCGTGCGTCGAACCCCTGCTCGGAATACATGTTCCTCGATGACACGGCTTGCAACCTCGCGTCGGCGAACCTGATGACGTTCCGCAAGGCAGACGGTTCGTTCGACACGGGCGCGTTCGAGCACGCCTGCCGTCTGTGGCAGATCACGCTCGAAGTCTCGATCATGATGGCGCAGTTCCCGTCGCGTCAGATCGCGGAACTGAGCTATCGCTATCGCACCACTGGCCTCGGCTTCGCCAACATCGGCGGCCTGCTGATGGCGTCGGGCATCAGCTACGACTCGGACGAGGGACGCGCGATCTGTGGTGCGATCTCGGCGATCATGACCGGTGTCGCCTACGCGACCAGTGCGGAGATGGCCAAGGAACTTGGTCCGTTCCCGGGTTATGCCGACAACGCCAGCGACATGCTCCGCGTCATCCGTAATCACCGCCGTGCCGCCTATGGCGAGACGCAGGGATACGAGAAGCTGTCTATTGCGCCTGTTCCGCTCGATATCGCGTCGGTCAAGGACAAGGAACTTGTCGCCGCCGCGCAGCGCGCCTGGGACCGTGCCATCGAACTTGGCCAGGCGCACGGCTATCGCAATGCGCAGACGTCGGTGATCGCACCGACCGGCACGATCGGTCTCGTTATGGATTGCGACACCACGGGCATCGAGCCGGACTTCGCGCTCGTGAAGTTCAAGAAGCTCGCCGGTGGCGGGTACTTCAAGATCATCAACCAGGCCGTGCCGCAGGCTCTTCGCACGCTCGGTTATCGCGAGAGCGAGATTGCCGAGATCGAGGCCTATGCGGTCGGTCATGGTTCGCTGCGTCAGGCGCCCAGCATCAACCACACGTCGCTGAAGACCAAGGGCTTCACCGACGAGGCGCTCGCAAAGCTCGACAGCGCGGTCAAGACGGCGTTCGACATCAAGTTTGCTTTCAACAAGTGGACGGTCGGCGAGGATTTCCTCGTCAATGCGCTCAAGATCCCGCGTGAGACGGTCAACGCGCCCACGTTCGATCTCCTCGTGCATCTCGGCTTCTCGAAGAAGGACATCGAGGCCGCCAACGAGCACGTGTGCGGGACGATGACGCTCGAAGGTGCGCCGTTCCTCAAGGCGGAGCATCTGCCGGTCTTCGATTGCGCCAATCCCTGCGGCAAGAAGGGCAAGCGCTATCTCTCGGTCGAGAGCCACATCCATATGATGGCTGCGTCGCAGCCGTTCATCTCGGGTGCGATCTCGAAGACGATCAACATGCCGAACGACGCCAGCGTCGAGGATTGCAAGCAGTCCTAT
>JAPXTA010000099.1:0-19928 GCA_033812735.1 Hyphomicrobiaceae bacterium | reverse complement strand
GCGTCGAGCCATCCCTTGATCGCCTGCGTATTCATCGCGTCGCGCGAGAGGCCGTACAACTTGTCCGCTGCCGTCAGGATCTCCTGATCGATCCCATTCAACGCGAGCGGTGCGGGAAGCACGCCGCCGAAGTTCTTCGCCACCATTGACAGCGAGCGCTGCGCCAGATTGCCGAGATCGTTCGCAAGGTCGGCATTCATGCGGGCGACGATCGCCTCGTGGCTGTAGCTGCCGTCCTGGCCGAAGGCGGTATCGCGCAGAAAGAAGTAGCGCGTCGCGTCGCGGCCGTAGGTATCGACGAGATTGAAGGGGTCGACGACGTTGCCGACCGACTTCGACATCTTCTCTCCGCGATTGTAGAGGAAGCCGTGCGCAAATACCCTCTTCGGCGGGGGGATGCCTGCGCTCATGAGAAATGCTGGCCAATAGACGGCGTGAAAGCGCACGATGTCCTTGCCGATGACGTGGAGATCGCAGGGCCAGAATTTGGCGCGCGGCCCTTTGCCGTCGCCGTTCAGGATGCCGGTCGCCGTGACGTAGTTGTTGAGGGCGTCGACCCACACGTACATGACGTGCTTCGGATTGCCTGGCACCGGGATGCCCCAGTCGAGCGAGGCGCGCGAGATGGACAGATCCTGCAAGCCGTTTTTTACGAACGAGACGACTTCGTTGCGGCGTTCGGGCGGCAGGATGAAGTGCGGGTTTGCCTCGTAGTAGGCGAGCAGCTTGTCCTGATAGGCCGAGAGCTTGAAGAAGTAGGTCTCTTCCTCGGTCCACTCGACGGGGGAGCCAAGCGGCTCGCGGCGCACGCCGTCCTCGCCGACCTTGGTTTCGGCTTCATCGAAGTAGGCTTCCTGCCGCACAGAGTACCAGCCGGCGTACTTCGAGATATAGATGTCGCCGTTCGCTTCCATCCGCTTCCACAGCGCTGCGCAGGCCTCGTAGTGCCGCTGTTCGGTCGTGCGGATGTAATCGTCGTGGGCGGTGCCGAGCGCCGTCATCAGCTCGCGAAAACGGTTCGAGTTTTTGGTCGCGAGTTCGAGCGGCGTGATGCCCTCCTTGATCGCGGTCTGCTTCATCTTGAGACCGTGCTCGTCGGTGCCGGTCAAATGAAAGACGTCCTTGCCATCGAGCCGTTCAAAGCGGGCGATCGCGTCGGTGGCGATCGCCGTGTAGGCATGGCCGATATGCGGGTCGCCGTTCGGGTAGAAGATCGGCGTGGTCGTGTAGAACAGGGGGTTGCCACTGCTGCCGCTCATGGGGCGGGCTCCAATGTCGAGAATGGTGAATCGCTGGGGTGTCTATAGTTGGCGCACCCGCAAGCGCCTAGAGCTTTCCGCTGGGCGATGCGCCAGAGCGGTCGCGGGACAGATGCTTGCCGCGGCGGGCAAGCTCAACGCATTCGCTGCCCAGAGAGGGAGCGGCTTGACGGGGCGTAGATGTTGCCCAAGTGCCTCATCGAGACGGTACTTTCCTTGTTGGTCGGGTAATTTACCACAACGCGGGCGTACTCGCCAGCCGACCGCGCCGGTCGGTTAAAAGTCGGTTGCGGGGATGTTTTCGAGGCCGCCGGAAAGCCATGGCGCAGATTTTGCACCAGCCATGGGCGAACCTTACGACCGTGACGGGAGCATGCGATGACCAGCCAAACCGCGCTGCTGGAGAACTGGGATCCGAGCTTTGGCCAGCTTTGGGGGCATGCGCCGCTCAAGATCGGCCATAGCCTGCACAAGAACCCGTTGTTCTCGCGCCAGGCCCTGATCGACCTGATCGAGAGTTATCCGCGCGACCGCTACGCCTTGGTCCACATGGGGGAGCAGAAGGACCGCCGGCAGTGGCGCGAAGGCGATCCAGGCGGGCTCAAGGGGGCACAGATCTTCGAGGCGATCGAGAAGGGCCGGATGTGGCTCAATCTTCGTGAGGTGTCGAAGGTCGACAAGCGCTACGACGAGGTCCTCGACCAGATGTTCGACGAGCTCGCGAGCAAAATCCCGGGGTTCTCCGCGCCGAAGCGCGCCTGCGGCATCCTGATCTCGTCGCCTAGGGCGCAAGTCTATTACCACGCCGACCTGCCGGGGCAGAACCTCTGGCAGATCGAAGGCACCAAGCGGGTCATCGTCTATCCTGCGAACCCGCCGTTCCTGTCGCCGCGCCATCTCGAGGATATCGCGCTTTTCGACATGGAACTCGATATCCCCTATCACGACTGGTACGACCGCCACGCGCAGGTGCACCTGCTCAATCCCGGTGAGTTTCTGTCTTGGCCGCTCAATGCGCCGCATCGGGTCGAAAATCTCGATTGCCTCAATGTTTCGATGACCGTCTCCTACGTCAACGAGGAGATCCGCCGTCTTCAGCTCGTCAATCTTGCGAACGGCATCATGCGCCACCGCATGGGATTCAAGGCTCCGTCGCGCGCGATCAGCGGGCCGCGTTTCTGGGCCAAAGCCGTTCTTCAGAAGACGTTGCGCGATACCAGCTGGGTGAAAAAGGAACGTGCCAAGCGCCGCGCCATCGAGTTCAAGCTCGATCCGACAAGGCCCGGTCAAGTGATCGACCTGCCGCGTCAGGCGGCGGAGTGACGATGGTCAATACGGCGGGGCATACTGCGGCGGCAACGTCCGTTGCCGGCGGGATCGCCGGCCGGGCGGGGGAGAGCTTCGTCGCTCGTGTTGCCTCCGACTGGGCGAGCCTTGCCGATCGATCGGACGTGAGCCTCGACCATCCATTCCAGAACCGGATTTGGATCGAGAGCTGGTATGAGACGATCGGCTCTGCCGAGGGCATGCATCCGCTTCCTGTCGAGGTGCGCGACGGTGGAGGCCGTCTTGCGGCTCTGCTGCCTCTCGTTCTGGTGGAGCGCGACGGCCGCAAGGTGATCACCTTCACCGACGAGGAGCTGACCGACTACAACGGGCCGTTGCTCGGGCCTGCTGCGCCGACCGACGAGGCCGGGGCTGCGCGGCTCTGGCGGGCCGTCCGTGCCGTGCTGCCGGCCGCCGATCTCTTCGTGTTACGGAAATCGCCGTATCAACTGGGCCCCCGCGTCAATCCGTTCTCGCTTCTGTCGGGCGCGGGTCTTTGTGCGGCCAACGGCAACCTGATCGTCACCGGCGAGAGCTTTGCAGACTATCACCGCGGTCTCGGGAAGGCCGTGCGCAGCGAGTTCGACAGGTCCTGGCGTGTTTTCCTGAGGAGTGGAGCGGACGCGAAATACGTTGCGATCGGCGAGCCGACCGAAGCGGGCCGCTACCTTTCCGAGATGGACCAGCAGCAACGGTCGCGATTCGAGGAGACGGCTGCGCCGTTCTTTCTCGATGCGCCTTTGCCATCTGCCTTCTACCGAAAGCTCGCCGCGAAGGGGCTTGCCAGTGGCTATACCTATATCGGTGCGCTCGAGTGCGATTCAGCCATCGTCGCGACGATGATGGCCTTCGTGCAGGGGCGCCGGATGGTCGTTACACGCATCTCGAATGCCGGCCGCACTTGGGCGAACTGTTCGCCCGGCCGGCTCGTTCTGCATCGTGCGATGATGGATCTGCATGAGAGGGGCGTGCGCGAGTTCGACTTTTCGATTGGCAACTACGACTACAAGCGCCGCTTCAAGGTCGAGCCGTTTCCCTTGTTCGACCTGTACATTCCGCTGTCGCGGAAGGGCATGATGCCGACGGCGCGGGCTCGTGTTGCCGCCGGCTTGCGCAAGTATCCGCAACTCGATGCGCGACTGCGGCGGATCTTGAAGGTCTGACTATCTCAAGGAGTAGCCATCGATCACGATGGCCCGCTTTTCGGCGATCGAGCGTTCGCCGGCGAGGCCAATCGCAACGGCCTTCAAGCCATCCTCGACAGTGACTTCGATCCGGCCGCCCTCGAGCACTGCGCGGCGGAATCCGAGGTGCTGGAAGTAGGTGGAGCCGTGGTGATCGCCTGCCTTCAAGATGGTCTCGTCGACGTGGACCTTGCGGCGGACCGGGCCCTGCGGATCTCTCGGCGACACCTCGATCTCGGCTTCGCGCTCCTTGTCGCCCGATTGCCAAAACCGTGTCACACCCGGCACGAAGGCTTCGACACGTGCCTTGTCGCCCGTGGCGGTGATTTCCTCTTGGTAGTAGGCGCCTTCCGCAAACATGCTAAGGTCGAGACTGGCGCGCACGCCGTTCTTGAAGTCGACGATGACGAAGGCGTTGTCGATGATGTCGGGTGTCCTACCGCCATAGCTTTCGTCGCGGTGATTGACGTCCGCTGCCCCCGATGCATAGACGCGAACTGGCTCGCTTTCGGCGATCAGCCGCATTAGATCGAAGAAGTGGCAGCACTTCTCAACAAGCGTTCCGCCCGTTCTTTCGTTGAAGCGATTCCAGTCGCCGACTTTGGCCAAGAACGGAAAACGATGCTCGCGGATCGAGAGCATGTGGAGCCGGCCAATCGTGCCGCCGCGGACTTCGCGGATCAGTTCGGCGACCGGCGGCATGTAGCGATACTCCATCGCCGTCCATACCGGCCGGCCGTGGGCGTCAGCCGCCGCCGCCAAGGGCGCGATATCGTCCGCTCGCGTCACAATCGGCTTCTCGCAGAGCACCGGTAACTTGGTCTTCGCACCGAAGACGTCGTCGAGGATGGCTTTGTGGGTGTCGTTGGGGCTGGCGATGACGAGGGCATCGACGAGGCCGGACGCGAGAAGATCGTTGTGATCCTCATAGAGCTTTGCGTCGCTGCCGAGTTTGGCTGCGACTTCGGCGGCACAGCTCTCGCGGGAGCCTGCGTCGGGGTCGGCGATTGCGGTCACCGCGCTCCCCGGTATCAGGGCAATGTTGCGAACGTGCTCGCGCGCCATCATGCCGGCGCCGATGATGCCGTAACGGAGGATGTTGGTCATCAGTGGAGTCCTACCACAGCGAGGCCGAGTGCCTGCCCTGCCGCCTTCATCGCCGCACGATGATCGCCGTAGACGATGGCGACGTGATGTTCGAGGGCCATGCCGAGCAGCGCGTGCATCGCCCGCTCGGTGCCGCCGTCGAAACGGACGACCGCGCTCGTGCCGGTGAAGCTCTTCGGCGCACGAATGACTTCGCCGCCGCCGACGATCATCCGGGTCTGGTTCCGTGCCTGTGTGATGCGCGCAATCGTAATGCGGCCCGGCTTCAGGGCGAACTCGGCCAGCAGCGGCATTTTCCGGTTCGAGTGGATCTGCGCCATCGGCTTGTCCTCGGAATCGCACATCGACAACGGCGCCGAGCCGCAATGCCAGAGGACGCCGGTGTCGCTTGCTGCATCCATGTCGACGATATCGACCAGCCAAGCCGGCTCGCCCGCGATGTCTTGCAGCAGGCGCTGGGTCAGCGCGCCATAGACGTCGGCTTCACAGGCGGCGGGAATGCTGCGCCCGTTGAGCATGCCCATCGGGCCGCATGCCGCACAGCCATATTCGGTGAACATCTCGGGCCAGCACCGCACCGCGAGGGCATCGCAACCCTTCTCCATGACGATCTCTTCGAGTGCCTCGTACACGCGCATCGAGCGATCAAGCTGCGGCTGATCGACGGCATCGATACCGGCGAATCCGGCAACGCGATCGCGCGCCGTGACCACTCGCTCCGGCCTCACTTTCTTGGCGCGGTCGAACACGTCGGCAAGGCCAACGCGCAAGACGCCGACACCCGCGAGTTCAGCTATGGCCTGGTCTTCAAACCGGCAGGTATCGAAGCCAGCGGGGTGATCGCCGACAAGGCCGATGTGCATGCCATTCAAGGCCTTCACTTTGGCTTGGGCGGTCGCGATCTCGGCCGGGGACGGCTCGGACCACGGCCAAGGCACCCAGCCGCCTTCGGTGGCGGGTGTGCCGTTGATGAGTGCATGTATGGCCGTTTGAATGTTCGCCGCGTCCGGCGCACTGTAGAGATAGGTCGCCGATTTTCCGGCGCGTCCGAGCGCATGCAGCGCGAGGTTCAAGCCGCAGAACGAATTCAATCGCAGGCGTCCGCCGAGGCGCGGTTCCGGGAATGCCCAGATCGCGAGTGGCGCGTCGAACGCCTTCGAGAGTTCCACCGTCATGGCGGCGTCGGTGAATGTCACCTGCAGCAGCACGAGCCGCTGTGCGCCTGCCGCCTTGATATCTGCGAGCGCCGCCTCGGCCGCCGGCGTATCGAACAACAGTGCCCGCGAGCCGACAGTCTTGATGCCGGCTGCATCGATCGCCGCGAAGGCCTTGCCCGCCATGTCCTCGGCGAACGGCGCGTCGAATGTCGACCGCGCCAGCGCCAGCACCCCGATTGTTTCGGTCATTGGGTCCCTCCGACTGATTTCTTGGCATCCTGCATATCGCTTGGACGGCCATCGACGCAAGAAATGGGGCGGGGTGCCCATGCGTGCCGCGCACTTCCCAGGCCCGGACGGGCTCGGTAGGGTCGAGGCCGGATCGCATTTGGATGATGAGGACAAGATGACCGTCGGAGTGGGTGGATCGACTGCCGAGAAAGAGCTGGCGGCGATGAAGTCGATGCGCGGCGACGTACCGCCGATCAGCGTCGACGAGCGGTTGCGGCGCATCGCCAAGGCCCAGAAGCTGATGCAGGAGAAAGGGATCGACGCGCTCTATCTCGATTGCTCGTCGAGCATGACCTACTTCACCGGACTGAAATATCGGCGCACCGAGCGCATGCACTCCGCCGTGCTGCCGGCGAAGGGCGATATCGTCCACGTATCGCCGGCCTTCGAGGTCGAGAAGCTCAAAACGATGCTGCTCTTCGACGGCAAGATCAACGTCTGGGAGGAGGACGAGGACCCGACCGCCGTCGTCACTGAGACGATCAAAAGCCTCGGCTACCCACGCGGCACCGTCGCGGTCGACGAGGCGACGCCGTTCTTTACGTTCGACGGGCTGCGCAAGGCCGGCAACTCCTACACGTTCGTCAACGGCAACGACGTCACCGCCGCCTGCCGGATGATCAAATCAGAGCAAGAGATCGCGCTGATGCAGACCGCGAAGAACATCACGCTCGAAGCGCACAAGGCGGCCGCACGCATCCTGCGCGAGGGCATCACCACCACCGAGGTGCAGCAGTTCATCGCGGCAGCGCACCGCAAGCTCGGTTCGGAGGGCGACGTCGGCTTCAATGGTGTTCTGTTCGGCGAGGCGACGGCGTATCCGCACGGCGTGCCCTATCCACAAACGCTGAAGGACGGCGACATGGTGCTGATCGACACCGGCGCGCCGATCGACGGATATATGTCCGACATCACGCGCTCGTATGTGTTTGGTGAGCCGACCAAGCGGCAGCGCGACGTGTGGAATTTGGAGAAAGCCGCACAGGCCGCCGGTTTTGCTGCTGCCAAACCCGGCAACAAGTGCGAGGACATCGATATCGCGGCACGTGGGGTGATCGCCGCCGGTGGCTTCGGTCCGGGCTATGCGACGCCGGGACTGCCGCACCGCACGGGGCACGGCATCGGGCTCGACGTGCACGAATGGCCGTATCTTGTGAAGGGTGACCGCACGGTGCTGAAGCCCGGCATGACCTTCTCGAACGAGCCAACGATCTGCATCTACGGCCAATTCGGCATCCGGCTCGAGGATCACATGGTGATCACCGAGACGGGCGCCCGCTGGTTCACCGAGCAGGCCCACAGCTGCGACGATCCGTTCGGCTACGAGGCGAAGAAGGCGTAACCAGTGCTCTGATTTGGAGACGTCCAGTTCGGACGTAGGTTGGGTTAGCCGCGTTACAGCGCGTAACCCAACGTGGCTTGGAGGATCGAAGTGTTGGGTTACGGCCTTCCGCCTAGCTCAACCTACTGCCGTCGCCGCGGTCCTGGCTTGCTTTCCCGGCGATCGAGCGTGCGAGATCAGCCGGGATCACGTGAGTGCGATTGGGCACTATGGTCGCAAAGCCATGGCAGACGCGACCCCGGATAGCGCCGCCGCTTGCGCAGCGCCGCTTCCGGGGAAGCATGGGCCGGTTGCAATAAAACTGTGGTCGTCGACGGCGGAACGTCAGCTGTTCGCACCGAGCGCCTGTTCGAGATCGGTGATGAGATCGCCGACGTCTTCGAGGCCGACGGAGAGGCGCAAGAGATCCGGCGGGCAGGGGCTGCCGTCGCCTTCGATGGAGCGGCGGTGTTCGATCAAGCTTTCGACGCCGCCGAGCGAGGTCGCGCGCTTCCAGATTTTGACGTTTGCGGCAGCGCGCACGGCCGCCGCCTCGCCGGCTTTCACGCGCACCGACAGCATGCCGCCAAAGCCGCCGCTCATCTGCTTGGCCGCGATCTCGTGACCCGCGAAGCCCGGCAAGCCCGGATAGAGGACCTGTGCAATGCGCGGGTCCTTGGCGAAGTGCTGGGCGATTTCCATCGCCGCCTTTGCCTGATGGGCGACGCGGACGTGCAAGGTGCGCATGCCGCGCAGTAGCAGCGAGGCCTCGAATGGTCCGAGAATGCCACCGAGCATTTTCCGCGTGCGCACGGCACGGTCGTAGAAGGCGTCCTTCTTCGGAAACACGAGTGCTCCCGCGAGCACGTCCGAGTGGCCGTTGAGATACTTCGTCGCCGCGTGCATGACCACGTCGGCGCCGTGTTCTAGCGGTCGCGTCAGTACCGGCGTCGCGACGGTCGAGTCGACGCCAAGCAAGGCGCCTGCATCGTGCGCAATCTTGCTCGCGGCTTTGATGTCCGAAATCGACCACAACGGATTGGCTGGTGTTTCGAGCCAGATCATCTTCGTTTGGCCGGGGCGGACGGCCTTCTTGATCGCGTCGAGGCTCGTCGCGTCGACGAACGTCGCCTCGATGCCGTAGCTTTTGGCATCTTCCGCGAGCCAGAGTTTCAGCGCCCAGTACATCACTTCCGGGGCGATCACATGGCAGGGGCGTTCGAGTGCGAGAAACGCGCAGGTCGCCGCCGTCATGCCGGAGCCAGACACGAGTGCTGCTTCGCCGCCTTCTAGTTTCGTCAGTACGTCCTCGCACTGGCGCACGGTCAGATTGTCGGGGCGGCCGTAGATGTAGCCCTTGCGATACTGATTGTCGGGATCGCGAATGTATGTGGTCGCGAGATGGATCGGCGGCACGATCGCGCCGGTCTCAGGTTCGATGACGCCGCCGGCCTGGGCGGCGTAGGTTGCGGGCTTCACGGTCTTGTCGTCGGTGCTCACGGCTCATTGTCCTCGGCTTGATTGCGGCGGACTTGACCACAAGGGCGCGTCGTTGACAAACCGGTTCGGCCCCGTCCACCGTCTCCGCATAGCACGATAGCGAAAGGCGCAAGGGATGAAGCAGCTCGGGCATGGTTTCTATTGGCAGGACCTCGAGGTCGGCGCCAAGTACAAGACGTTCGGGAAGACTATCACCGAGACCGACATCATCTCGTTCGTGAACCTCGTCGGCATGCATGAGCCGCTGTTCACTGATGCCGAGTATCGCAAGACGCAGTCTGCGATGACCGGCTTTGCGGCGCCGGGGTCGTTGATCTTTTGCATCGCGGAGGGGTTGGCGCTGGCCGGCACGGGGCATGGCACGGGCTTGGCGTTTCTCCACATGGAACTCGACATCAAGGGGCCGGTGTTCGTAGGCGATACCGTGCATGTCGAGATCGAGGTCGTCGAGAGCCGCGCTTCGTCCAAGGGCCGTGGCCTCGTGCGTACTCGCAACGAGATCAAGAACCAGCGCGGCGAGACGGTGATCGTCTACAATCCGCTCCGCCTTATGCGGGGGCGCGAGGGCACGGCCCGGTAAAATATTGTGGGATTGTATCGCTGATACTGCAGAGTAGTTTTGCCGAAGTCTCACGAATGAACTAAGTTGTCCGGTGTTCTTTGTTTTGGAGGCGCTGTGTCAAAGAAGTACGTCCAGCCGTCAATCTCATTGCAATCTTTTAATTGCCCTAGTTGTGGTGCGACAGCGCACCAAACTTGGTATGATGTCCGATTGTTGAGACGGGAATCCGGCGAGCCACCGCATCTCATAACTAAAGAGATTGCCGCCAGCTTCGAGAAAGAAAGCGCACAGCAAGACAAAGAGGCAGATTCAGCGAAACTCGTCGAGTGGTTTCACGAACTGGCATCGCAAGAGGCGCTTATCTTGGATTGGCCTGGGTCAGGCCAGTACACAAACATCGAGCTCGGCAATATCCACGTTAGTGAATGTTATTCCTGCGGAGATCCCACGATTTGGCTGTACGATAAAATACTGCATCCTTCCCATCAATACGTCGTCGAGCCCAACCCAGATTTGCCTCAATCGGCCCTCGATGCTTTCAAAGAAGCCAGTGCAGTTTTGGAGGTTTCGCCCCGTTCGTCGTGCGCAATGCTTCGCCTTGCGTTGATGCATTTGTGCGAGCACCTTGGTGTTGGCTCAGACCTTAACAACGGCATAGCAAAATTAGTGTCTCAAGGACTCCCTGAAGCGGTGAAGAAATCTATGGATGTCGTCCGGGTGACAGGCAACAACGCGGTCCATCCAGGGAAGATGGATCTGAAAGACAATCGCGAGGCGGCAATTCAATTGCTTAAGCTTGTAAACATAGTCACTCACCAAATGATCACGGTTCCAAAGCAGATCGAAGATCTGCATTCGGCGCTGCCGCAGGCAACGTTAGACGCAATTGCCAAACGTGACGCACGGGCTAAGAATCCTTGATCTCTTCTACTTCCCTCGGAACACCGGCTTACGCTTCTCCATGAAGGCCTTGCGTCCTTCGGCATAGTCTTGCGACGTGAAACAGGCTTCGACTGCGCGATCCAAGGCCGCCATATCGACAGCGCCGTCGGGATGAGAGAGGGCATCGACGCTCATTTTCGCAGCCCGGATCGAAAGCGGTGCGTTGGCGGCGATTTCCTCGGCTACGGCTTTGGTGCGTGCCCGCAATTCATTCGCCGGGACCACTTCGTTGACAAGGCCCATCGCGAGCGCTGACTTGGCATCGTAGCGCCGCGCGGTCATGAGCATTTCCTTCGCCTTCGCAGGTGAGACGGCGGCGAGCAGCGGTTTGATCCAGCGTGGGTTGTAGCCGATGCCGAGTTTGGCGGCAGGAATTGAAAACTGCGCATGGTCTGCTGCGATTTGCATGTCGCAGCACACGACCAATTCGCAGCCGCCGCCGAATGCGAGGCCGTTCACCATGGCTATCACGGGCTTCGGCGAGGTCATCAACGCGGCGAAGGCTTGGTTGTTCAACTCGTCATAGCGGCGGGCGGCGTCGCCGGTCCGCGCCTTGTCGAACTCGGAGATGTCAGCGCCGGCCGAGAAGGCCTTGCCGCCTGCCCCGGTGAGCACGACGACGCGAACCTGTGGGTCCTCCGCCGCTTCCTGGATGAGGCCCGGAAGGGCTGCCCACATAGCCTCGGTATAGGCGTTCAGCCGCGCCGGACTATCGGCTATGAGCCAGCGAATGCCCCCCTCGGTTTCGGCGCGCAGGTGTGGTAAGCTTGACATATTGGCTGGTTCCCTTGGTCGAGGCCGCAAGGAGTAGGCGGTTCGGGCCGTCCCTTGCAAGGGACCAAAGCCGACCCAACTTCAGGCTGATGTGACATTCTACGAGTGCTCAGAAGACGACGAGTGCTCAGCGAGGAGCAAGGCAGCGATGACTTCCAAGCCGACCCGCCATCATAAGCCCGCTGTGCAAGCGGTCGACCCGATCTGGTCCGCGCTCCGCGCGGAGGCCGATCAAGTGGTCGCGAACGAGCCCGTGCTCGGCGGCTTCATCCATGCGACCGTGCTTTCACATGATCGGCTGGAAGACTCGGTCTGCCATCGCCTGGCGCAGCGCCTCAACCATTCGGACGTGGACGCTGGCCTCATCAGCCGGACCTTCGATCATGTGCTCGCCGATCATCCGGAGATCGGCGACTACTTCCGGGCCGACCTACAGGCCGTGTTCGACCGCGATCCCGCCTGCACGCGCTACATCGAGCCACTGCTTTATTTCAAAGGCTTCCACGCGCTGGTCACCCACCGCTTCGCACATGCGCTGTGGAAGCAGGGCCGCAAGGATTTTGCGCTTTATCTCCAGAGCCAGTCGAGCCGGATTTTTGGGATCGATATCAATCCGGGTGCTCGTCTCGGCCGCGGTTTGATGTTCGATCACGGGTCAGGCATCGTCATCGGCGAGACGGCCGTCGTCGGTGACAACTGCTCGATCCTGCAGAACGTGACGCTCGGCGGTAACGGCAAAGAGACTGGTGACCGGCATCCGAAGATCGGCCGGAATGTGCTCCTCGCGGCCGGCGCCAAGATTCTCGGCAACATCCACGTTGGCGACTGCTCGAAGGTCGCGGCTGGCTCGGTCGTCCTTCAGGATGTGCCGAAGAATAAGACGGTCGCTGGCGTTCCGGCGAAGGTGGTGGGCGACAGCAATTGCCCGGAACCCGCCCGCACCATGGACCAGCGGCTCGGCCCCGACGATTGCGGTTGCGGCCACTGACGCCCTGGCTTATGTCCTCGGACCGGCGTACGCGGCCTGATCGGCTGCGGGAACGCCTGTTCTGTCGCCGAGTTTATCCTGCATGACGCCGTCGGAAATCAGCAAGATCCAGTCGTACCTGCGCAAGGTATACGGCAACCGTGCCATTGCCGTGCGGGCGCGGCCGGGCAAGTCGGAGGCGGCTGACGTTTTCGTTGGCGACAAGCCGCTCGCTGTGCTGCTTCTCGACGACGAGGACGGTGACCGGTCCTATCAGTTCCAGTGGGAAATCAAGGAAAAGCCGCAGCCGCTTTCGGTGACTGAGCTTGTCCGGCTGCAGACGTTCCTGCGCGAAAAGCTTGGGAGCAAGACACTTTCCGTGCGCGCGCGGGGGAAGCTCAAGGATAGCGCCGAGGTGTTTGTCGGCGAGGATTCCATCGCCATCATCACGGCCGACGCGACGAGCTACCAGTACCAGATGGCCATTCTCGACATCGACCTCGACGACGTCGAGTGAGGCTTTTGCCCTTTATTTATTTAGAGGCTGAAGCTGGTGCCGCAGCCGCAGGACGCTGTGGCGTTCGGGTTCTGGACCTTGAACGACGCGCCGATCAAGTCGTCGACAAAATCCAATTCCGATCCGGTCAGATACTCGATCGAGACGGGGTCGATAACAACGGTCGCGCCGGCCTTTTCGATCAAAAGGTCGTCTGCTGCCGGCGCCTGGATCAGATCGAATTTGTACTGAAAGCCCGAGCAGCCGCCGCCCTCGACGGCCAAGCGCAGCATTTTGGCTTCAGGCTCACCGGCGACAATCTCGGCGATGCGGCGCGCCGCCCGCTCGGTCACGGCGAAAGGTGTTGCGGTGGCGGTGTCGGACATGGTCCCGTTCCTGCTCGCGGGCGAACCGTGGCGGCTCGCAATTCGCTTAGGAGATAGGGTGGCCGGACGGGAAGTCAATCTGGACCTCAGCCTGCGATGCGGCTCTGCCTTGACGCTGCCATCCGAACAGGGCATTGAGCGGGCATCCGAGACCTGCCATGGCCCTTTGCTGGCCAATTGAGGCGGTCGCGGTCCTGTCGGGGCATAGCTCAGCCTGGTAGAGCGCTTGCTTTGGGAGCAAGAAGTCGCGAGTTCGAATCCCGCTGCCCCGACCATTTCACAGCCCATTTTCCGAGAATTAGCCGCACAACCAGGTGTGCATCGGTGACGGCCCTTCCATCAGGTTGATGTGCAACGCGGATTTTACGCCGTAAGCGAGAAACGCCAGCGGGATCAGGCCGTAGACCGCAAGCAGGATCAGAAAGACAAAGACGCTGATCCCGACCGGGACGATCGTTTGGCCTTCGCTACGGAGGCGGTTTTCGCTGCGCCGCTCGCGGCCGCCGATCAGGGCGACGTAATAGCGGCCGGTGATCCAGCGGAAGGTTGCTTGCAGTGCCAGTCCGTGACGCGTTGTTCGAGGGGCGACGGCGGCGGCGAGCCTCGCGATCTGATCGTCGCTCAACAAGGTGCGAATGTCATGTGGGATTTGTTGGGCGACGCGGCGTTGCGCCGTCTCGGCGAATGGGACGTGCCGCTCCCGGCTTTGTGCAAGCATCGCCGCTCCTTTGCTTAGGGTCGGCGGCGTTATGCATCAGCCGATGCTGAGACGCGGTGTCTAGCGCGGTTCTGGATTTCAGCAAATTTGGCCAGTGCTTGAAGCACATTGTGGCCGGCAGGGTCTGGGGGCCTTGGGGCCTGGGGGGCGCCTGGGGGGGAGCAGGCCCTGCCGTGCCGGGTCAGCGCCGCAGGAAGTTGAACCGCGGTGCCGTCTTGATCGGGGCCATCGTCGTTGGCGCCCGCGTGATCGGCGCGATCTTCTGGGCGACGGCGTTGCCGCGTGTCGCGATGGCGGTGCCACGGCCGCCTTTCTCGACGCATTTCCATTCCTTGCACGAGCAAGTGACGGGCACGGTAATGGAGCAGGAGGTGCGGGCGCAGACGGGTGTTGCTGAAGTCGTGCACTGGGCAGCGGAGGCGGCGCCGATGCCGAGGGAGAGCGAGCCGAGGACGGTTGCGGCGGCGAGGGTCGAGAGACGAGCGAACATGGGACTTCTCCGGTTTGGGCGGTGGGGTTCAGAGAGTGTCGGGAGCGGCGGATCAGAACGTGCAGACCAGCTGGCCGTTGACGAATTTGCACTTCAGGGCCGACTTGCCGGCCGAGAGCTTGCCGGTCGAGGCGCCGGAGCCGCGGGCTTCGGGGAGGTCATCGGCGCCGAAGGGGCCAGCTGCGGCGGGCAGGGCGAGGGCTGCAAGAAGTGCGGCGGTGGTGAGCAAGCGGGTCATGGCAATCTCCGTTGGGTTTGGATTGGCATCGCAGCGGTTGACGTGTCGTCGATGCATCGGAGAGTGCCGGATACTCAGGAGAGCCGCTGTTCCGGCGGGTACAGTGCGGTCGAGATCCGGGTTTTGGCGCATGCGACGTGCCGCGGGCTTGCCAAGGGCGAGCGGATTAGGGACAAGGGGGCCATTCGACGCGCCGGCGGGCTATGGTCTCCCATCGCACTGCCGAGCTGTCGTCCGTTGTGCCGCCTATCCGTGGAGCGAGAGACCAGAATGACCGCGCGGATCTACAAGCCAGCCAAGAACGCTATGCAGTCGGGTACCGGCCGCAGCGACGTGTGGATCGTCGAGCACGAGCCGGACGCGCCGCGCCAGATCGATCCGCTGATGGGCTGGACGGGGTCGACCGACACGCAAGCGCAGGTGACGCTGACCTTCGACAGCAAGGACGAGGCCATCGCCTACGTCGAGCGCAAGGGGCTTGCCTACACGGTGATCGAGCCGACGCCGCGCAAGCACATCCGCAAGAGCTACTCTGACAACTTCAAGTTCGGCCGCATCGGCAGCTGGACGCATTGAATCGTTTGCGCCTTCCGTCTCGCGTTCCGCGAGCCGGCCGGAAGGCGCGCTTGCAGGATGGCGCCGGCCGGGAGGCGCTCTCGCTTTGGCGCGGTGTCGCGCATGAGGATCGGATATGGCACGCGTCATCTATGTGAATGGCCAGTACCTGCCGTGGGGTGCCGCGCAGGTTCACGCAGAGGATCGCGGCTTCCAGTTCGGTGACGCCGTCTACGAGGTGTGCGAGGTCCGCAACGGCCGTCTTATCGACGAGACGCGGCACATGGATCGTCTCGACCGGTCGCTCAAGGAATTGAAGATCCCCAATCCGATGTCGCGTGGCGCCTGGGCCCGGGTCATGCGCGAGACTGTGCGCCGTAACCGCGTCACCGATGGATCGATCTATCTGCAGGTCTCCCGCGGGGCGCGCCCGCGCGAGTTCATCTTCTCCGACGCCAACCTCGTGCCGACGGTCGTTTGCCTGTCGCGGCCGGTCAACCGGGTTCGCCGCGATGCCGCCGCGCAAGGTATCGCCGTCAAGTCGATGCCCGATATCCGCTGGGGGCGTTGCGACATCAAGACCGTCATGCTGCTGCCTGCCTCGCTCGCCAAGGAAGCGGCGAAGGAGATCGGCGGCAAGGAAGCTTGGCTCGTCGACGAGAAGGGCTACGTTACCGAAGGCGCGTCATCGAACGCCTGGATCATCGACAAGGACGGCCGTCTCATCACGCGACCGGCCAACAACGAGATCCTGCGTGGCATCACGCGCACGACGCTGATCGATCTGCTCAAGAAGGAGGGCATCGAGCTCGTCGAGCGCGCCTTCACGATCGATGAAGCAAAGAAAGCGCGCGAGTGCTTCATCACGTCTGCGACGAGTATTGTGACGCCGGTCATCAAGATCGACGACACGCCGATTGGCAACGGCGCGGCGGGCATCACCGCATCGCGCCTGCGCGAGCTGTTCCACACCGTCGCCGAGATCGCAGCGAAGTGAGCGGCTTTCGCCGCTACCCTGCCACCAATTCCCGCACCATCGGCGCAACCTTGCGGCCGTAGAGGTCGATGCAGGTCATCATCTTGGCGTGTGAGAGTGTACCCGCACTGTACTTCAGCTCGAACCGCTGCACGCCGAGGGCTTTGACTGTCGCTGCGATCTTCTTCGCCACCGTCTCGGGCGAGCCAACGTAGAGCGAGCCCCGCTCGATCTCGCCGTCGAACTCGCTTCGGCTCATCGGCCCCCAGCCGCGCTCCGCGCCGATGCGGTCGCGCATGCGTTTGTAGTGCGGCCAGAACTCGTCGCGCGCCACCTCGTCTGATGCCGCGACATAGCCAGGCGAGTGCACGCCGACGGGCTGCAAGGGCTTCTCGAATTGGTTGAGTGCGCGATGGTACAGCTCGACATAGGGGCGGAAGCGGGTCGGTGATCCGCCGATGATGGCGAGCATCAGCGGCAGGCCATAGCTCGCCGCGCGGACCACAGACTCAGGTGTTCCGCCGACGCCGATCCGCGTCTTCAGCGGCGGCTTTTCGAGCAGTGGGAACACTCGCTGATTGACGAGCGCTGGGCGGGTGTCGCCGGTCCAGTTGACGGGCTCTTGCTTCAACAATTCGCTGAAAAGGTCGAGCTTCTCGGCGAAGAGCACGTCGTACTGCTTCAGCTCGAATCCGAACAGCGGGAACGATTCGGTGAACGATCCGCGCCCCAGGATGATTTCGGCCCGCCCCGATGACACCGCGTCGAGCGTTGCGAAGCGCTGGAAGACGCGGATCGGGTCGTCTGACGACAACACGGTCACGGCGGTGCCGAGCCGGATTCTCTTCGTTGCCGTCGCGATCGCTGCGAGCACGACCTCGGGCGCGGATACCGCGAAGTCATCGCGGTGGTGCTCGCCCAATCCGAAGAAGTCGACGCCGGCTTGATCGGCGACCACCGCTTCTTCCACGATGTCGCGAATGACTTGGGCGTGGGGCAGCAGCTTGCCGTCGGCATCCGCGGTCACATCGCCGAACGTATCGACTGCGAATTCGAGGGGAAAGGTCATGGCGCGATCTCGCTCATCGTTCGAGCGCCGCTGCTATCACGCGCCGCCCGGGCGACCAACACCGCAGTCGATCACATCGGCGGCATTCGTGTTCATCGTGACTTGGCCTATGCCGCAATCGCGGCGGATCGCAAGTCGGGTCTCTTTTGCGACTTGGCTCACGCCGCTAGGGCGGCGGATCGCAAGTCGCGGTCGCACGCGCGTCGATTTCCTGGCGCGTGCTGCGTCTCGCTTTGCTCGTCGGATCGCACGCGCCAACCGGCCGGCGCGCCACAGGCGTGTCGGTTGGCGCCAACAAAAATTGGCCGGGCACGGATCTACTTTACGAGCCGCGAATGGGGGAAGGGGAGTGCGGCTCGATTTCGATCCGCTCGCTGCGGTTGGCGCTCGTCGAAGCTAGGGCCGGTACTCCGGCTCAGGGTGCGAAGGCACCCCTAGTGGGGCGTCTCACCAACGACATACTCCGGCGGGGACCGACATCCCGATTACTCAAGGGACCATCTCCGGCCCGCGCCCGCAGCATCTTCAACCCTGTCTGGACGCTAGCTAGACATCCCGGCCCAGTCGAAGATTGCGCAACTATGCACTCAGTTGCATCCGACCGCCAGCTTCGCGTGCCGCGAGCGTTAATGGCGCGAGTGGCTTGCCGCTGACTCACACGCGAAATTTTGTCATGGCAGGGCTTGTACCTGCCATCCATGGAGAGGCTGAGTGGATGCCGATGTTGCTGCGCCGAATGTGCCGGTCGCATCGTTCAGGAACGGCGGCTCGATGGATGGCGGGCACACGGCCCGCCATGACAAGTGCAAATGGCTCTGGCGCGTAGGTTGGGTTAGCCGCGTTTCAGCGGGGTAACCCAATATTGCCGCCGTCTCGTCGCCCGTCATGTTGGGTTACGCGCTGCGCGCTAACCCAACCTACGCCGTCGCTCTCGCGCCGTTCACACCGGCTTTTTCATTCTATGCGTCCCCGGCCAAGCGGAGCGCGAGCCGGGGTCGCGTCGGCAAAGGCCGCATCGCCGTTCTGCCATCACAGCACCGACGTGATCCCGGGTCTCGCGGCGCTCGCCCGGGAAAGCATGGAGACAAAGGTGCGCAAACGGGTTTGGCGCGTAGGTTGGGTTCGCCGCGTTTCAGCGGCGCGATCCAACATTGCCGTGGTCTCGCCGCCCGTGGTGTTGGGTTACGCGCTGCGCGCTAACCCAACCTACGCCGTCGCTCTTTCGCCTCAGACACAGGCTTTTCATACCTTGCGTCCCCGGCCAAGCGGAGCGCGAGCCGGGGTCGCGTCGGTAAAGGCCGCATCGCCGTTCTGCCACCATAGCGCCGACGTGATCCCGGGGCTCGCGCTTACGTGCGCTCGCCCGGGAAAGCATGGAGAGGGAGGCGCGCAAAAGGGTTTGGCGCGTAGGTTGGGTTAGCCGCGTTTCAGCGGCGTAACCCAACATTGCCGTCGTCTCGTCACCCGTCACGTTGGGTTACGCGCTACGCGCTAACCCAACCTACACCGTCGCTCTCTCGCCTCAGACACAGGCTTTTCATACCTTGCGTCCCCGGCCAAGCGTAGCGCGAGCCGGGGTCGCGTCAGCGAAGGTCGCATCGCCGTTTTGCCACCATGGCGCCGACGTGATCCCGGGGCTCGCGCTTACGTGCGCTCGCCCGGGAAAGCATGAGAGGGCAAATGTGCGAATGGCTTTGGCGCGTAGGTTGGGCTCGCCGCGTTTCAGCGGCGTGACCCAATATTGCCGCCGTCTCGTCACCCGTCGTGTTGGGTTACGCGCTGCGCGCTAACCCAACCTACACCGTCACCGATGTATGACCCGGCGCGCCATCCGCGACCCGGGTGGACCTAGGTCTTGGCGTGTGCGGCGATCTGGCCGCGACCGCGCGACTCCCGCCACCAGATAAATAAGCCCGCGCCGATGATGATCGAGGCGCCGAGCCACGTCATCGCGTCTGGGAATTTCGACGAGATGACATAGCCGACGATCACCGAGCCGATCATCTGGAAGTACTGAAAGGGGGCGACGACGTTGGCGGGTGCGTAGGTCATCGCGCGGGCGACGAAATAGTGTCCCGCGCCGCCGAGTAGCCCGAGCGACAGCATCGTCACGGCATCCAACGTGGATTGGAACCCTACCGCGCTGAACGGCGCGACCAGCGTCATGACAAGCGTACCAATGAGGGCGCTATAGCAGGCAGACGTTTCCGGTGGATCGTGTCCTGCCACCTTGCGGGTGAAAAGCTGGTAGAGCGCATAGGCCGTCGCGCTGCCGACAATATAGAGGGACGCGGGATGGAACACGCTCGTTCCCGGCCGGATGACGATGAGTACGCCGAGAAAGCCGACCATGACGGCGAGCATGCGGGCGAGCGTGACGCGTTCGCCGAGCACGGGCCAGGCAAGTGCGGCGACGATGAGTGGGGCCGTCAGGCTGATCGAGGCGGCGTTGGCGAGGTGGAGGTGCTTGACGCCTGCGAAGAACAGGTTCGTCGACAACAGCAGCATGATGGAGCGTGCCAGCTGCCAACCCGGTTTGTTGGTTCTAAGCAGCGCAATCAAGCCGCGCTTCGGCGCGAACAGGATCAGCATGAACACGAGGTGCGTGGC
>JAPXTA010000098.1:0-20014 GCA_033812735.1 Hyphomicrobiaceae bacterium | reverse complement strand
GTGTTCGTGAACCGATCAGCCGCCGCAGCCGCCGATCGTGACCTTGACGGTCCGCTTCGCGATGAAGAATTTGCCATCCGACATCTCGGCCAGCGCATAGACGTCTTGGGTGCGGCCGAGACGCATGCGGCTCGAGACCGACGCTTTGCCGGATTGCGGCGAGAACATGAAGCTTGCGACTTCCGCCTGCGGATTGCCCGGCGCGAATACGTGCAACGCCTTGACGAAATTGGCGTCCGTCATCGGACTTTCGACGGTCGCCCCGAACGGAACCGTGTTGCCGTTCTCGGCAATCTCGGGAAGTTCGAGCGCGATCTTGCCCTCGGCCGGCTTCGCGTCACCCGCGACCTTCTTCAATGCGGTCTCGAGTGCGGCCGAGTCGTTCGGCTGCTGAGCCAGCGCACGATGGGCGAACGTCAGCAGGGTCGCCGCCGCTCCAGCGCTGATGACAAATGTGCGGCGATCATAAGTTCGGGATGCCATCGGAGTTCACACCTCCCTGTTCTGAAGTGTCCAGTTTCTGAGCGCGATGTTATATTCAATAATGCGAATGTCCAGCCCAACCATCGCTGGCACCAAAAAGTGATACCGCACCTGCGAGCATTACTCTGCCGTCCAGCCGCCGTCGACCAGGAGCGACGAACCGGTCATCAGCGCCGATGCATCGCTCGCCAGGAACACCACCGGCCCCATCAGGTCCTCGACCTCGCCGATCCGGCCGAGCTTGATTTTCGAGAGCACCCAGTCCTTGAACGCCGCATCCTCGAAGAAGCCACGCACCATTTCTGTCTGGATGAAAGTCGGAGCGATCGTATTGGACCGGATCCGGTGGGGACCGAACTCAATCGCCATCGCCTTCGAGAACCCCTCCACGCCCCACTTCGTGCCGCAATAGACAGAGCGGTTCGGCCCACCCACATGCGCCATCTGCGAAGTGATGTGTATGAGCGAACCCGGCTTCTTGGCCGCAACCAAACCTTTGGCAACGGCCTGGGCGATGAAATAGGCGCCCTTCAGATTCATGTCCGCGACAAAGTCGAAGTTTTCTTCCGTGGCGTCCAATGCCGGGCTGTGACGCGCCCCGCCCGCGTTGTTGACGAGAATATCGTAGGGCCCGGTCGCAGCGATGATCGTCTGCGCCTCGGCGACCTTCGAAACGTCCATGACGACCGCATCGGCTTTCTGGCCGCGCGCACGAATGGCCGCCGCAACCTGCTCGATTTCACCCATCGACCGCGCCGTGACCACTACGTGCGCCCCCGCTTCGGCCAGCGCCGCGGCCGCGGCCATCCCAATGCCCCGCCCGCCACCGGTCACAAGCGCCTTGCGGCCATCGAGGCGGAATGACGGGGTCTTTGGCAATGCAACCATGAAGAAGGGTCTCGCGCGGATAGTGGAGTGCGGGCCGCAAGATGGCAGCGTGCTGCGACTTTGTATACCAGCTCCAGGGGCTCAGATTTGCATGCGACCCCGAATAAGCCATAAGGGCCCACACGCTACTCGCCACTTGGACCTAAATTGGCAACGTCCCTCGGAAATCTACTGCGCCTCGCTCGCGCCGGACTAGTTCTGGCGCAGCATGGCGTCGACTTCGTCCCGAAGGGGACGCCGGTCCCGCTGGCCGTGCATCTCGCAAAAGCGGCAACGGCGCCTATCCGCTGGCTGACTTGGCCGCTGCGCCTGGGGCGCGGCAAGGACCAGCGCGTCGCCCGCGCGCTCACCCGGCTCGGCCCCTCCTACATCAAGCTTGGCCAATTCCTGGCAACCCGCGGCGACATCATCAGTCCCGAGTTGCAGAAGGACTTGTCCCACCTCCAAGACCGCCTGCCGCCATTCTCCATGGCCGAGGCACGCCGCGCCATCGAGGAGTCTCTTGGCGGCAAGCTCGAGGATCATTTCGCAAGCTTTGGCCCCCCGATCGCGGCTGCATCGATCGCACAGGTGCACAAGGCCGAGGTGATCGATCCGAACGGGACGCGCCGCGTCGTGGCCGTCAAGATTCTGCGTCCCAACGTCGAGAAGCGGTTTCAGCGCGACCTCGAAAGTTATCGGTTCGCCGCAAACCTCGTCGAGCGATTCCACGGGCCGTCGCGCCGGCTGCGGCCCATGGCCGTCGTCGAAAACCTCGCGCGCACGACAGCGCTCGAAATGGACTTGCGCCTGGAAGCAGCCGCCATTTCTGAAATGGCAGACAACATCAAGGCCGACGAGCGCTTCCGGGTGCCCGATGTCGACTGGAACCGCACGCGCCGCCGCGTCATGACGCTGGAGTGGATCGACGGCATACCGATTTCCGACCGTGCCCGCATCGTCGAAGCTGGACATGACCCGAAAGAACTCGGCTTGACCGTGCTGCGCTCTTTCCTGCGCCACGCCATGCGCGACGGGTTCTTCCACGGCGACATGCATCAGGGAAACCTGTTCGTCGATGCAGAGGGCCGCGTCGTCGCCGTCGACTTCGGCATCATGGGGCGGCTCGGCGCCATGGAGCGCCGCTTCCTCGCCGAAATCCTGTTCGGCCTCATAACCCGCGATTATCGCCGCGCCGCACAGGTACATTTCGATGCGGGTTACGTCCCGCCGCATCACAGCGTCGAAGTCTTCGCGCAAGCCATGCGCGCCATCGGCGAGCCGATCCATGGTCGCACCGCCGACGAAATCTCGATGGCCGATCTGCTCGGCCAGCTCTTCGCCTACACTGAATTGTTCGACATGCAGACGCGGCCTGAGTTGATCCTGCTGCAGAAAAGCATGGTGATTGTCGAAGGTGTCGCCCGTGGGCTCGACCCGAGCCTCAATCTATGGACCGCCGCAGAACCCGTGGCTCGCGAATGGGTCGAATCCAATCTTGGCATCGCCGGCCGCCTTCGCGATGCCGGCCAAGGCGCCGAGCTTCTCGGCCGCGTTCTGGCCGACGCACCGCGCGTGCTGGAGCAGGCGGAACGTACAGCGCTCGCACTGGCATCGACCGCTCGCGACGGCTGGCGCCTCGACGACGACTCAGTCAAGCGGCTCGCAACCGCACGGTCCCGCGCCGCGCGCTGGCAGACCGCCGGAATCTGGGTCGCAGCGCTCGGCTTGATTGCAGTCGCCGCCGCGCTGTGGAAGTGACGCCGTCACGAGCCACGGCCGCCCAGCACCGGTTCAATCCTGGTCATTTGCGTTTGTGGAACGCTTGCCACCGGGACAGCACCGCCGCGTGAAACTCGTCCACCGGCAGCTTGTGATAATAGGACAAGTAGATCTCGCTCAGCTCGCCAGCCCGGACGATCCGGCTGTCAAACGGAGAACTGAGGCCCAGCGACTGAATGAAGGCGCGGGACACAACCAGCTTCGTAACTTTGGTAGAGTTGATGTCGCCTTCCATCATGACGTCAGCCGTGCCGACGTCCTTGACGTCGTGCCAGGGAATGAGCCGGTCCGAAACATCGCGAAATAAGACACCTTCAGACGATAGCACGATGCGGGCGACCGATGGCTGCCGCTCTGTCCGATAGCCGATGAAGAAGGCCGCAAGCGCCACTGCTATCGCTAAGCCGCCGAACACAAGGCCTTTCGTGTCGCCGTAAGGGCCGCGCTGTGAGACGATCAGAAACGACCCGAGCAAGAAGCACACGAGACCGAACAGCATCAATCCCCGGGCGGTCTGATGCGAATGTGCGTATTCGCGCTTTTCATAAATCGCCTCGGCCTCGGGGCGCATGGGTCCGTTCCCTTCCATCACTTGAAGTCTGGACGTCAGGTTGTGAGATTGACACGAAAGTAGCGATGCACACACACCGTGCCACTCCTCGGCCATGAAGCAAAATCGCCGCAACTGGAAACGAAGGCTGCTCTGACCCAGGCATCGCAACGCGAATAAAACGTCAATACTGGCCCCAAATCTCGACGACGATTTCACCGCGCAGCAGCGAGCGCCCTTTGCGATTAAGTGTAATCGAGGTGATCAGCGGTCGCTCGCCGTCCGCCGTTTTCGGCAGCTCGATGAGAGAGGAAGCGCGGCCGTTGAGAAGGATCTGGTTCACAGGCAGGATGAGCGGCGGGCCATTCGCCAGGGTCAAGTGCACATCGCGCAATTCGGCATCTCCACCGCGTGCGGTGAACCGCAGTCGATTGAAGACGCCGATGTTGCTTCCAAGGACGTAGTCGCTATCCCGCTTGAAGAGCGCGGACGTTTGCAGGCCGAGTAGCAGCCAGCCACCGTTCGTGACGATCACACTGCCGTCGTTGCCGACGTAGTCAGGATCATAGGCACCAAGCAGTTCGAGCAAAGGCCGGCCGGAGCTCAGTCCAGGCACGGTGTCGTAGACGACATGCACTTCATGGATGGTCTGCTCCGAACTGACGCGCAGCGGCGGCGTCAGTTGATCCGGCTCTACCTTCTTCGCGAGCGCCGCCGTCATGGTCTCGCCATTGGCGTACGTCACACGCAATTCACGCAGCATGATCGGCGCGTCACGCACCCTGAGCGAGAGACCAGCGAACCGACCTCTGTCGCGTCCAAGCGAGATCGTCTCGCGTTGATGCCCGAGCGATGTCCGCTTCAAACCGACGGCAATCCAACCGCGCGGCGTCACTGGCGCAGACCGCTTTTCGGTGGCGGCACGCCCTCCCGAAGCGAAGGCCGATATCCGCCGGTTCTCCCCGAGCGGCGACGTCGAAAGCACCGAAATCCGCATCTCCTTGAGCAACGCCGTTGCCTGCGGCAGAGCGATCGGCCCCGTCAGCTCTCCGGCCCCGAGCACATGGCGCACATCGAGAACACGCGTGCTGCTGTCGCTGTAGACCAGCTCGATCCGGCTGAGCCTGATCTCCCCGCCAACCGCACGGAATCGGATGGTCGTAGCGCCGTTACGCGAGGAAAAATTCGCGACCGCCATGTCCGTCCGGCCAGACACGAGTTGCGTCGGCAGCTCGGTCCACACATCCGCTTCGACCATGCCGGGATCCGGCCGCTGCGCGGCAGCCGGCACGACAAACAACCAAACGGCAATAAAAGCGAAAATGGCTTGAAAGCCCATCGGCACATCCCGGTCGGGCACCACGCCCGATTCGTTTCACCCCGACCTTATAGCACGCGGCAATCTGCCGGGAGTTCATGCCATCACCGTTAACCCGGTCTCAACCATGCTCGTAAACGGTCTGCCAACCGTCTTTTGTCATAGTCGCGGAAACAACAGGCCGGAGTAGTGAGATATGGCACCCGTTCTCGAGCATGCCGCCGTCCTCGGCCGCCAGCTGATCGATCCGCGTGGCCGCTGCAACCGCCAGGGGCTGCTCGCGCTGACCGTTGTCGCACTGACAATCCAGACGGGCGCAGGCGTCGTGCTTGCGATGAACGGCCAGCCGCTTCACGGCAAACTCGCGCTCGCCTTGAACGCACCGATCTTCTGGGTCGGCGCCATGGCCCTCTTGAAACGCCTCCACGACATGGGCCGCACCGGCTGGTGGATCCCCGCCATGACGGCTGCATGGATCGCCTGGGCCTTCGTCGCGACCTTCGCAGCCGTCGCAATCTTCGGCCCCCAATCGATCGCCGAAGGCTCTGCCGGTTTCGCGATCGTCTTCGCGATGATCGTTCTTCCGGCTTTCGGCGGGCTGCTCTACCTGCATGCCGCTCCGGGCGAGCCGACGACGAACCGCTTCGGCGAAGTACCGGGTCCGACCGGCTTCTCACCCGCCCCCAAGCACGACGCTCTTGTCGCTCAAACGGTCAACGCCTGATCGCGCTTAGTTTGCGGCCAGGTCCGACAGCGTTCTGAATAGCAAGTCGAGATCTTCCGGCCGGGCGAGACGATGGTCTCCGTCCGGCACAGCCATGACTCGGACATGGTCGCCTCTTAGCGTCGCCTCGAGCTCCATCGTATGCTCCCACGGCACATCCTCGTCGAGCAAACCGTGCAGCACCTGCACAGGCACGCCTGGATCGAAGCCCTGAGGGCCGATCAGATGCTTGCGCCCCTCTTCGATGAATTTGCGGGTGATCGCATAGGGACCGTCGCCGTAGTTTGACGGTCTGAGGTACACACCCTTCTCGAAGATATCCCGCTTGGCGCTTTCGGGAAAGCGCTGCCACATGAGCGCTTCCGTCATGTCCCATGCAGGTGCGATGAGCGTCAGTGCCTTGATTCGGTCCTGCCGCTGTTGAGTGATGAGATCGCGCAGCACCAAGAGCGCCACATAGCCGCCCGTCGACGACCCAACGAGGATCTGAGGCCCACTCGTCAAATGCGCCAAAACCGCATGCGCCTCATCGAGCCAATCGCCGATGACGGCATCCTCGAATTTGCCATCGGAGCGGCCATGCCCCGAATAGTCGAACCGCGTGCAGGCATAACCTTTTTCCGCGCACCAAGCCGCCAGCGCCGTCGCCTTCGTCGACACCATCTCGGACTTTAGTCCCTGCAACCACACAAAGCCCGGCGCACCGCTCACGCGGGCAGGCTGCTGCAAGTAGGCGATGCGGCGAGCCCGTGCGCCAGTGCCGACGCCCAAATGCTTCACCTCGGTAACGGACATATCGTGTGCCTTTCTAGCGGCTCGCGCCAAGATCATCAAAGTCGTTTGGTCGCGAGTTCTTTGGCAAAAGCCTCGCCGATCGCAAGGCCACGCTGTGAGATGAGTCGGGTGAACGTCTTCAAGACGATGGCCGTATTCTTGCGGCCAGCCGGCGACGTCAGGAACCTCACGTATCTGTCGAGGTCGGCATTGGACTGCTTGGCATACGACATCTGCAGAGAAGGCGGCGCCACAAGTTTCATCATCGCCGTCATAGCCGGCCGCTCTTTCTCGACTTCGGCCAGAATCTCCGCCGTCGACTCGCGCGGCTGTCCACCGGGTGCTGCCAGGGCAACACCGACCGCAACGCCGCGTGACAGGCTCATCAGCAGTTCGACCTGCATGGCGATACCGCCGCCTTCCGCGAGCAGCCGCTCGATCAGCTTCCGCCGCGTGCCATCCTTCAAGAGCTCGACCCGCGACCGTGACAGCGCAGCTCCTAGTTGCGCCTGATCCGCCATCTCTTCTCTCGGCAGAGGCGACGTGGTCTCGGCGACAGTCAATGCGCGGCCGAGCACGGTCTCGCGAAACGTAATGAGTGCCCGCCGCTCCGAAGCGGTAAGCCCCTCCGCTTGAGCGCGCGCAAGCTCGCCCGCCATACCCTTGGGATCGAAGACCTTGTCGACCGCACGACGCCACGCATCCGCCGGATTGTCCAGATTGCCCCGCGCCTGCAGCGCCTGCATCGTATCGCCAGGCTCTCGCACCGCCTCGCGCCAAGTCTCCGCCATCGCATCGAGCGATTGCACGTCCCGGAGCCGTTGACCGTCACGCTCGATGTTGGCCGCAGCACCACGCGCATCTTGTGCAAAGCTGCAGGGAGCCGACAATGCGACGAACGCCAGGGCCAGAACAGCGAGAATGCGAAAATCGGTCATGACCGTCACCCGCCGCCGGATACCGGCAGCGTCTTTTTTGAAAGCAGAATCGCTTCTTCTAGGACGTCGAGGTCGCCAACTTGGTTTGCCAGAATGAGCACGAGCCTCGCATTGAGGGCCGCACATGCTTCCTCTGAAAGCCCGCGATACGCTTCGATGATCATACGGAACGCAGCGTCCGGATCGGCAAAGCGTGGGTTGGTGTCGAGCTTGGTCACGCGAGCCCCCTGGCACGGTTGAGCGCGGCAGAAACCTTGCGCGGATCATACCGCCGCCACCGCGCAGCAACGTGCGTATCTGGACGGATCAGGTACACGGTACCGGGCGACGCATCGTAGCGTTGCGTGCAAAGGCCGGACGGATCGCGATGCGTACCGGCATCACCGATCGCGACGATGGAAATGCCCGACTCGACGTCACACGGAGCGGGTCCGAACGCCACAAGCGTGAACCCCGCCCCCAACGCCTCCGAGAGAAACTGTGCCCGACCGTCTGCCATGACGAGCGGCGCATCCGGCGCTGCAACTCCCGGCCGGGCGCCGCCAAGCCACGCCTCATCGTCGTCGGTATTGAGCGTGCTGTCGAGATAGCTCGCAGCCGTCGAAAGCCGCCCTGGATTGACAAAGCGCTTCGCAAATCCTGTGTGAGGCGCAAGCGCCAATGCCGCATCGCGCAGCCGCCGCTCCGAAGCTGAATGCGGCGCGATGAAATCGGTCGAACGCGTTGAGTTGAGAATGTTCTCGTCCGCCGCGTGCGACCGCTCGCTGTCGTAGGTTTCGAGCAAAGACGGCGGGCTTTTGCCGTCGAGCACGAGCGCCAACTTCCAAGCGAGATTCTCTCCGTCCTGAATGCCCGAATTCGCGCCACGCGCCCCGAACGGCGAAACTTGATGCGCGGCGTCGCCGGCAAAGATGACACGGCCATGCACGAACTTGGCGAGCCGCCGGCACTGGAACCGGTAGACCGAAATCCATTCGAGGTCGAAGTTCTTGTGCCCGAGCATCGTCTCGATGCGTGGCCGTACATTTTCCGGCCGCCGTTCGACCTCGGCATCAGCCGTCGGCGACAGCTGCAAATCGATCCGCCAAACGTCATCCGGCTGCTTGTGCAGCAGCGCCGATTGCCCCTGATGAAACGGCGGCTCGAACCAGAACCAGCGCTCGGTTGGAAAAACCGCAGTCATCTTCACATCAGCGATCAGAAACTGGTCCTCGAACGTCTCACCGTCGAACGTCAAACCAATCGCCGAACGCACCGTCGACCGCGCACCGTCGCACGCGATCAGCCAGTCAGTTTCGAGAACATAAGGGCCATCCGGCGTCTCGATTGACACCCGCGCATGATCCGTCGCCTGGTCGACAGAGAGCACCTTGTTGCGCCAGCGAGTATCGATCGTCCCGAGTGCCAGCGCACGATCGACGAGGTAGTCCTCGCAGTAGTACTGCTGCAGATTGATGAAGGCCGGCATCTTATGACCCGGCTCTGGCAGAAGATCGAACTCATAAAGCTCGCGATCTCGATGGAACACGCGGCCCTTCTTCCATTGCACGCCCTTGTCGAGGTGAGGCGCGCCGACGCCGAGGCGGTCGAAAACTTCGAGCGTGCGCTTCGAAAAGCAGATGGCCCGCGACCCGTCGCCAATCCGGTCGCTGTCGTCCAAGAGAACGGTGTTAATCCCACGCTGACCGAGATCGATCGCGAGCGCCAACCCGATTGGCCCCGCACCGACGATCACAACCGGATGGCGCGGAGGCGTCTTCGCCGATTGGTCAGCCGATTTGCGATATGCAAAGACGCGGTGAGGCTGATGAGCGGCGGCAATCATTTGAGCCCTCCGGTCTTCACCAGAATGAAGACGCAAGAAAACGACACCAAGATCGACCCATAGAGCCAGCGATTGGCGTTGCGATACTCATCGCCAAGGCCGTTGCGTTCGCAGAACGACTTCAACTCGTCGTTCCCCGGTGCGATCGTCAATCCCATCCGCTTCGCGAACTCTGTCGCGGCCCCCAGCGTCGCCTCCGGCAGCGGCGGCGGTTCCTTCTCGAGCCTGATCTTGTCGAGCTTCACGAGCCGTCGCGTGGACCAGCCGTACACGAAAGCGCAGGCGGTGAACAAAATCAGCAGCGCCCCAGACAACCAAGAGTCCATATTTGCCTCCAGGTCAGCTCTGCAGCGCCGTCCACATCTCGCGGTCCCGCACATCTGTCCAAACCACCGGCCAGTCGATGCCGCGCGCTTCGTCATAGGCGCGGCTGACATTGAATGGCAGGCAATGCTCGTAGATTGCGTAGGAGCCGAAGCGGGCATCCATCGCCGCACGCGTCATTGCAAACGCCTCTTTCAGAGACTTGCCCTTGGCAACCGCGTCGTTGGCGGCGGCGAACTGCGCCTCGAGGAAATCGCGCGTACCTTGGATGGCGTCGCCAACCATCTTCGCACCAACCAGCGCGTCGCCGCGCCCGGGGACCAGCGCCCGCGGTTTGTAAGCAGCGATCTTGTCGAGCGTGCCGGGCCAGTCGGCGAAATGCGCGTCGCCGCAATAACAGGCCGACTTGTATTCGACGAGGTCGCCCGAGAACATCACGCCTTCGTCCGGCACCCACGCGATCGTATCACCCGCCGTATGCCCGCGCCCGATCTGGCGGATGTCGACCCGCCGCTTGCCGAGCCACAGCGTCATCTGATTGTCGAACGTCAGCGTCGGCCACGTCATGCCCGGCGGCACGCTCTCGACGCCGCGGAACAATCGCGGAAAGCGACCGATCTCACTCGCCTTGTCCTGCTCGCCGCGTTCGACGATCATTTTGCGCGTCTGTTCGCTGGCAATGATCTCCGTGGCATCCTTGAAGCCGGATGCACCGAGAACCCGCACGGCATGATAATGCGACAGCAGCACGTACTTGATCGGCTTGTCGGTGACAGCCTTTACACGCGCCACGACATCCGCCGCCATGATCGGCGTCGCCTGCGCATCGATCACCATGCAGCAATCGTCGCCGACGATCACCCCGGTGTTCGGATCTCCTTCCCCCGTATAGGCGTAAAGGCCGCTCCCCAGTTCACTGAACGAAATCTTCTTCTCGGCCATATCGCCGGTCGAGGCGAACGACGGCTTCGACATGACATTTCCTCCTAAGGCGCAGGCTTGTTTGCCGGCGTCGTTATCTGACAGGTGCTCTCGATGGCTTTGCGGCTGGAACCGACGACCACCCGACCATGCCGACGAAGATGCCGAACACGCCGAGGAAAGCAAGGAACTCCGGAAATGCGCCGGCATCGCGCAGGCGCCGTTCAAGCACAGTCTGATAGGCGCCCCTCGCGTTGAACGACGCCTCGAGGACACTGCTGCCGATCACCGCAAGCCCGAAGGCCACCATCGCAGCCAAGAGGGCAACCACAATGACCCCGACGGCCCCCATATCGCGCCGCCCAGCGCCGCGCCCTGCAATCCAAGACAGAATTGGAACGAGAAGAAGCGCAAGACCAAGGCCGAGTGCCTCATACCCCTTCATACCTGACCACCCTCTGATCGATTGCACCAAAGACCGAGACGCCGTCGCCATCCCGCATGTCGAGCGTGACACGGTCGCCGAACCTCAGGAACGGCGTTGTGGGTTTCCCCTTCAAGATCGTTTCGATCGTCCGCACTTCCGCAAGGCACGTGTATCCGAGACCTCCCTCCGATACCGGCCGTCCCGGACCGCCGTCGGCGCTCTTGTTCGACACGGTCCCCGACCCGATGATCGTGCCCGCCGCGAGACGGCGTGTCTTGGCCGCATGCGCGATCAACTGCGCGAAACTGAAGGTCATGTCGACACCGGCGTTCGGGCGGCCGAGCGGTTCGCCGTTGATCGACGCTTCAAGAGCGAGATGGAGTTTGCCGTCCCGCCAGGCAGGACCGAGTTCGTCTGGCGTCACAGCCACCGGCGAGAACGCCGTCGACGGCTTGCCATGAAAGAAGCCGAAGCCCTTGGCAAGTTCGCCAGGAATGAGATTGCGCAGCGACACGTCGTTGACCAGCATCACCAGCCGGATGTAGTCGCCCGCATCCTCGACGCTGACACCCATCGGCACATCGCCTGTAATGACGGCGATCTCGCCCTCGAGATCGATGCCATAAGCTTCGTCCGCCACCACGATGTCGTCGCGCGGGCCGATGAACGTGTCCGATCCACCCTGATACATCAGCGGATCCGTCCAGAACGACGACGGCATTTCCGCGTTGCGCGCCTTCCGCACGAGCTCGACGTGATTGACATACGCCGAACCATCCGCCCACTGATACGCTCGCGGCAGCGGCGCCATCGCCAGCGCCGGATCGAAATCCGTGATCGGAAACTTGGCCCGGCCGCCCGCCGCCGCGTCTTCCAGCTCCGACGCGACCCGCTCGACCTTGCTGTCCCACTCGTCCCACTCGTCGAGAAGTTGTTGCATGGTCCTCAACCCCGCAACCACTTCGCTGGCCAGCGTCGCCGTCGAGAGATCCGATGAAACGAGCGCCAAGGCGCCGTCCCGTGTACCGTTTCGTAGGGTCGCGAGTTTCATCGTGCGTTTCCTGAGAGCATCTTCACCACGTTAGCCGCACTTGCCCCGCTTCACACGCTACAAATTCCGCTTTATGTCTGAGCCTGACGAATAAAGCGTGCGGCCAATCGCCTTGCCATTCAACTTAGCTTGGCTTTTCGGGAGATCCCCTCAATGAAACGCCGTCAGTTCCTTTCGGGTGGAGCCGTAGCCATTGCTTCTACGGGGATGGCCGCGGCCGTGTCCAGCCCGGCCATTGCGCAGTCTTCGCCGGAGATCAAATGGCGCCTGACGTCCAGCTTCCCCAAGCAGCTCGACACCATTTTTGGCGCTGCGCAGATGTTCGCCAAATATGTCGCCGACGCGACTGACAACAAGTTCCAGATCCAGACCTTCGGCGCCGGCGAGATCGTGCCCGGTCTGCAGGCCCTCGATTCCGTGCAAGCAGCATCGGTCGAGTGCGCTCAAACGCCGGTTTACTTCTACACCGGCAAGGAACCGACGCTCGCCTTCGGCACCGGCATTCCCTTCGGCCTCAACCAGCGCCATCAGCAATCCTGGTGGGCGTTTGGCGGCGGCGAACAGATCGTCAACGAAGCCTTGAAGAAGTTCAACGCCTACGGCATTCCGATGGGTAATTCCGGCACCCAGATGGGCGGCTGGTTCCGCAAGGAGATCAATACGCTCGACGACCTGAAAGGCCTGAAGTTCCGCATCGGCGGCATGGGCGGCCAGATCCTGGCCCGTCTCGGCACCGTGCCCCAGCAGATCGCCCCCGGCGACATCTATCCGGCTCTCGAGCGCGGCACGATCGATGCGGCCGAATTCGTTGGCCCCTATGACGACGAAAAGCTCGGCCTCGCCAAAATCGCCAAGTACTACTACTACCCCGGCTGGTGGGAAGGCAGCGCGATGATGCACCTGGTCATCAACCTCGACCAGTGGAACAAGCTGCCGAAGAACTACCAAGCGATCGTGCTGCAAGCCTGTGAAGCTGCCAACGCCTGGATGATCGGCAAGTATGACAACGTCAACGCGCCGGCCGTTCGCCGCCTCGTCGGCGCCGGAGCCGTCTTGAAAGCGTTCCCGTTGCCGGTGCTCGAAGCCTGTCACAAAGAGGCAAACGAGTATTACAACGGCATCGCCGCTCAGAACCCGCTCTTCAAAAAGGCGCTGGACAGCGTCAACGCGTATCGCGCCGAGCAACTGCCGTGGTGGCAGATCGCCGAATACTCATTCGACAGCCTGATGATCGCCATGCGCGGCAAGGGCTGAGAACGCAGTCGGACGGCCGCACCTGGTGCGGCTGTCCCGTTATTTCCTTTGTTCGCACTCAGTTTGCGTCTTTCCGGTGCGGATCGTTTCGATCGAGCGGGAGCGCGCGTGACGACGTCGCCAAAACGATGGGCTGACCTGTTCTACACGTCGCGCGACGGTTTGCGGCTCCACGTCCGCCACTATGCCGCCGCCGCGTCTAATCGGCGTCCCGTCCTTTGCCTAGCCGGGCTCACCCGCAACGCACGCGACTTCCACGACCTCGCCAATGTCCTGAGTGACCCGCGTGGCCATTGCCGCGACGTCTACTGCCTCGACTATCGCGGCCGCGGCGAGTCCGAATTCGCCGAAGACTGGAAGACCTACAACGTCCTCACGGAACTCGCCGACGTCCTGGATTTCATGACGCTGACGGGGCTGCATGACGCGGCCGTCGTCGGCACATCCCGCGGAGGCCTCATCGCCATGGCCATGGCCGTCGCACGGCCGACCGCCATCGGCGCGGTCGTCCTCAACGATATCGGCCCGGTCATCGAGCCCGATGGTCTGGCACGCCTCCAAGCCTACGTCGGACGCGTACCGCTCCCAACCTCTTGGTCGGCCGCCGCCACACTCGTCAAATCTTTGAACTATCGTGCCTTTCCAACTCAGACCGACACCACCTGGGCCAGCGTCGCCCGCCAGTGGTTCAACGACGACAACGGCAAACCAGCGCATGCCTACGATCAGAACCTCTCGAAGGCCATGGCATTGGCGACCGGCCCTGCCCCACCGATGTGGCAACAGTTCACCGCCTTGAGCCGCGTGCCGATGCTCGCATTGCGAGGCGCCAACTCAGATATCCTGTCCGCCGCAACACTTGTCGAGATGCAGCGCCGCCACCCCGAGTTTCGGGGCATGACCGTCCCGGACCAAGGCCACGCCCCCCTCCTCAAGGATGCCGACAGCATTGGCGCGATTTACGAGTTCTTGATCGACACCGACGCTGTCGTTCCCTTGGCAGGCGAAACGATCGTTTGAAGCCGCCAAAAAGAAAAAGACGGCGAGAGTTGCCTCGCCGTCCCATTCAATTCGTCACATAGCTCGCTTAGCCGAGGCTACGGTCGATCTGCGAACACAGCGTCTCGGCGCTCGACTTGTCCAAAACCGGCTGATCCTCGACGTTGAGAAGCTTCACGACGCCGTTCTCGACCGACATCGAGTAGCGCTTCGAACGAATGCCGAGACCGCGCGCACTCAGATCGAACTCGAGGCCGATCTTCTTTGCGAATTCGGCGCTGCCGTCGGCGAGCATTTCGATTTTCCCATCGGCCCCGCAATCCTTGCCCCACTGCGACAAAACGAAGACGTCGTTGGTGGACGTGCAGGCGACGGCATCGAAGCCCTTCTTCTTGAGTTCGGCGGCGCGCTCGACGAAGCCCGGCATGTGCTGCTTGTGGCAGGTCGGCGTATAGGCGCCGGGAACGGCGAACAATGCGACCTTACGGCCACCGAATACTTCTTGCGTGGTCTTGGGCTTCGGGCCCTCGGCCGTCATGACCATGAAGGTGGCTTCCGGCAGCTTGTCGCCGACTTGAATGGGCATAGATCCTGCTCCTTGAATGCGTTGTGTGCGCTTGAACGCCCGGGTTCGTCGAATGTAATGGCTAGGCAGGCGACATATAAGGGCGAGTACGATGACTTTCCAAGCCCGGCCGTCAGCTGTCAAAAATTCGATTGCGTTTCTAAGCCTGTAGCCCTTGCCTATAGCCCCTGACCCGATCGCTTAGAGCGCCGGGTTGACCAGTACGGCCGCGGTCACATGCTCGCACCAGTCGCGGGCCACGGCCACGTCGACGAACAGGCCGCAGGCATCGGCAAGCTGCAAGCGTTGCTCGAGAAATCCCATGTCGGCTGGCGAGACAGTGAGCCTGGCAGAACCCGAAACCGCGGCGTGGAACACCCCGACCGCATGCGCAGCCTCTGCGAACCGAACGGTCATCCCGCCGGCATCCACCGTCGCACCCTCGCCATCGACGCGCAATGAAACGGCAAAGCCTCCCTCGCGAGGCCGAAAATGCAAGGCATCGCCTTCGACGGTCAAACGCAGCGATGGATGACGCTGCAGAAGATGGTAGAGCGACGTGCGCCACAATCCGTGTCGACGCATCCAGTCGTCGACACAGCGGCGCTCGCCGTCGGCGGAGTATGCGAGCGTGGGACGAAAACGCTGGGCGGCATCCCCGCCGGTATCATGAGCTGAAGTGGTCTGCTGCATCGGTTGCTGAGATCTCGCCACGCGCACGAGTCCCGGACCCTACAAGCGAGATGCTGAACAATTCGTTGCAGCAGCCTTCATCCAGCGATCATCTTGCATACATCGGCGACTGCAAAATCAAAGCGGCTGACCGTCGAGCAACCGCGGAACTGTGCCCGTCAAACCCGCCGCCTCGCTGACAAGCCATTGCTTCACGAACGGCATGCGATCGACCACGCCGAGCCCAGCGTCACGCGCGGTCCGCAACACTTTCCAGTCGTTCGAAAACAGCCGGTTCAAGCCGTCGTACGTCGCGGCCGACATCGCGCTGTCCGTTCGGCGCCACTGCGCGTAGCGGTCGAGCACGATCGATGACCCAATATCTTGTCCGACCCGGGCAGCATCCGCGATCACCTCGGCAAGCGCGGCCACGTCGCGGAACCCGAGATTGAGCCCCTGCCCGGCGATCGGATGCACACCATGCGCGGCATCGCCGGCAAGCACTAAGCGATCGGCGGCATACTCCCGTGCAATCTGCAGATTGAGCGGCCACGATTGCCGCGGACCAGCGAGGCGAACACCACCGCGGCGACCGGCAAGCCGCATCTCGATCTCTTCAAGAAAATTTGCATCGTCCATCGCAAGAATGCGCCGCGCCTCATCCGCAGCCTCGCTCCAAGTCAAACAAGACCGATGCCCACCCGGCAACGGCAACACCGCAAATGGTCCGCCGGGCAAGAAGTGCTGAAGCGCCGCCCCCTCATGATCCTGGTCATGCTCAATTGTCGTCACGATGCCGACCTGGCCGTAGTCCCATCCGACCGTTTTGATTCCGGCAGCCTGGCGCAACGGCGAAGCGCGTCCCTCTGCCGCCACGACAAGGGCGGACGAGACGGTGTCGCCGCTCGACAGCCGCGCAATCACCCGAACAGCGCTTGCGTCGATCTGCTCGATCCGTGCTCCGCCAAGCACCTCGACACCCCTGGCGCCCGACAGCGCATTGAGCAGGGCCTGCTCCAGCTTTGCGTTCTCGACGATCGAGGTCGCCGCCTCGCCGCTCGGCAACATATTGTCGTAAGTCAGCAGAATGGGCCGGATGCCGTCGGCAAGACTCGAGTCAGTGATCTCGATGCGCCGCACCGGCTCAGCGAATGGCCTCAATGGGCCCCAGACGCCAATCGACGATAGCAGGTTGACCGACGCGGCCGCCAGCGCCGACGCCCGCGCATCCGGCTTGGCCTCGGCTTTGACAGCGGAGAAAGCTGGATCGACGACCACGATCCGCAGTTCGCCGTCGAACGCTTGCGACAAAGCCAGCGCCAATGCTGACCCAACGAATCCAGCGCCAGAGATGACGAGATCCGCTTGCATCGTCGCAGCTCCCTGCTGACTGAGCCGTCCCTCGTGTTGCTTTTCGTCGATCACGCTGTAGACCTTGACTTGAATCCTTGCGGCGTTTTGCACGCCGCAGCACGCACGAACCTATCACAGACTGATCGAGACCGGAGCGCGGCACATGGCCAGCAAGAAAACGCCCGCTAAACCCGACAAAACGGAAAAGCCGGCTTCCTCTCCCTCGGCCCTCGAGAGCTTGGTTCGAATTCTCGACCTGGAACAGCTGGAAATAAATCTTTTCAGGGGCTTGAGCCCCCAGATCGGATGGCAGCGGGTCTACGGCGGTCAGGTTCTAGGCCAGGCGCTCGTCGCCGCCGTCCGCACAGTCGACCCCGCTCGCATCGCCCACTCCCTCCACGCCTACTTTCTGTTGCCTGGCGACCCGTCGGTGCCCATCATTTACGAAGTTGAACGCATCCGCGACGGCGGCTCGTTCACCACCCGCCGCGTCAAGGGGATCCAGCACGGCAAAGCGATGTTCTCGATGAGCGTCTCTTTCCAAAAGCCAGAAGCCGGCTTCGATCACCAAACCCCCATGCCGGATGTCCCGGCGCCCGAAGACTTGCCGAGCGAGAGGGACCTTGCCCGCCAACTGCTCGAAAGGGTGCCGGAAAACATGCGCCAGTATTGGCAGCGCGAACGCCCCATCGAAATGCGCCCCGTTGATCTTTCGCGCTACCTCGTTGCCAAACCTCGAACCGCAGCCCAGCACATTTGGCTGCGCGCCAACGGCAAGCTGCCCGATACCCACGCCCTCCACCAGTGCGTGCTCGCCTACGCCTCGGACTTCACGCTCCTCGATACGGCGCTGATCGCCCATGGCAAACTCATGTTCGACGCCGACATCCAGCTCGCGAGCCTCGACCACGCCCTATGGTTCCACCGCCCGTTCCGCGCCGACGAGTGGCTGCTCTATGTGCAGGATAGTCCGTCCGCATCCGGCGCCCGCGGCTTCTGCCGCGGCTCCATCTACACCCGTGACGGGGTCCTAGTTGCGTCTGTAACGCAGGAAGGCCTGATGCGGCGGCGCGACACGAATTACTTGCTCAAATAATAATCAATGCGCAAATTTACGGCTATTTTTTCATCTCATTCGTCATGCCAACTCCCGCCCCTCATGGCAGGATGACGATTTTTTGATCGCATATTCAATGCCTTAAGAAGCAATTACCGAACTGGCACGCCTCTTGATTAGTCATTTCGCAGGCGCAGCAACGCCTGTGACTAGTTCGGAGGAGGGGCATGAAACTTATCACCGCCATCATCAAACCATTCAAACTCGAGGACGTCCGAGCGGCGCTGACCGACCTCGGACTTCAGGGGATGACCGTCAGTGAGGTCAAAGGCTACGGCCGCCAGAAGGGTCACACCGAAATCTATCGCGGCGCCGAGTATGCGGTGTCGTTCCTGCCGAAGATCAAGATCGAAGTCGTGACGACGGACGAGTTGTCCGAAAAGGCGCTTGCGGCAATCGTGGCCGCTGCCAAGACAGGTCAGATCGGCGACGGCAAGATCTTCGTGTCTCCCGTGGAGCGCACCATCCGCATCCGCACCGGCGAGAGCGACGACGACGCGCTCTGAGCCCCAAAGATCCCGAAACCAACCCGAATACACTCTCGCACTCAGGAGCATACCGTCCATGTCGTTGGACCTTACCGCGCGCCGGATAGCGGCCGCATTCTCTCTGGCACTGGTGGGCACGCTCGCAGCGGACCCTGCTTTTGCCGCGCCTCCCGTTCCCAACAAGGGCGACACGAGCTGGATGCTCATCTCGTCCGTCCTCGTGCTGCTCATGACCATTCCGGGCCTAGCGCTGTTCTACGGCGGTCTCGTCCGCTCTAAGAACATGCTCTCGATTCTGATGCAGGTGTTCTTCACGGTCTGCACCGTCGCCATCCTTTGGGTGCTCTACGGCTACTCGATGGCCTTCACCGACGGCGGCGCCTTCAATGCCTACATCGGCGGCTTCTCGAAAGCGTTCCTCGCTGGCGTGACACCCGACTCGACCGTCGAAACCTTCACGCAAGGCGTCGTCATCCCCGAGTACGTCTACATCGCCTTCCAGATGACCTTTGCCTGCATCACGCCGGCACTGATCGTCGGCGCCTTCGCCGAGCGCATGAAGTTCCCTGCGATCATGCTGTTCATCCCTCTCTGGGTAACCTTCATCTACTTCCCGATGGCCCACATGGTCTGGTATTGGGCCGGCCCGGAAGCAATCGCAACCGCAGCCAAGGCAGTTGCCGAAGCAGGCACTGACGCAGCCAAGAAGACGGCTGCCGAAGCAGCCCTCGCAGCCGCAAATGCGAACGCCGGCATGCTCTTCCAGTGGGGCGCACTCGACTTCGCTGGCGGTACAGTCGTTCACATCAACGCCGGAATCGCCGGCCTCGTCGGTGCGCTCATTATCGGCAAGCGCGTCGGCTACGGCCGTGAATCCATGCCTCCACACTCGCTCACGATGACCGCCATTGGCGGTGCATTGCTGTGGGTCGGCTGGTTCGGCTTCAACGCCGGTTCTGCACTCGAAGCCGCCGGCACCGCAGCTCTCGCCATGGTCAACACTTTCGTCGCCACCGCTGGCGCCGCGTTGGCCTGGATGTTCGCCGAGCAGATCGAAAAGGGTAAGCCGAGCCTTCTCGGCCTCATATCGGGTGCTGTCGCCGGTCTTGTTGCCGTCACACCGGCAGCCGGACTTGCAGGCCCGATGGGCTCGATCATCCTCGGCCTCGTCGCCGGTCTGGTCTGCTACATCTTCTGCTCGATCATCAAGAACCGCGTTGGCTACGACGACTCGCTCGACGTCTTCGGCGTCCACGGCGTCGGCGGCATCATTGGCGCGATCGGTACTGCGATCGTCGCCAATCCGGCGTTTGGCGGCACCGGCGTGTTCGACTATACGGCAGGCAAGGTCGGCGACTACGACATGATGACCCAGTTGGTCACCCAGTCGAAGGCCGTCGGCTTCACGATCCTCTGGTCCGGCATCGGCTCGGCAATCTTGTTCAAGCTCGTCGACATCATCGTCGGCCTGCGTCGCGAGACCGATCAGGAGCGCGAGGGCCTCGACATCGTCGATCACGGCGAACGCGCTTACAACTACTGAGTACCCGCGACTTGCGATCCGGCGATAGCCGCAGCAAGT